>CAZEFK010000193.1:0-13773 GCA_964511405.1 uncultured Comamonadaceae bacterium | reverse complement strand
GGTTTTGGCGGTGGCGAGGCGATGCGCCTGGTCGCGAGCCACCCGTCTTTCGAGCTAACCTACGCCGCGGGCGAGGGCAGCGCCGGCAGCCGGCTGGTGGACCACTTCCCCGGTGTGCCGGCCAAGCTGGCCGAGCTGGTGATCGAGAAGTGGAACCCTGAGACTCTGCCGAAGCTCGATGTGCTGTTCGCGTCGCTGCCCACGGGGGCCTCGGCCGAGGCGCTGGCGCGCGTCCCCAAGGACGTGAAGATCGTCGACATCGGCGGCGACCACCGCTACGTCGAGGGTTGGGCGTACGGCCTGGCCGACGTCTGGCCGGCCCAGATCGAGGGTCGGAGCCGCGTTGCCAACCCCGGCTGCTTCCCCGCGGCGACGCTGAACGCGCTGGCGCCGCTGCTGGTCGACAAGCTGATCGAGCCCGGCAACATCGTGATCGACGTCAAGACCGGCATCTCCGGTGCCGGCCGAGGCGGCTCCGACAGCAAGTTCGGCTATGCCGAGAGCAACGAGAACTTGTTGCCCTACGGTCTGCTCAACCACGTCCACATGCCCGAGATCGCCAAGACGATCGAGCGGCTGAGCGGTGGCAGCGCGGCCGGGCTGGTGTTCACGCCGCACCTGGTGCCGATGACCCGCGGCGTACTCGCCACCATTTACTGCCGGGGCCGCGCCACCACGGCCCAGTGCCTGGACGCCGCCCGGCGCTTCTACGCCGGGCGGGCGTTCGTCCGCGTAACCGACAAGCCGCCACAGACCAAATGGGCGACCGGCTCGAACCTCGCGTTCGTCAGCTATGCGGCCGATCCGGAGCGCAACCTGGTGATCGCGATGGGCGTGATCGACAATCTCGGCAAGGGAGCGGCCGGTCAGGCGGTGCAGAATGCGAACCTGATCTGCGGCCTGCCAGAAACCGCGGGGCTGGACGGCGCACCTGTTTGGCCCTGAGATCTTCTCCGAGTCCGTAACTCCTCGCTCCAGGTGCTCTAAGTTCGGTTGCGCCGGCGAGCGGCGCTCTGCATCCTGCACGAGTGCTGCGAAACGGGTCCTGTCCGATGAGCGAGATGGTTCGATCCGACCTGGCGACCACTTATGACGGCCGCCTGGTCCCGTATGCGCGCCTGACCGCAGTCACGGGCCTGCTGGCCATCGCCACGCTCGGTGTCTATCGGTTCTGGGGCCGGACACGGGTCCGGCGCTATGTCTGGAGCCGGATCCGTCTTGGCGGTGATCGCCTGGAATATACCGGCACGGGACGCGAGCTGTTCATCGGCTTCCTGCGGGTCGCCGCATTGTTCGCCGGCTTGGCGCTGGTCAGCCGCCTGGCGCAGTTCGCGCCCGTCGCCGGCCCCGTGGTCCAGGGCCTTTCGTCGCTCGTGGCGACCGCGCTCTATCTGTCGGTCCCGTATTTCTCGCGCCGCTACCGGCTCTGCCGGACCCGCTGGCGCGGGGTCGCGTTCGAACTCAAGCCGTGTCTCGGCGCCTATGCCTGGTGCCGGCTTCGCTTCGGGCTGCTGACGCTGTTGACCCTGGGGATGCTGGCCCCGATCGACCGAATCAAGACCGAGGCGCTGCTGATCCGCAACACGCGCTTCGGCGACCGCGCCTTTGCCTGCAAGCCCAGGGTCCTGCCGGCCCTCGGGTGGTGGTGCGGCGCCTGGCTGCTGGTCGTCCTGGCTACGGCCGTCGCCGGGCGGGTGCTCGCCCAGCCGATCATCAGCGCAATTGCGATCGCCATGGCGACGGGGCAGACCGTGCCGCTGGGGCCGGTTCCCGGAGCGGCATCGCTGGGGCTAGCTGGTGGGCTGCTGCTGCCGGCCGCCGTCTGCTACGTGATCTACCGCGTGACCGTGCAGCGCACGATCGTCGAGGCTATCCACTGCGGCAGGGTCCGGTTCGTCCTTCCCTTGCGCTATGGTGCCGCCCTCCGGATCGCAGCCGTCCAGATCGCGACCACCGCCCTCGTCTTCCTTTTGCTAGTCGGCGGCGCCCTCGCCCAGTGGCTCGGCACCAAGCTCACATGGCCGGCGGTCGCCGCTGCGCTGGTGAGCTGGTTCGCCATGCGATGGATCGCCGACATCGCCTGGGTCCATGGCTATCTGCGCCGCCAACTGCCGCGGCTGGCCATCATCGACGCCGACGAGCTGGCCACCGTCCGGGCCAGCGGCGCCGTTGGCCCCGCGCGCGGCGACGGCCTCGCCGCCTATTTCGATTTCGCGACATGATGCCGGCCCGGTTCGCCGACGGTGTCACCGCCCGGGTCCGCCCGGCCTATGTGACGCTGGGACCGGACCATCTGCAGATCCATACCCGCGACGGGCCCCAGGACCCGTGGCCGGCGCCGGCGTTGCGCCGCCTGCCCGCGGCGGCCAGCGACGATCCCCTGATCCTGACCGCCGCCGATCGCCCGGACGCCCGCCTGGAGATCAGCGATCCCGACGCCCGCCGGACGGTGCTCGCCGCGTTCCCGCAACTCGCTCGGCGCTCGGCCGACTGGCGTGTCCTGGGATCGGTCCTCCGCTGGGCTGTTGGCGCCGCCGCGGCCGTCTTGGCGGTGTATCTCGGGATGCCGTGGGTGGCGACGCTTGCCGCCCCCCATATCCCCCTGGCGTGGCAGGCGAACCTGGGAGAGCGGGCGGAGGCCGAAGTCATCGCCGCGCTTACCCGCGGCCGATCGGGCGACGCCCAATGCCGGGGCCGCAACGGCAGGGCCGTCCTGGACGGCCTAGTCGGACGCCTGGCCGGCGCCGCCCGGATCCCGGCGCCACGGGTGATCGTCGTGCGCTCCGGCATCGTCAATGCCTTCGCCCTGCCGGGCAACCGGGTGATCGTGACGGCTCCGCTGCTGGTGCGACTCCGCTCGGCCGACAGCCTGGCCGGCGTGTTGGCCCATGAGATGGGCCACCTGATCCATGCCGACTGGCTGCGCAAGTTCTTCCAGCAGGCTGGCTGGGACGCGCTGGGCGCTGTCGCGGTCGGCGGCTCGTCGCTCGGCCATGTCGGGACCACGGCGCTGACCTTGTCCTACAGCCGCGAGATCGAGCGCGAAGCCGACGCCAGCGCGGTGCAAACGTTGATCGCCGCTGACCTCGACACCCGCGGCTTCGAGGGTTTCATGCGCGACATGGCTGCCGAGCACCAGAACGATGGCGGCTTCTGGGTGACCCACCCGGCCGACGCCGAGCGCGCCGAGGCCGTCCGGCGCGCCGGACGAGCAGGGCATCCGGCCCTGACCGGCGAGCAATGGGACATTCTCCAGCGGATCTGCAACGAGCCGAGTTGAATTCCGCTCAACTCGTTCGGCAACGAACCGCGATTGCCGGGCCGGTCGCCGATGCGCCCAATGGCGTCATCGATCCGGAGATGCCCCATGCCGCCGACCGCCGCTGTTGCCTTCGACGCCGATGCCGCCCGCTACGACGCCCAGCGCCGGGCGCTGGTGCCGGATTTCGACGCTTTCTACGGCGCAGCCCTCGACCTGATCGACGACTGGGGCGGGCCGGCAGCGCCGGCGATCCTCGACCTGGGCGCCGGGACCGGGCTGTTCGCCGCCCTGGTCCGCGGCCGCCGGCCCGCGGCGCGGCTGCATCTGATCGACGGCTCCGAGGCCATGCTGGCCGTGGCCCGGCGCCGCTTCGCCGGCCAGGCCGAGGTCACGACGGAGGTCGCGGACATGGCCGCCGCCGACTTGGCCGGTCCCTGGGACCTGGTGATCTCGGCGCTGGCCATCCACCATCTGTCGGACCCGGACAAGCAGCGGCTGTTCCGGCGCATCCACGCCGCCCTGATGCCGGGCGGGCTGTTCGTCAATGCCGAGCAGGTCCTGGGGCCGACACCCGCGGCAGAGGCCCGGTACCAGCGGCTATGGGCGACCCAGGCCCGGGCCGCCGGGGCGTCCGAGGCCGACCTGGTGGCCGCGGCGGCGCGCATGCGCCACGACCGGTGTGCTCCGGTCGCAGCGCAGCTCGCATGGTTGGAAGCCGCGGGCTTCACGGACGTCGACTGCAGCGTCAAGCTGTGGCGCTTCGCCGTTTTCAGCGGGCGCCGCGCCTCGCTCAGTTGAGCGGCCGCAGCTCGCGGTCGGGGCTGGGCCGGACCAGGCGGGCAGCCGCCCGCTCGGCGTCGGCCGGGTTGCGGAAGGTTTGCGCCTCCAGCGGATGGAAGGCGCGGCTGGCAGCGAAGAAGCGGTAGGCACGGTCATCGCGGACGACGATGCCGGCGGTCTCGCCGGCGGCTTCGATGACGAAGGCGTCCAACATACACACACTCCGGGAAACGCGCCCCCGCGCAGGAGCGGGAGCAATCTGGCTCAAGCGGTTGCAGCAGAGGCGGGGCGCAGGCGCCCCGGTCGGCAGGTCAACAGCAGCGCATGGCCGGCAGCGGATGGCCTGGCAGGTTTCTCGGACAGGTCGAGGGCATCGTGGGCCTCCTTGGCAGGACGGGTACCACGACGACAGGTCGTGGCCGCTTTAGCTCTTGGTGACGCGGTGCAAGCTGTTCCTCAAATCCCGCGGTCGGCAGAACCGACGCCGCCACCTTCCTCGGTGGACGCGTCGGGATCAACCGAGAAAAAATAAGGGTTCGGGTCCAAAAAAATTCAACAGCTCCGGTCCGCACTTTCGCGGCACCATCATGGCCATGACCATCCAGTCCCGGCGCGCCGCCGCCTCGACCGCCACCATCTGGCTGCTGGCCGCCTTGAGCCTGGCCTGGGGCCTGAACTGGCCGGCCATGAAGCTGGCGCTGGCCGACGTGCCGGTGTTCACGTTCCGGGCGCTGTGCCTGGTCGTCGGCGCCGCCGGCCTGTTTGCCCTGGCGATCGGGCGCGGCCAGCCGCTGCGGATCCCGCCCGGCCGCGTCCGGCCGCTGATCGCCGCCGCGACCTTCAACATCGCGCTCTGGCACGTGCTGTCCGGCTATGCCCTGACGATCATGCCGGCCGGCCGCGGATCGGTGATCGCCTACACCATGCCGATGTGGGCGACAGTGCTGAGCGTGCCGATGCTGGGCGAGCCGCTGACCGGTCGGCGGTTGGCGGGGATCCTGCTGGGCCTGGGCGGATTGTCGGTGCTGCTGGCGCCCAGCCTGGCCGGTCTGGCCGCGGCGCCGGCCGGCGCCGTCGTGATGGCGGCGGCGGCCGCGATCTGGGCCTTGGGCACGGTGCTGGTCAAGCGCGTCGACTGGGGCATGCCGGTGCTGCCCATGGTCGCGTGGCAGCTGGCGTTCGGCAGCGTGCCGCTGGTGATCGGCGCCGTCGCCCATGATGGCCTGTTCCCGATCTGGCGGATCGCCCCGTCGGCAGCGCTCGGCACCGCCTATTCCGTGATCGTCGCCATGGTGTTCTGCCATTGGGCGTTCTTCCGCGTGCTCGCGGCCCTGCCGGCCAGCACCGCGGCCTTCGGGATGCTGATGATCCCGGTGATCGGACTGGGCAGTTCGGCGGTGATCCTGGGCGAACCCCTGGGCGGCGCCGATGCCCTCGCCCTGGCGCTGATCACCGCGTCGATGGCGGTGATGAGCACGCGTCCGCGGGCCCAGGCGCGGCCCGCTTAATCGAATCTTTACCCTGGCCGGACGACCCTTAGCTGTTCCGGCGCGTTCAGGACTCCGATGTCGACCGACCCCATTCGCGATTCCGCGTCCTACGAAGGCCGCATCGGCGAGTCGATGCCGCGCCGCGACGTCGAGCGCCCGGCGCCGGCGCCGCGCACCCGCTTGCGCGACCGCATCCCGACCCTCCAGCAGCTGCAGTCGCTGATCCGCGACGGCCGCCTCATGCTGCCGCCGCGCTATTTCCGCGGCTTCTTCCTGGACATGCTGGTTTAGGAAATGTGGTATGCCGGCGCCCATGCGCCGGCCCCGCCTGCCCGTGATCGTCGCGTGGTGCCTCTACGACTGGGCCCATGCGGCGTTCAGCACGGTCATCCTGACCTTCATCTTCGCAACCTATTTCACGAGTGCGGTGGCGCCGAGCAAGGACGCCGGCACCGTGCTCTGGAGCCAGGCCCTGATCGCCGCCGGCCTGGTGGTGGCCGTCGCGGCGCCCGTGCTGGGCGCCGTGGCCGACCAGACCGGCCGGCGCAAGCCCTGGATCGCCGCCTTCTTGGTGCTGGGCCTGGCGGCGACGACGACCCTGTACTGGGTGACGCCCGAGCCGGCGTCGGTGCTGCCGGCGCTGATCGCCGTCGCGACTGCTCAGGCCTGCTTCGAGCTCGCGGCCGTGTTCTACAACGCCCAGCTGGTCGACGTCGCGCCGCCCGGCCGCACCGGCCTGATCTCGGGCTGGGGCTGGGGTGCGGGCTATGTCGGCGGCATGGTGGCGCTGCTGGTGGCGCTGTTCGGGCTGATCCGTGCCGACGCCTGGCTGCCCCTGCCCCACGCCCACATGATCCATGTGCGGGCGACCGCGCTGCTGGTGCCAGTGTGGTTCGGGCTGTTCGCGCTGCCGCTGTTCGCGCTGGTCCCGGACCGGGCGGGCGGCAGTCGCGGCGCGGTTGCGCACAGCCTGGTCCATCTCGGGCGGACCTTGCGCCGGGCGGCGGCCGACCGCAGCTTGCTGCTGTTCCTGGTCGGCAGCGCGCTCTATCGCGACGGACTCAGCACGCTGTTCGCATTCGGCGGGATCTATGCCGCCCACACCTTCGGTTGGGGCTTCGACCAGCTGGTGGTGTTCGCGATCGCTCTCAACCTGGCCGCCGCCGCCGGCGCGGCGGTCGTGGCGCCCCTGGACGACCGCCTGGGCCCGAAGGCCGTGATCATCCTGTCGCTGATCGGGCTGATCGGGTTCGGAACGGCGGTGCTGCTGATCTCGGCTGCGGCCTGGTTCTGGGCGCTGGCCATCGGCCTCGGCCTGTTCATCGGCCCGGCGCAGTCGGCCGGCCGCACCCTGGTCACCCGCCTGGCCCGGCCGGTGGCCCTGGCCGAGATGTTCGGGCTGTATACGCTGACCGGCAAGACCTCGGCGGTCCTGGGCCCGCTGCTGTTTGGCTTGGCGACCGCCCATTTCCACGGCGAGCGCGCCGGCATGGCGACGATCGTGCTGCTGTTCCTGGCCGGCCTAGCCCTGATGACGGGCGTCCGCGTGCCGGCGCAGGACCGCGCCCCCGCCGTCGCGGACGGGCTGCCCGCCGTCGGCTCATGACCTGGGCGGGCTGGCGCTGGACGCGGCCGGCCATCGCCGCAGGGGCGCTGGCCCTGGCCGCTTGGCCGATCGCCCGCCTCGCCGAGGCGCGCGCCGCCGGCGACATCGCCGCCGCCGCGCGCCAGCGCGTCGGTCTTTACGCCCGCTCGATCGAGGGCACTCTCGACCGCTATCGCTCCCTGCCCTTCGTCCTGGCCGACGACCATGACGTGAAGGCGCTGCTGGATGCTCCCGGGACGGACGCGGCGCTGGCCATCGACCGCAAGCTCGACCGGATCAACCGGGCCGCCGGAACCGCCGAGCTGTTCGTCATGGACCGCGGCGGCCTGACCCTCGCCGCCAGCAACTGGCAGCGCCCGGACAGCTTCGTCGGCGCGAACTATCGCTTCCGCCCCTATTTCATCCAGGCCCTAGCCAAGGGGGCGGGACACTATTACGGGATCGGCGTCACCACCGGCCAGCCCGGTTACTTCCAGGCCCACGCCGTCGCCGGCCCCACTGTTGCCGGTGTCGTCGTGGCCAAGATCGACCTGCGCCCGCTGGAAGCCGACTGGGCCAGCGGCGGCGAGGCGGTCATGGTGACCGACGGCAACGGCGTCGTGTTCCTGTCCAGCCGCAGCGACTGGCGCTACGGCCTGCTGGCGCCGCTGCCGCTCGACGCGCAGCGCGAGTTGGCCGCCACCCATCAATATGAGGGCGTGTCCCTGCATGCCCTGGACCTTGCCGACGCCCCCGGCGCGCCGACCGACCTGCGCAGGGTGCGCCTGGACGGCCGGCGGTATCTGGTGGCGAGCCGGCCCCTGCCGGCCGAGGGCTGGACCGTCAGCTACCTGGCCGACCTGGCACCGGCCGCGGCGGCGGCCCGGCTCGCCTTCGCCATCGCCGCGAGCGCCGCGGCCGCCGTCGTGCTGCTGGTCCTCTACCTGCGTCAGCGGTGGCTGCGGCTGCGCGCCGAACGGGCGGCCCGCGACGAGCTGGAGCGGCGGGTGGCGCTGCGCACCGCCGACCTGCGCGCCGCCCAACAGGAGCTGGTCCAAGCCGGCAAGCTCGCCGCCCTCGGCCAGATGTCGGCGGTGATGGCCCACGAGCTCAACCAGCCGCTGGCCGCCATGGCGATGTTCCTGGCCAGCGGCCGCGTGCTGGCCGCCCAGGGCGACATGGCCGGCCTCGCCGCCAACCTGGACCGGATCGCCGGCCTGGCCGCGCGGATGGCCAAGATCACCGGCCACTTGAAGGCCTTCGCGCGCAAGGGCCAGGGCAGCCCGTCGGCGGTCCCGGTGCGCCGGGCCGTGGACGAGGCGCTGGCGCTGACCGAGGGCCGCCTGCGCCAGGCCGCGGTCGAGCCGGTCGTGGACGTGCCGGTCGCCGCCGTGGTGCGCGCCGACCCGCTGCGCCTGGAGCAGGTTCTGATCAATCTCATCGGCAATGCCGTGGACGCCATGGCCGGACGGCCGGACCGGCGGCTCGAGATCGCCTGCCGGCCCGCGGCCGCCGGCTGGGCCATCACGGTCGCGGACAGCGGCCCAGGTGTCGGCCCCGAAGCGCTGTCACGCCTGTTCGAGCCGTTCTTCACCACCAAGCCGCCCGGCGCCGGCCTGGGGCTGGGCCTGTCGCTCAGCCAGCGGATCGTCGAGGAGTTCGGCGGCACGCTGGCCGCGGCCAATCGGCCGGAAGGCGGCGCCGTGTTCACGGTCGAGCTGGCGGCCGGCGATGGCTGAGCGCGGCCAGGTCTTCTTCATCGACGACGAACCGGTCATGCAGGTGGCCGTGGCCCAATGGCTGGGCCTGGCCGGCTTCGCGGTCACCGGCTTCGAGGCGGCGGGCGCCGCGCTGGCGGCGCTGCCGCCCGACTTCGACGGCGTCCTGATCAGCGACGTCAAGATGCCGGGGATGGACGGCCTGGAGCTGCTGGCCCGGGCCCAGGCCCGCGACCCCGACCTGCCGGTGGTCCTGGTGACCGGCCATGGCGACGTCGCCATGGCCGTCGCGGCCATGCGCCGGGGCGCCTATGACTTCATCGAGAAGCCGTTCGAGCCGGAGCGGCTGGTCGACACGGTGGCGCGGGCGGTCGAGAAGCGGCGGCTGGTGCTGGAGAATCGGCGGCTGCGCGGGCGCTTGGCCGCCCCCGGCCTGGACGCGCGGCTGATCGGCACCTCGGCCGCGATCGAAACGCTGCGGCGCGAGGTCCTGGACTTGGCCCAGATGGCCGTGCCCGTGCTGATCCGGGGCGAGACCGGCACCGGCAAGGAGTTGGTCGCCCGGTGCCTGCACGAGTTCGGCCCGCGCGCGGCGCGGCCGTTCGTGGCCGTCAATTGCGGCGCCGTGCCCGAGGCCATGTTCGAGAGCGAAATGTTCGGGCACGAGTCGGGCGCCTTCACCGGCGCCCGCGAGCGGCGCATCGGCCGGTTGGAGCATGCGCATCGGGGCACGCTGCTGCTGGACGAGATCGAGAGCATGCCGCTGTCGCTCCAGGTCAAGGTACTGCGGGTGCTGCAGGACCAGGTGCTGGAGCGGCTGGGGTCGAACAAGGCGATCGCCGTCGATGTCCGGCTGGTGGCGGCCGCCAAGCTCGATCTCCAGGACGCGGCGCGCCAGGGTCGGTTCCGCGAGGACCTGTACTTCCGGCTGAACGTGGCCGAGCTGGAGCTGCCGCCGCTGCGCCACCGGCGCGACGACATCCCGCTCCTGTTCGCCACCTTCGCCCGCGACGCGGCCGAGCGGCACCGCCGGCCGGAACCGCCCACCCCCGACGGCCTAGTCGCCGACCTGCTGGCCCACGACTGGCCCGGCAATGTCCGCGAACTCAAGAACGTCGCCGAGCGCTTCGTCCTGGGCTTGCGCGGCGCCGGCCGCTTCTCCTTTGCGGATGCCGCACCCGACCCGGGCGCGGGCAGCTTGCCGGCCCAGGTCGAGGCCTTCGAGCGGCGCCTGATTGCCCAGGCCCTCCGGCGCCACGGCGGCAATGTGAAGGCGGTCATCAAGGCGCTGGGGGTGCCCCGCCGCACGTTGAACGAAAAGATGCAGCGCTACGGCATCGGCCGCCTGGACCCGTGATCGGCGGATTTCCGCCGATCGATCGCCTTGTCATGGGCGGATTACTACCGACGGCGCCGGGATTCCCCCTCCTCCCAGCCTCCTCCCACAAGGGGAGGAGGAGTTCTGTCGCGGCAGCTTCGCCCCATCTCCCCTTGTGGGAGGAGGTCGGGTGGAGGGGTGAATCCCGACGCCGCCGGACTTCTGGCCCGCCCTTTGCTGAGGACCCGCGCAGACGGCCGCACCGGCCGCGACACAGGCGGGGGAACCACCGATGGACCAGACGCTTCTCACTCCCAGGACCGACCAGGGCGCCGCCATGCGCCGCCGGTTGTGGTCGATCTTCGGCGGCTCGATCGGCAACCTGATCGAGTGGTACGACTTCTACATCTACAACTTCTTCGCGCTGTACTTCGCCAAGGCGTTCTTCCCGGGCTCCGACCCGACGGTGCAGCTGCTGAACACCTTCGGCATCTATGCCCTGGGCTTCTTCGTGCGGCCGGTCGGCGGCTGGCTGCTCGGCGCCTATGCCGACCGCCACGGCCGGCGGGCCGCCCTGACCCTGTCGGTCACGCTCATGTGCCTGGGCTCGCTACTGATCGGCGTGACCCCGACCTATGCCACCCTGGGCGTCGCCGCCCCCGCCGTGCTGCTGGCGGCGCGGCTGCTGCAGGGCCTGTCGCTGGGTGGCGAGTACGGCACGTCGGCCACCTATCTCAGCGAGGTTGCGACCGCGCGCCATCGCGGCTTCTACAGCTCGTTCCAGTACGTGACCCTGATCGGCGGCCAGCTGCTGGGTAGCCTGGTGCTGCTGGCCATGCAGCAGGCCTACGCGCCGACCGCGCTCGAAGCCTGGGGCTGGCGCGTCCCGTTCCTGCTCGGCGCGGCCTGCGCCCTGTACGGCCTGTATCTGCGCCGCAACCTGCAGGAGACCGACGACTTCCGGCGCGCCAGCGCCGGGCCCAGGCCCAACCCGGTGGCGGCGCTGATGCGGCATCCGCGCGAGCTGCTGCTGGTGTTCGGCCTGACCATGGGCGGCACGACCGCGTTCTACACCTACACGACCTACATGCCGACCTTCCTGGTCAACACCGTCAAGCTCAGCCGCGAGCAGGCGACCGAGATCTCGCTGGTCACGCTGTTCGCCTATATGTGCCTGCAGCCGGTGTTCGGCCTGATTTCGGACAAGATCGGCCGCCGGCCGGTGCTGATGTGGTTCGGCATCCTGGGTACGCTTGGCACCGCGCCGATCCTCTACGCCCTGCGCGCGACCCACGACTATTCGACCGCGGCGCTGCTGGCCATGGCGGCGCTGATCATCGTGTCGGGCTATACATCGATCAACGCGGTCGTAAAGGCCGAGCTGTTCCCCGCCGGCATCCGCGCCCTGGGCGTGGGCCTGCCCTATGCCATCGCCAATTCGCTGTTCGGCGGCACCGCTCCCTACCTCGCGCTGTGGTTCAAGGGCCAGGGCGTCGAGAGCTGGTTCTTCTGGTACGTCACCGCCCTGATCTTCCTGTCGCTGCTGGTCTATGCCGGGATGCGCGACACCCGCGACCACTCGCGGATCCGCACCGACTGAGCCCGCTGGCCCGCCGCTTCATGCGCCGCGCTCACCAAACCGTGACGACAACGGGCTGGTCGCGGCGCCGAGGCTCGCCTATCCAGGCTGACACGCTGGTATCGTCGAGCCGGTCGGCTCCACTATCTACGGCGTCCCCAACTGGGTGATGTTGCGGACGAGATGGTCCTGGAGACAGCGATCAATGGCAGAGCCGATGGCATCGTCACCTTCAACAGCCGGCATTTCGACCCGGCCAGCCGCTTCGGCATCGACGTGATCTGGCCGGATGAAGCTTTGAGGAGGATACGGTGAGCAAGGCCAACTATTCCCTACGGCTTCAGCCATCCTTGAAAGCGGCGGCTGAGATTATTGCCGATGCCGAGGGGACGAGCTTGAACCAGTTCATCAACGTTGCCGTCGCCGAGAAGCTGTCAGCGCTGCAGACCCACGATTACTTTCGGGATCGGGCCGCCAAGAGCGACCGGCGAGATTTCCTCGCCTTCCTGGACCGTGCAGGGGATGAGCCACCCGGTGAAGGCGATGTGCTACCGGACGGCTGGAGCGCCCCGGATTCCCCGAAATGATGCCCCGACCCTCGGATCGCCGATGCCGGTTCGGACGTTGGGCACGGCATCGACCGATCCGGGGAGAACGGCATGCGCTGGCAGCTCAAGCTCGCCAAGGACACCGCCAAGACCCTCCTGCCTTTCCAGAACCGACTGCGCGCCTTCAAGCGGCGCCTGACCCCCTACCGATCCAACCCGGCCAACGACGCCCTGGCCCTCGCCCAAGGGCTGGACCAGATCGCCATGTTGCGCCGTGCCGGCCACGACCCGGCCGGACGCGACGTGCTGGAGATCGGGACCGGCTGGGTCCCGATCGTGCCCACGCTCTATTTCCTGGCCGGGGCCCGCTCGATCCTGCTGACCGACATCGAGCGGCTGCTCGATGCCGGCACCATCCGCGCCGCCCTGGCCACGGTCGCGGCCGAGGCCGAGCGGGTCGGCGACGTCCTGGGCCTGGCCCCTGACACGATCCGGTCGCGGCTGGCGGCGGTCGCCGGGGACGAGGTTCCCCAGCTGCTGGCGCAGCTGCGCATGGACTACCGGGTGCCGTTCGACGGCGCGTCGCTCCAAGCGAACAGCCTCGACCTGGCGGTATCCCGGGTGGTGCTGGAGCATATCCCGCCGGCGGCCCTGCGCCGGCTGCTGGCCGACCTGCGCTGGGCGCTGCGCCCGGCCGGTGCCATGGCCCATGTGATCGACAATTCCGACCATTGGGAGCATGGCGACAAGACGATCAGCCGGGTCAACTTCCTGCGCTTCGGCGACCGGTTCTGGCGCCTGACCGGGATCAACCCGCAGAACTACCAGAACCGGCTGCGCCACTACGAGTACCTGGCGCTGTTCCGCGATTGCGGCTTCGACGTCGCGGCCGAGCATGGCGAGGTCGACAGCCGCGCCCTCGCCGCCGTCCACCGCCTGCCCGTGATCCCGCGCTACCGCGGCGTGCCGGCCGAGCAGCTGGCGATGCTGACCTCGTTCATCGTCGCCCGGCGCAGCGCCGTCACCGCCCCCAGCGCAGCACCAGCGGGTCGAGCCGCCGCGCCGTCTCGATCAGCCCCGCCCGCGTGGCCGGATGCAGCGGCTGGAGCGGCAAGCGGCAGGACTCGTCCGCAATCACGCCGCCCTCCTTCATCAGTGCCTTGGCTGCGGCGAGGCCGCACTGTCGGTTCTCGTAGTTGATCAGCGGCAGCCAGCGCTGATAGGCCGCGACCGCCGCCTCGCGGTCGCCGGCGAAGAACGGATCCAGGATCTGCCGGAAGCCGTCAGGGAAGCCGCCGCCGGTCATGGCGCCGGTGGCGCCGGCGTCGAGGTCGGCCATCAGCGTGATGCCCTCCTCGCCGTCCCATGGCCCCTCGACGGCGGCGCCGCCCTGGGCGATCAGGTCGCGCAGCTTGTTGGCGACGCCCGCGACCTCGATCTTGAAGTAGGCGACATTGGCGATCTCGCGCGCCATCCGGGCCAGGAACGCGGCC
>CAZEFK010000192.1:0-13823 GCA_964511405.1 uncultured Comamonadaceae bacterium | reverse complement strand
GCTCGCGCGCCTTCTCGGCGAACAGCGGCCAGTTCGAGGCCGGATCGACCACGACGGCCTCCAGCTTCTTGCCCAGCAGCCCGCCCTTCTTGTTGACGTCGTCGATCATCATCAGGACCGTGTCCTTCAGGACCGACTCGCTGATCGCCATGGTGCCGGACAGGGAGTGCAGGACCCCCACCTTGATGGTGTCGTCGGCAGCCAGGGCCGGGTGCCCGGCGGCGCCAAGGCCCAGCGCGACGGCGCCGGCCGCGGCGAGCCGCCGCCAGGGACGGCTGCGGGAGAACAGGGTCATCGGTCGAGTGCCTCCTCGAAACAGGGGGACGCGGCGCGATCGCGCAACGCATGGGAGGCATGCGCAAGAAGCGGGCCAGGGATCGACCTGCCCAGCCATCGAGCAGCCGCTCCCGGTCCGATGAGGCGGCTGCACAATCCGAGAGCAATTGCCTAAACTTCAATCAAGCGGTCGAGCGCAGGCGCTGGCCCGCGGCCACCGCCCCCAGCACCGCCGCGGCCGCCGCCACGGTCGCCGGCGTGACCGACTCGCCCAGGAGCAAGGCCGACCAGCCCAGCGTCAGCAGGGGCTGCAGCAGCTGGACCTGGCCGACGCGGGCGATGCCGCCCAGCGCCAGGCCGCGGTACCAAGCGAAGAAGCCCAGGAACATGCTGACCACCGACACATAGCCGAAGCCGGCCCAGGCCGCCCAGCCAACTCCACCGTGCAGGACGATGCCGAACCGGGCAGCGCGTAGCGCCACCACCGGCACCAGCACCGGCAAGGCCAGCACCAGCGCCCAGCAGATCACCTGCCAGCCGCCCAGGCGCCGGGCCAGGGCGCCGCCTTCGGCGTAGCCGAGGGCGCCCAGCAGCACCGCGACCAGGATCAGGCCGTCGGCGGGCTGCGGCCGGCCGGCGCCCTGCATGGCGGCGAAGGCGAGCACGGCGGCGACGCCGCCGAGGCAGGCCATCCAGAACCCGAACGACGGCCGCTCGCCGCTGCGCAGCACGGCCATGACCGCAGTGGCGGCCGGCAGCAGCCCGACGATGACGGCGCCGTGATTGGCCGGAACCGCAACCAGGGCCAGCGCGCTGAACATCGGGAAGCCGACCACGACGCCTGACGCCACGACCGCCAGGCGCGGCCACAGGGCGCGCGGCGGCAGCGGCTGGCGGCGGAGGGCCAGCAGCAGCACCGCCAGCGCCCCGGCGACCACGGCGCGGCCAAGCCCGACCGCCCAGCTGTCCAGGTCCGCCACGGCCAGCCGGGTCGCCGGCAGGGTGAGCGAAAAGGCCAGGACGCCGAGCAGCCCCCACAGGCTGCCGGCGACCGCGACGCGCCGACCGGAAACCGTTTCCGACACGGGCGCGATAGCGTTACTATCTATCGTCATGGAGCAGGATAACAGCGTCGATCGCGTTATTCAAAGCCTGCGCGCCGCGATCGCCGCCTCGCCGCCGGGCGCCCAGTTGCCGTCGGTGCGAACGCTGGTCGCGGATCATCGGGTCAGCCCGGTAACGGTGCAACGGGCCTTGGCCCGTCTGGCTGCCGACGGGCTGGTCGAGGCGCGGCCGGGCCGCGGCACCTTCGTGCGGCCGGCACCGGCGCCGGCCGGGCCCGGTGACCTCGGCTGGCAGACCCTGGCCCTCGGCTCGGGCCGCGCCGACGCCGAGCCGCTGATCGCGCTGCTGCGGCCGCCACCGGCCGGGGCCCTGTCGCTGAGCGGCGGTTATCTGCCGTCGGAACTGCAGGCGGTGCCCTTGTTGTCGGCGGCCCTGGCCGCGGCGGCGCGCCGCCCGGCCGCCTGGGAGCGCATGCCGGTGGAGGGGTTGGAGCCGCTGCGCGCGTGGTTCGCCGCGGAGGCCGGCGGCCGCTTCCGCAGCCACGACGTGGTGATCTGCTCGGGCGGCCAGGCTGCGATCGCCGTCGCGGTCCGCGCTTTGGCCGGGCCCGGCGCGCCTATCCTGATCGAATCGCCGAGCTATATCGGGGCCATCGCGGCGGCGCACGCCGCCGGGCTGCACTTGGTGCCGGTGCCGAGCGACGCGGAGGGCGTCGACCCCGACGCGCTGGCCGATGCCTTCCGGCGCACCGGTGCGCGCCTGGCCTACCTCCAGCCCGGGCTCGCCAATCCATCCGGCGCGGCGTTGGCGCCGGAGCGCCGCGCCGCGGTGCTGGCCGCGGCCGCCCGCGCCGGCGCGTTCGTGATCGAGGACGACTGGGCGCGCGACCTGTGGCTCGACCAGCCGCCGGGTCTGCCGCTGGCCGCCGAGGATGGCGACGGCCATGTCGTCTACATCCGGTCGCTGACCAAGGCGGCCGCACCCGGCCTGCGCGTTGCGGCGCTGTGCGCCGCCGGGGCCGCCCGCGCGCGGCTCGGCGCGGCCCGCATCCTGGATGATTTCTTCGTGGCCGGCCCGCTGCAGGAGGCGGCCCTGCAGCTGGTCGCCGGCCCCGGCTGGCCGCGTCATCTCAAGGCGCTGCGCCAGGCCCTGCGGCCGCGCCGGACGGCGCTGGCCGATGCCGTGCGCGCCCGGCTGGGGGCGGCCGCGCTGCCGCGCCTTCCGGCCGGCGGGTTCCATCTGTGGGTCCGGCTGCCGGCCGGGCTGTCCGATATCGAGGTGGCCGCCCGCGCCGCCCGTGCCGACCTGATCGTCAGTCCCGGGCGGCCCTGGTTCCCGGGCGAGGCGCCGGGACCGTTCCTGCGCCTGACCTATGCCGGGACGCCGCCGGACCAGCTGCCCCGTGCGGTCGACCGGCTGGCCGCCGTGCTGGGGTAAGAGGGGGTAAAAGTCCGGGCAGACCCGCCAAACCCGGTCCTCGTCATCCCCGCGAAGGCGCTAGGGGATGACGGCGGGGGGCTGGGGCTGAGACGGCTCGCCCGGACTTTTGCCCCTGTTACGCGCTGGGTCCGTAAGCTGCCGGCAGATCAAGCAATTACATAAAAATGTCGACGACTCGCGGTGGCGGCAGCCGGGTTGTGTTTGGCCTTCCCTCATGGAAGACTCCGGCAACGCAGCCGCAGAGGTGGGAACGAGGCGAATGGCGACCCTCCTGATCGTCGACGATGATGAGATCATCTGCGACGTCCTGCTCGCCGCGCTCGAAAAGATCGGCCACCGCGTGATCATCCTGCCCGACGGCCGCCGGGTCGGCGCCGTGCTCGCCCAGGACCCGGTCGACCTGCTGCTGATCGACATCCTGATGCCGAACAAGGAGGGCGTGGAGACGATCCGCGAGATCCGCGGGACGCATCCGGCGCTGCCGATCATTGCGATGTCGGTCTCCGAGATGTATCTGCGCGTGGTCAAGCTGCTGGGCGTCAACCGCACGATCCTGAAGCCCTTCAACATCAACAAGGTGCTGGAGGACGTCGGGGCCGCCCTGGCGGTCCCGGGCTGACCGTCGATGACCAGGATGACCCCATGACCAAGATCGCCTCGGTCGTCGCCTGCACCGTCCGCATCCCGCTGGACCGGCCGACCGCGTTCGCCCGCCGCCTGGTCCACGCCCGCGACTATGTGCTGGTCAAGCTGCACACCGACGACGGCCTTCACGGCATCGGCTTCTGCTATGGCGGCCACAAGGCGGGCGCCCTGGCCGCGACCGCGGTGCGCGAACTGCTGGCGCCGCTGCTGGTCGGCCAGGACCCCTACCAGGTCGAGGGCCTGTGGCAGGAGATGTACCAGGAAGCGCTGCTGCATGGCCGCACCGGCGCCGTGATGCGGGCGCTCAGCACGGTCGACATCGCGCTGTGGGACCGCAACGCCCGGGCCGCCAAGCTACCGCTTTACAAGTATCTGGGCTGCCATGCGGTCGACAGCGTGCCGGCCTATGCCAGCGGCGGCTATTACCTCGACGGCAAGACGCCGGACCATCTGGCCGAGGAGGTGGCAGGCTATGTCGCGCAGGGGTTCCGGGCGGTCAAGATCAAGGTTGGCCGACTGGATCCCGGGGCCGACCAGGCGCGGGTGGCGGCGGCGCGGGCCGCGCTTGGGCCTGACCGCCTGTTGATGCTGGACGCCAACAATGCCTGGTCGGACCTGCCGACCGCCCTGCAGTACCTGGCCGCGTTCGAGCCGCACCGGCCCTACTGGATCGAGGAGCCGTTCAGCCCCGACGACCTCGACAACCATGCGCGCCTGGCCGAGCGCACGCCGGTGCCGGTGGCCACCGGCGAGATCGAGGGCGGGCGCTGGCGGTTCAAGGCACTGCTCGACCGCGGCGCGGCCATGGTGCTGCAGCCCGACGCCGCGGTGTGCGGGGGCATCACCGAATTCCGGCGGATCGCGGCGACCGCCGACAGCTATGGCGTCACGGTCTGCCCGCACTGGTTCCATGACCTGCACGTGCATCTGGTGGCGTCCCTGCCGAACGCCCGGTTCGTCGAATATTTCCCCGACGACCAAGTGCTGAACTTCCGCCGGATCATCGACCGCCAGCTCGAGGTCGTGAACGGCGCCCTGCGTCTGCCGACCGGGCCGGGCCTGGGGTTCGAGTTCGACGAGAACCTGGTCAGCCACTACGCCGTGGACGCCTAGTCAACGGGCGAACGGGCCGATGTCCTCGATCGCGTAGCGGTTGCCGGGATAGGTTCGATTGCGGGCCGTCGCGATCAGCGTCGGATAGCGCTCGAGCTGGATGACGCGCTTCGGCAGCCTGCGGAGCTTCAGCGTCGACGTCACGGCCGTGCAGAACCATCGCGGCGGCCGGGAATAGCCGAAGGCACCAAGCAGGCGGTCGCCGATCAGCGCGCAGACCGCCGGGCGCACCAGACGACGGAAGCCCCGGGGTAGCCAATTCTCCATCACGCGGATGGTCGCGTCGGCGATCTCCCGGTTGGCCGGGGCATAGACGAGATGGCGGCGCTCATAGTCCTCGACGAAGCGGTCGAGGTCGCCCTTGGTCTCGGGAATCCCTCGAAGCCCCATGCGGCGGCCGATTTCCTGGAAGAAGGCGAACCAGGCGCGCGCCTCGTGCGGCGTAAACGGGCGCCAGCCATAGTCGCGCATCCAGTCGATCGGGAAGTTGACGAAGGTCGCCAGCACGAACAGGAAATCGTCGTTGTCGATGGCGAAATGACCGTGGATGGCGTTCATCCGCTCGAGCGCCCGGCGGCCGGGCCCCTCGGTCCAGCCGGACTCGAGGAAATGGGTGATCAGAATCCGGGTGTCGTCGTAGCGCTTCTGGCCACGCCGCGTGAATTCGCCGGTCCTGGCCAGCAGCCGCGACACGCGAACGCTGCCGTAGGTGTGAAACAGCGCCAGCTCCAGCGAGCGCTGCAGGTCGAAGGGAAACTCGTAGCACGCCAGCAGATGGACGATGCGTTGGCAGTCGGCTTGCGCATCGAGCCGGGCGATCTCGTCGCGGATGCCGCGATGGTGCAGGCAGCCGAACGGCTTGCGGTAGGTCCTGGCCGGGTCTGCGGTCACGCCCAGCTCCTATCTGCGCCTGTTCGCAACCAATACGCAGGGGATCGACCGGCGGATCGGCCGTGCGGTCATGCCGAGGGTCCTGTCCCGCCGTCGCCCCTCGCAGTAAGCGAAGTGGCTTTCTTTCGCGGCTGGCGCGCTATCGGTCGGCCGGGGTGTCGGCATGATCGTCCTGGCGTTCGCTGCCCTGGCGCTTGGGCTAACCATGCTGGGCTGAGACCGCGCGCCAAGCGCACCACGCCATAGCAAGATGTCTCGCTTCCCGGCGCCGCCCAGCGCCGCTCTGGCCCCGGCATTGCGCCGTCACGGCTCCTCGCGCTATGTGGGCCCGCTTCAGCTGAAGGAGGCGATCATGCGTCGCGATCGATACGAGGCCCCCTACTGCTTTTGAGCCGATGGCCAAGCGCCGGAGGGGCTTTCAATTCCGAGACCCGGGTCAGGCGTGGACTGCGCGTCGTCCATGGCGACAAGGAGCTGGTCGAGAAGCTCGGTCGTGAGGATCCCTGCCCGTGCGGATCCGGGAGGCGGTTTCAAGCGCTGCTGCCTGGACAGCGGCCGTCACGACGGCACCGGCCGCCACGACTACTGGCGGTAGCCGGTGCTACCCACCCCGGCGGCCCGACGCCGCCGGGCCCGGGGCGTCCGTTTACCGGGTCACACCGCCAGCGAGCTGGAGCGGATCGCCCAGGGGGTGCGCAGCCGCGCGGGCGGGAAAATGGCGCTGACGGTGGTGCCGTGGCCCGGCGCGCTGGCCAGCCGCAATACGCCGCCATGCAGGTCGAGCAGCGCCTTGGCCAGCGGCAGGCCGAGCCCGGTGCCTTCGTGGCGGCGGGCAAAGCCGTTTTCGACCTGGCGGAACGGCTGGAAGGCGATCTCGATCTCCGCCGGGGTCATGCCGATGCCGGTGTCCTGGATGGTAATCGCCAGGCTGCCGTCGCGCTCGAGCTCGGCCGCGATCGAGACCCGGCCGCCCGGCCGTGTGAACTTCACCGCGTTGGACAAGAGGTTGATCACGATCTGCTTGACCCGGGTGATGTCGGCCACGAGCTCGGGCAGGGCGGCCGGCAGGTTGACCACCAGCACGACCGAGCCGTCGCGGGCGCGCTGGCGCACCAGCTTGGCGCAGGACTCGATCAGGGCTGCGACCTCGATCGGCTCGTCATAGAGCTCCATGCGCCGGGATTCGAGCTTGGCCATGTCCAGGATCTCGTTGATGAGGTCCAGGAGATGGCGGCCGCTCTCGTGGATGTCGCTGGCGTATTCCAGGTAGCGCTCGAGGCTGCGGTTGCCGAGCCGCCGGTCCCGGATCACCTCCGAGAACCCGATGATGGCGTTGAGGGGCGTGCGCAGCTCGTGGCTCATGACGCTGAGGAACTGGGTCTTGGCCAGGTTCGCCGCCTCGGCCTCGCGCTTGGCCACGAGCAGGTCCTCGGTTGCGGTCTTGAGCTCGGTCAGGTCGTTCAGGAAGCCGACATAGTGGGTGATCTGCCCGGCGTCGTCGCGGATCGCCGACAGATGGAGCTGGTTCCAGAGCACGGACCCGTCCTTGCGCTGGTTCTTCAGCAGCCCGACATAGTCCTGCTGCGCGGCGATCGCGCTGCGGAGGTCGTCCAGCGCCGGCTGGCTGGTGAACGGCCCCTGCAGCAGGCGCAGGTTGTGGCCCAGCACGTCGGCGGCGCCATAGCCGGTCACGCGCTCGAAGGCCGGGTTGACATAGATCGCCGGTAAATCGGGCGAGCCGGCGTCGGTGATGACGATGCCGTTGCTGCTGGTCTCGAACGCCTTGTCGCGCAGCCGGATCGCCGCCATGGTCGTCGCCTCGCGCCGGACCTGGCGCAGGATCACCGCGGTCAGCATGACCACGGCGCCGATGATGCCGACGCTGGCAAACAGGCCGAGCCGGATGTCGCCGCGCCAGCCGGCCAGCTCGTCGGCCGAGGCCAGGCCCACCGAGACCACCAGCGGCCGGCCGTCGACCGCGCGGAAGCTGACGACCCGGTCGATGCTGTCCAGGGGCGAGACCGAGCGGAAGGTGCCGGCCCGGTCGCCGGCCGCAACACGCTCGAACAGCGGCCCGACGGCGAAGCGCCGGTCCTGGAGGTCGGGGGCGAGCGGCTGCCGGATCAGCACCAGATCGGCGCTGGCGTTCCACAGCGTGATATTGCCATGGCGGCCGACGTTCAGCGTCTCGTAGAACTGTTGGAAATAGCGGGGCAGCAGCACCGCGGCGAGGGTGCCGATCGGCTGGCCCATGAGGTCGTAGAGCGGCCGGCACACGGTGATCGTGGTGCTGGCCGCCGCCAGCCTCGGCGCGCTGCTGCGCAGCGTCGTGGCCGGATCGGAGGCGTCCAGACCGGCGCACGGCGACGGCCCGGAGACATCGGGCTGCGCGGCGGTCTGCACGATTCGCCCGCTGGGATCGGCGACGATCAGGTCGTGGATGATCGGCGTCCCCACCGCCTTCTGGCGCAGCAGGGCACGGACCACCGGGTCGTCGAGCGGCCGGTCGCCGACCCCGCGCAGAGCCTCGGCGGTAGCGGCCAGGACCAGGTCGACCGTCTGCAGTGTCCGGATGGTGTGCTGTTCGAGCACCCGGGTCAGGTTCTCCGACATGCGCGCCATCTGGGTGAGCGTGTCCCGCTGGCGTTGCCACAGATCCAGCAGGACGACCGCGCAGAACGCCACCACCACCAGCGCGCTGAAGGCGATCAAGGTGCGGCCGGCGGACCGGCGGCCGGGCAGCAGGTCGGCGAGGCGCCGCCGCGGGCCCGGGGCGGGCCCGGTGACGGCCGCGGGATCGGACGTCATGGCGGCTCCATGAGGTATCGTCGGTCGGCGGCGCCGTCGTCCGCGACAGCGGCGGCGCCGGCCCGTCCACGGTTCCTCATGGGTCTTAAGATTCGCTGAAAACCTGGGGGTGGCGGCGGCAGCGGCGACGGCGCAAAATCGGGCGATGTTGGAGAGCCTGCCCGACCTTGCCCTGTTCGGACCTCGCGACGGCTGGCAGCTGGCCCCGGTGGTGCAGTGGCTGCTGACCGGGGGGCGGGCGATCCGCCAGCCCGACCGGCTGTTCACCGAGCTGGCCAACCGCCTGCAGGAGCAAGGCGCGCCGATCGGCCGCCTCTATGCCGCGGTCCGCACCCTGCATCCGCTGATGGGCGCCTGGTCGATGACCTGGACCACGCGCGAACCGGTCGCGGTCCTGCAGAACCGCGAGGCCGTGCTGCGCCTGACCGACGCCTATATCGGCAGCCCGACCCAGGTCGTCCATGAGACCGGGAAGCCGTTCCGCCGCCGGCTCGACGGGCTGACCGAGGCCGACCACACGCTGCTGCATGAGCTGCACAGTGCCGGGCTGACCGACTATCTGGCGGTGCCGATGGTGTTCAGCGACGGCCGCATCAACGTCGTCGCCGCGGGCTGCGATGCGCCCCAGGGCTTCTCCGACGCCGACCTGCGCCGGCTGGAGGCGCTGCCCCAGGCCCTGACGCCGCTGCTGGAGCTGGCCGACCAGCAGCGTGTCGCCCAGACGCTGCTCGACACCTATGTCGGCCATCGCACCGGCGGCCGCATCCTGAACGGCCAGATCCATCGCGGTGACGCCGAGACGATCTGCGCCGTGATCTGGTATTCGGACCTGCGCGACTTCACGGCCCTCAACGAGCGGCTGCCGCCGCGGCAGCTGATCGAGATGCTGAACGCCTATTTCGAATGCATCGCCGCCGCCGTCGGTCCGCGCGGCGGCGAAATTCTGCAGTTCATCGGCGACGCGGCGCTGATCATCTTCGAGTTCGCGGATGACGACCGGGCGGCGGCGACCTGCGAGGCGGCAGTCGACGCCGCGATCGACGCCTTCACCGGCGTGGCCGTGCAGAACCGCCGACGCCGGCGCGCCGGCCTGCCCGAGATCCGCTTCGGGGTCGGCCTGCATATCGGCGAGGCGATGTACGGCAATGTCGGCAGTCCCAGCCGCCTGGGCTTCAACGTGGTTGGCCCGGCGGTCAACCGCACCGCCCGACTGGAGAGCCTGACCAAGAGTCTGGGCGTGCCGCTGCTGCTGTCGGCCGAGTTCGCCGAGCTGACCGGCCGCCCGACCCGCTCGCTCGGCCGCCATCCCATGAAGGGCGTGCCGGTCGAGCAGGAGGTCTTCGCCCTGGCCAACCATTGGGCCGTCCCCGATCGCCCCGAGCCGCCGCCGGCGCGCGCGTAAGCGCCCGGCGGATCCCGCTCACGCCAGCGCCCGCTCGCGGGCTTGCGCCACGTCGCGGGTGAGCGGCACGGCGTCGACCTGGCGGGCCAGCTGGACCTGCATGACCATCAGGCCGCCATAGCGGAATCCCATCTCGCTGCCGGCCAGGTAGAACTCCCACATCCGGCAGAAGCGCTCGTCATAGATCGCCCGGACCTGGTCGCGGTTGGCCAGGAACCGCCGGCGCCAGTGGCGCAGGGTTTCGGCATAGTGCAGGCGCAGGATCTCGACGTCGGTGATCCACAGCCCGGCGCGCTCGATCGCCGGCACTACCTCGGACAACGCCGGCACGTAGCCGCCCGGGAAGATGTAGCGCCGGGTCCAGGCGTCGGTGGCGCCGGGGCCGTCGTGCCGGCCGATGCTGCGCAGCAGCGCAATGCCGTCGTCGGCCAGCAGGTCTCGGACCTGGGCAAAGAAGCGCGGATAGTGCGGCGCGCCGACATGCTCGAACATGCCGACCGAGACGATGCGATCGAAGCGGCCCTCGACCGCCCGGTAGTCGGTGAGCGCGAACCGGACCCGATCGGCCAGACCGGCCGCGGCAGCGCGCGCACGGGCCGCGGCGAGCTGTTCCTCGGACAGGGTCACGCCCAGCACCTCGACGTCGGCGACCTTCGCCAGGTACAGGGCCAGGGCGCCCCAGCCGCTGCCGATGTCCAGCACCCGCTGGCCGGGGGCCAGATGCAGCTTGGCCGCGATATGGCGCGCCTTGGCCTGCTGGGCCTGCTCCAGGGTCAGATCCGGCCGCGCGAAATAGGCGCAGGAATAGTGCTGCTCGCGATCCAGGAGCAGCTGGAACAGCTGCCCGGACAGGTCGTAGTGGTGGGCGACGTTGCGGCGGGACCGCGCCGCCGGGTTGACCTGATGCAGCCGGTGCAGGCCCCAGCTCCGGCGCCGGGGCGGCGGCCGCAGTGCCAGGTTGCGGCCGACCAGGTCGAAGAACTCCCACAGGTCGCCGTCCAGGGTCAGCCGGCCATCCATATAGGCCTCGCCGACCGCCAGGTCGGGGGCAAGCGCCATCTTCAGCGGCAACCAGCGGTCGTGCAGACGGAGCGTTACCGGCCGGCCGGTGCCGTCGCCGGCCTCGTGGCGGCGCCCATGTGCGTCGATCACGGTGAGGGCGCCGACCGCGACATGGCGGTCGAGTACGCGCTGCAGCAGCATATGGAGGCCCCTTTATGGATCGTTGCTGAACCGCAACGAATTAGGGGCGCCCGCCGGTCCGCGAGGGCGGGCCGGATCAGCCCGCCTGGCGCAGCTCCTCGACCACGCCCCAGACCATGGCCTTGAGCTGGTCCGTCTCGTGCAGCACCTGCTGCGAGGCGGTCAGCACCGATTCGGCGGCGCTGCCGGTCTCGCTGGCGGCCCGCGTCACCTCCAGGATGTTGCTGGAGACATCCTGAGTGCCGGTGGCTGCCTGCTGGACGTTGCGCGCAATCTCCTGGGTGGCCGCCCCTTGCTGCTCGACCGCGGTCGCGATGGTCGAGGCGATGCTGTTGATCTCGTTGATGGTGCTGCCGATGCCGCGGATCACGGTCACGGTCTCGTCGGTCGCGGTCTGTATGGCCGCGATCTGGGCGGTGATGTCCTCGGTCGCCTTGGCTGTCTGGCTGGCCAGGTTCTTGACCTCGCTGGCGACCACGGCGAACCCCTTGCCGGCCTCGCCGGCGCGGGCCGCCTCGATCGTGGCGTTGAGCGCCAGCAGATTGGTCTGGCCGGCGATGTCGTTGATCAGCCGCACCACTTCGCCGATCTTCTGGGCCGCCTCGGCCAGGCCCTGAACGGTGGCGTCGGTGCGCTTGGCCTCTTCGGCGCCGCGCTGGGCGATCTCGGAGGAGTGCTCGACCTGGCGCAGGATCTCGCGGATCGAGGACGACAGCTCCTCGGCGGCCGAGGCCACGGTCTGGACGTTGGCCGAGGCCTGTTCCGAGGCCGCGGCGACCATGGTCGCCTGCTGGTTGGTCTGTTCCGCCGTCGACGCCATGGCCCGGGCCGAGCGCTCGATGTCCTGCCCCACCCGCACCAGCCCGTCGAAGGCGCCGTCGATACGGCCGCGGGCACCGCTGCTGAGGCTGCCGCGCCGCTCCGCCGCGCGGGCCGCAACGACGGTGCCGCACTCCAGGCCGGTGATCGCGGCGTCGTAGACCGTGGCCTGATGGAGTGCCGGGATCAGGGCCAGCAAGCGGTCGCGCTTCCAGCGCAGGGCGCGGATCGCGGCCTGCGCCAACAGGCCCGTCGCCGCCATCAGCGCCGCGGAATGGATCTGCGGGCGCACGCCGGCATCCGCCAGGGTGCGGGCCAGTTGGCTGACGCTCTCCTGGTAGCGGACGTCGAAGCGCCCCTCCAGCAGCAGGCGCCAGTGGGCGATCCGCGACTGCTTGAGGGCAGCCTGGTCGGCGGCCAGGCGGGCCGCGACGGCAGGGTCCTGGCCCAGAGCCTTGACATAGAGATCGGCCGCCGCGGCGAGGTGCGGCGCCAGGAGCGGCTGCATCGCCGCCAGCTCGGCGCGGGCCGTCTCGTCGATCATGGCGATCTTCAGCATCGTCGCGCGATCATTTTCAATCGTGGACATGGACCAGCTCCCCGGATGCCGATTTTGTTTGCCCGGCACCATGGTTTGATGACTTCGACCGCCATACGGCGGTATTCCTGCGCATTGAATACGATCGGCCGGCGGCCGGCAATCGCGGACCGGGAGGCTTCATGCGGATCGCAGTCCTGACCTTCGACGCCTTCAACGAGATCGACAGCTTTGTCGCGGCATCGATGCTGAACCACCTGGCACCCATGGGCTGGCGGGCCTACATCACGGCGCCTACGGCGCGCGTCACCTCGAAGAACGGAGTCGTGGTCGAAGCGCAGCGGCCGCTGGAGTTTACGGCCGACGCCGACGCCGTGATCGTCGGCAGCGGCAAGACGACCGATGCGGTCGCCCGCGACGCCGGGCTGCTCGCGCGCCTGACGCTCGATCCGGCGCGCCAGCTCATCGCCAGTCAATGTTCGGGTGCCTTGATCCTGCACGCGCTGGGGCTGCTCGGGCGGCAGTCGGCCTGCACCGACCACATGACCCGGCCGCTGCTCGTGGCTGCCGGCGCGGCCGTGCTGGACACGTCCTTCCACGCCGAAGGGACTGTTGCGACGGCCGGCGGCTGCCTGGCATCGCCCTATATCGCGGCTTGGATGATCGCGCGCCGGCTCGGCGTCGCGGACGCCGAGCGGATCCTGCGGTATGTCGCGCCGGTCGGGGAAGAGGCGGCGTTCGTCGGCCGGGTGCTTGCAGCCGTTACGCCCTTTATCAACCAAAAGGCGGTCTAGCCGGAGTCAGAACTCCTTCGGCGCGTATTGTTCATCGTAATATTCCCGCTGAGGGATTGTGTTCTGTTCCAAGATCGGCTTGGGCGCGCTGACATTCACGCGCCCACCCTTGTCGTCGTTGCGCCGGCACCAGCCGCACGCCTCGGCCTTTTCGGCAGACGTAAATAGATGTTTACCATTTGCGCAGACGAACCGGCGGACGGTCATCTTACGGGGGGAAGTTCGACCGGTCGGCGCGGCCATCCGAGGGACTCCTGAACTTTGCAAGACCATGTTCAACATGATCTGAGCCGGTTCGCTCCGCAAGCGGGACTTCGCCGCGATCAATCCTGCCGTCTCAGGTCGACCACCCGCTTGGCCTTGCCGGCCGAGCGCTCGACGGTGCCGGGCTCGACCACCCGCACGGCCGCCGTGACGCCGACCAAGTCCTTGATGCGGCGCGCCAGGCGTTCGCCGGCGGCGCCGGCCTCGGCGGCACCCGGGCGGCCCTCGGCGATCACGGTCATCGCGTCCAGGCGGCCGATCCGCTGCACCTCGATCAGGTAGTGCGGCGCCAGCGCCGGTTCTTCCAGGATCAGCGTTTCGACTTGGGTGGGATAGACATTGACGCCGCGAACGATGATCAAGTCGTCGGTGCGGCCGGCGATCTTCGCGATCCGGCGCATGCTGCGTGCGGTGCCGGGCAAGAGCCGGGTCACGTCGCGGGTCCGGTAGCGGATCACCGGCATCGCCTGCTTGGTCAGCGAGGTCAGCACCAACTCGCCGTCGCTGCCGTCGGGCAGGACGGCACCGGTCGCGGGATCGACGATCTCGGGATAGAAATGATCCT
>CAZEFK010000191.1:0-14001 GCA_964511405.1 uncultured Comamonadaceae bacterium | reverse complement strand
CCCGGCGCTGGTCGGGCTGATGGTCGCCTCGGCCGCCCTCAGCCGCACCGAGAGCCGCGGCGGCCACTGCCGCACGGACTGCGACACGGCCACTGGCCTGGGTGGCGACACCGCCGCTGGCCCGGGCCGGCGCAGCCGCCAGCGCCTCGACCCGATCGCCGGCGTCGTGCCGGCCGACCGCATGGGAGCCTGAGCCATGACCGTAACCCTCCTGCCCGCCATCCTGCCCGCCATCCTGATCGAGTCCGTGGTCCGCGCGGCGCTGATCGAGGACCTCGGCCGCGCCGGCGACCTCACCACCGATGCGATCGTGCCGCCCGATCTGCGCATGCGAGCGACGCTCGCCGCGCGCGAAGCGGGTGTGGTCGCCGGGCTGGACGCCGCGATCCTGGCGTTCCGCCTGATCGACCCGGCGATCGCGGTCGACGTCGCCCGGCCCGATGGCAGCCGCCTCGCCGCCGGTGATAGCATCGCCGAGGTCCACGGCCCGGCGCGCGGCATCCTGACCGCCGAGCGCACGGCCCTCAACCTGCTCTGCCACCTGAGCGGCATCGCCACGGCGACGGCCGCGGTGGTCGACGCGATCCGCGGCACCGGCGCCCGGGTCACCTGCACCCGGAAAACCCTGCCCGGGCTGCGCGCCCTGCAGAAGCAGGCCGTGCGCATCGGCGGCGGCGCCAATCACCGCTTCGGCCTCGACGACGCCGTCCTGATCAAGGACAACCACATCGCCGTGGCCGGCGGGGTCCGGCCGGCCGTGGAGCGGGCCCGGGCGGCGGTGGCCCATCTGGTCAAGATCGAGGTCGAAATCGACCGGCTGGACCAGCTCGGCGACGCGCTCGACGCCGGCGTCGATGCCGTGCTGCTGGACAATATGAGCCTGGACGACCTGCGGACGGCGGTGGCGCGCGTCGGCCGCCGGGCGGTCACGGAAGCGTCGGGCGGCATCACCCCGGCCACCGCGGCGGCGGTGGCGGCGACGGGGGTCGATCTGTTGTCGCTGGGCTGGCTGACCCACAGCGTCCGGGCGCTCGACATCGGGCTCGATCACCGCGCCGCACTGCCCCGTGCCGATGCGTAGCAATTTCCACGAACCAGATTGGTCGCGACACGTTCTTTGGGTGCGCCGCTTGCCGCGCCATGCCGGTCGACCCCCGGGCGCGGGTGCCGGCTTTCGGGAGACGACTATGCGATTTGTCAATATTTTATCGATGGGCGCGGCCACCGCCTTGCTGGCCGGCTGCGGCGCCTATGAGGTTCAGCAGGCCAAAGTCACGCCGACCAGCCCGGGCCCCGGCTTCACCCAGTCGCTCGCCGACCAGTACAAGTCGCTCACCGGATTCCAGAACGACATGCAATATGACTGGCCCAGCGCCGGCCGCTATGGCGCCAAGACGCTGGCGGCGGCCAACGGCCAGGATGTCGCGCCCGATGATCCCGGCGGGGTTCCGGCCGCCTGGGCGCCCCAGCTGGCCGATGCCCGGGCCAGGCTGCTCCAGGCCCTGGATTTCAACAACAACCGCTCGGCCAAGCCGCAGCTCGCCGCCAAGGCGCAAGCTGCCTATGACTGCTGGCATGAGGAAGTGGTGGAGAACTGGCAGACCGCCGACATCGGCACCTGCCGCGGCGCCTTCGAGAACGCCGTCGCCGAGTTGACCCAGGTCGCCCAGACCCCGCCCGCGCCGCAGCCGGCCCCCGCCCCCGCGGCCGCCCGCACCTTCTATATCTATTTCGATTGGGACAGCGCCACGCTGACGCCGGAGGCGAACCAGGTGGTCGACCAGGCGGCGGCCGCGATCAAGGCCAACGCCAGCGCCCGCATCGTGGTGGTCGGCCATGCCGACCTGTCCGGCCCGACCAGCTACAACCAGCGGCTCTCGTTGCGCCGGGCCGATGCCGTGCGCACGGCGCTGGTCCAGCGCGGCGTCCCGACCGGCCAGATCTCGGCCTCGGGCGTCGGCGAGAGCCAGCCGCGCGTGCCGACCCGCAAGGGCGTGCGCGATCCGCAGAACCGGTTCGTCGAGATCGACATTCAATAGCCGCGGGCCGTCGCCGCGGCGCGATCAGCCTGTCGCCGCGCGCCATTCGGCGCGCGGCTTTTTTTGCCGGCGTCCGACTTGCCGAGGTGGACTTTGCCGGCGCATTTTCCATATCAAGAGGACCGTTCAGCCGAGCGGGTCCGTCAACCATCGTCGCGGCCGCCCGAGCGGTCCGGCGGCAGCCGACTTGCTTGTCATGTATCGCCAGACCACGCGCTCGATCACGGTCACTGTCGTCCCCCGCTTCCTGGACGAGCAATCAACCCCGTCCGACGATCATTTCGTCTGGGAATACCGGGTCAAGATCGAGAACGAAGGCAGCGAGACCGTGCAGCTGATCACGCGGCATTGGCGGATCACCGACAATCGTGGCCGGGTGCAGGAAGTGCGCGGACCCGGCGTCGTCGGCGAGCAGCCGGTGCTGCGGCCGGGCGACAGCTTCGAGTACCGCAGCGGCACGCCGCTGCCGACCCCCAGCGGCATCATGGTCGGGACCTACCAGATGGAGACCGCATCAGGCGACCGCTTCGACGTGGCGGTGCCGGCGTTCTCGCTGGACTCGCCACACGAGGCCATCCGCCTGCAGTGACGGCCGTCGCGCGGATCGCGCGCGGTCCGACCGCTTTCACCGAAGAGGTTTCAACGTGAGCAGTGCCACGGCCCGTCGCCGGCTTCCCACGCCCGTTCCCGCCGCCCGCCCGTCCCGGGCCGAAGCCGAGGAGGCGGTGCGTACGCTGATCCGCTGGGCCGGCGACGACCCGACCCGCGAGGGGCTGGCCGACACGCCGGGCCGCGTGGTCCGCGCCTATGAGGAGTGGTTCTCGGGCTACGGCCAGGACCCGCTCGACATGCTGCAGCGGACCTTCGAGGAGACCGACGGCTACGACGAGATGGTGCTGTTGCGCGACATCCGCTTCGAATCCTATTGCGAGCACCATCTGGCGCCGATCATCGGGCGCGCCCATGTCGCCTACCTGCCCGAGCGCCGCGTCGTCGGCATCTCCAAGCTGGCGCGGCTGGTCGAGGCGTTCGCCAAGCGCATGCAGATCCAGGAGAAGATGACGGCGCAGATCGCCAACACCCTGGAGCAGGTGCTGCAGCCCAAGGGCGTGGCGGTGGTCATCGAGGCCCAGCACCAGTGCATGACCACGCGCGGCATCCACAAGCCGGGCGTCGCCATGGTCACCAGCCGCATGCTCGGCGCCTTCCGCACCGATCCGACGACGCGGCGCGAGTTCCTGGCCATGATCGGCACGCCGCAGAGCGGCACCGGGGCGGCGTAGCCCACCGACCCCGGCTGGGTGACAGCTCAGAACGCCAGGTAGCGCCCCAGCGCCCCTTCGACGTTGCGCTGGAGCTCGGCATTGAGGTCGCGCGACATGGCGTCGACCATGTCGAACCAGATCTTGTTGCGTTCGGCCAGGGTGGTGTCCTCGCGCACGGACTGGCTGCGCTCGGCATGGGCGGTGACGCTCGCCTGGCGGAAGCCGCGCTCGTCGAGGATCTCCAGCTCGACGTCGATCACCGCGTCATAGCGCTGCGACTGCTGCTTGGTGAACGCCGCGCGCAGCCCGGTGTCCTGGGGCAGCTGCACCTCGATCACGCTGGCCCGCTTGACCGTGTAGCGCGCCCGGTCGGGGCCGCCCACCGCCTTCAGCCGCTCGAGCGGCCAGCGGGCCGCCATCTCCAGCGGGCTGACCGGGAACAGATGCTCGACATTGGGCGGCGCCATCGGCGGCTGGTAGGCCCGCACCACCTCGATGCTGCCCACGCGCAGCGGGATCTGGCCGAATTGCTGGAACGTGATCTGCGGGAACTGCTGGGGCGCCGGCGGCGGGCCGGCGCAGCCGGCCAGCGCCAGCACCAAGAGGATCAGGAACGGACGGAGCACCGGTCGGGCCTCTGCTATTTCGGGGCGTAGATGGCGGCGAGATCGGCGTCGCTGAACACATAGCGGGTATTGCAGAACTCGCAGGTCACTTCGATCCGGTCGTCGACCTTCAGGCTTTCGACCTCGTCCCGCGGCAGGGCGCCGAGCACCGTCACCACCCGCTCGCGCGAGCAGCGGCAGCCGGCGCGCACCGGCTGCACCGGGTAGACGCGGACGCCGTCCTCATGGAACAGGCGGAACAGCAAGTCGCTCGGCGACAAGTCGGGATCGATCAGCTCGGCCACGGTGCTGGAGCCCATCAGCAGCAGCGAGCGCCGCCAGTCGTCGTCGCCGTCGTCGTCATCCCAATCAGGCGTGCCGTCCCCGGCCAGGTCGCGCGGCACCCGGATGCCGCCGGCGGCCGGCAGGCGCTGCAGCATCAGGGCGCCGGCCCGCCATTGGCCACCTGGCCGGCCGCAGGCCAGCCGGACCGCGGCCTGCAGCTGCTCGGACTGGCGGAAGTAATGGTGGACGCAGTCGGCCAGGGTGGCGCCGATCAGCTCGACGATGCCCTGATAGCGGTCGGTATCGCTGCCCTGGTCGACGGTGAAGGCCAGATGGCCGGCGCCGAGCAGCCGCGGCACCGGCGCCTCGATCGGACCGGCCACCGCCGCCGCCAGGCGCTGGGCGTCGAACGAGGCGTAGCCGCGCAGGTCGCCGCCCGAGGTGACGTCGGCCACCAGCATCGAGATCGGCCCGTCGCCGCGGGTCTGCAGCGTGAACACGCCGTCGAACTTGAGCGCGCCGGCGAGGGCCACGGCCAGCGCCAGCGTCTCGCCCAGCAGCGTCGCCACCGGCTCGGGATAGGCATGGGCGCTGAGCACGCGGTCGACGCTGGGGCCGAGCCGCACCAGCCGCCCGCGCAGGCCGGGATCCTCGATCTGGAACGGCTGCAGCAGATCGTCGCCGACGAGCTTGCCGTCGGCGCCCGACCGCAGCCCGGGACTCGAGGTCAGGCGAGACACCAGGCCAGAATGCCCTTCTGCACGTGCAGCCGATTCTCGGCTTCGTCGAACACCACCGACTGCGGCCCGTCGATCACGGCATCGGTCACTTCCTCGCCGCGGTGGGCGGGCAGGCAGTGCATGAACAGCGCGTCCGGCCGGGCCTGGGCCATCAGCGCCTCGTCGACGCGGAACGGAGCCAGCAGGTTGTGCCGGTTGGCACCGTTGTCGCCCATCGACACCCAGGTGTCGGTCATCACCAGGTCGGCGCCGCGCACGGCCGCCACCGGATCGTGGCCGAACGCCACCGGGACCTGACACTCGCGCGCCCAGTCCACCAGGTCGGCGGGCGGCGCCAGCTCGGCGGGCGCCGCCACGCGCAGGCCGAAGCGGAAGCGCTCCGCGGCGTGGACCCAGCTCGCGCAGACATTGTTGGGATCGCCCGACCAGGCGATCGTGCGCCCGGTTATCGGACCGCGATGCTCCTCGAAGGTCATGATATCAGCCATGACCTGGCAGGGATGGCTGCGGTTGGTCAGGCCATTGATCACCGGCACGGTGGCGGCGTCGGCCAGCTCGTGCAGGGTCGCCTCGTTGCCGGTGCGCATCATGATCGCGTCGACATAGCGCGACAGCACCCGCGCCGTGTCGGCCATGGTCTCGCCGCGCTTGAGCTGCATCTCCTCCGGCCGCAGCACCACGACGTCGCCGCCGAGCTGCTTCATCGCCACCTCGAACGAGACCCGGGTGCGGGTCGACGGCCGCTCGAAGATCATCGCCAGGGTCCGGCCGGCTAGCGGCCGCATCGCCGGATCGCGCCCGGCCGCCTTGCCGCGGCGGCTCTCCTCGATGATGCCCCGGAGCGCGCCGGCGTCGATCTGGTGCAGGTCCAGGAAGTGCCGGGGCATCACATCACCCAGTCCCGAGCCACCGAGTCCACGATGCGCACGGCCTCCTCGACCTGCGCCTCGCCGATGATCAGCGGCGGCAGCAATCGCACCACGTTGTCGCCGGCGCTGACGGTGATCAGGCCGGCGTCGCGCAGCTTGTTGACCATGTCGCCCGCCGGCACCACGCATTTCAGGCCAAGCAGCAGACCGACCCCGCGGACTTCCTCGAACAGCTTGGGATGGGCCGCGGCGACCGCGGCCATGCGGCCCTTCAGCAGCGCGCCGATGCGCACCACGCCGTCCAGGAAGCCGTCGGCGAGCATGACATCAAGCACCGCGTTGGCCGCCGCCATGGCCAGCGGATTGCCGCCGAAGGTGGTGCCGTGGGTCCCCGGCACCATGCCGACCGCGGCCTTGGACGTGGCCAGCAGCGCCCCCACCGGGAAGCCGCCGCCCAGGCCCTTGGCGACCGCCATGACGTCGGGCGTCACGCCGGCCCACTCATGGGCGAACAGCTTGCCGCTCCGGCCCATGCCGCTCTGGACCTCGTCGAACATCAGGAGCAGGCCGTACTCGTCGGCGACCGCGCGCAGGCCCTGCAGGTACTCCGGCGAGGCCGCGCGGATGCCGCCTTCGCCCTGGATCGGCTCGACCAGGATGCCGGCCGTCGCCGGGGTGATGGCGGCGCGCAGCTCGTTCAAATTGCCGAACGCCACCTGGTCGAAGCCCTCGACCCGCGGCGCGAAGCCCTTGAGGTACTTCTCCTGGCCGCCGGCCGAGATGGTCGCCAGCGTGCGGCCGTGGAACGCCTGCTGGCAGGTGATGATGCGGTTGCGCTCGGGATGGCCGGTGTCGTGCTGGTACTTGCGCACCATCTTGACCCCGGCCTCGACCGCCTCGGCGCCGGAATTGCAGAAGAACGCCAGGTCCGCAAAGGTCGCGGCGACCAGCCGCTCGGCCAGCCGCTCCTGGCCCGGGATGCGGAACAGGTTCGAGGTGTGCCACAGCTTCTCGATCTGGGCCTTGAGCACCGCCACCAGATGCGGGTGCGCGTGGCCCAGGGCCGTGACCGCGATGCCCGAGGCGAAGTCCAGGTAGCGTCGCCCGTCCTGCCCGAACAGATAGGGACCTTCGCCCCGCTCGAAGGCGATGTCGTAGCGGGCATAGATCGGCAGCAGCGGTGCAGTCACGGGCAGGGCCCCTTATGGGACGTTGACGGGACGGGCTGGCATCCGGACGGCCCGTCCGACCGCGACCTGTCCGAGCGCAGAGAAAGCCGGAAATATCGGGAGGCGCCCCCGGCCTGTCAACGAGCGGAATCGTGACAGCCTGCAATTGTCCATGCTACCGGAGCCCGATGATCCTCTATCGCGACCTCAGTCTCGCCACCATGGCGCCAGCCGGCTACGGCCTGATCGAGGACGGCGCCGTGCTGGTCGACGGCGCCCGGATCGCCTGGGCCGGCCCGGCCGCCGAGCGCCCGTCCGGCCACCGCGAGATCCGGCTTGGCGGCCGGCTGGTGACACCAGGGCTGATCGATTGCCACACCCATCTCGTCTGGGCGGGCAGCCGCGCGGCCGAGTTCGAGCAGCGGCTGCTGGGCGTCAGCTATGCCGAGATCGCGGCGGCCGGCGGCGGCATCCGCTCGACCGTGGCCGCGACCCGCGCCGCCGCCGCGGCCGAGCTGCTGGCCGGCGCCCTGCGCCGGCTCGACGACCTGCTGGCCGAGGGCGTCACCACCGTCGAGGTGAAGTCCGGCTACGGACTCGAGACCGCGGCCGAGATCAAGCTGCTGCAGGTGGCGCGCGAGCTCGGCCGGGGGCGGCCGGTGACGGTCCGCACCACCTTTCTCGGTGCCCACGCCGTGCCGCCAGAGTTCGACGGCGATGCCAGCGGCTACATCGACCATGTCATCCAGGCGATGCTGCCCCCCGTGGCGGCGGCCGGGCTGGCCGACGCCGTCGACGCCTTCTGCGAGGGCATCGGCTTCTCGCCCGCGGACACCGGGCGGCTGTTCGCCGCGGCTGCCGCGCACGGCCTGCCGGTCAAGCTGCATGCCGACCAGCTCTCCGACCTTGGCGGCGGCGCCCTGGCCGCCCGCTTCGGCGCGCTGTCGGCCGACCATCTGGAATATCTGTCGCCGGACGGGATCGCCGCCATGGCGCAAGCCGGCACGGCCGCCGTGCTGCTGCCGGCCGCCTACTACTTCATCCGCGAGACCAGGCTGCCGCCCATCGACGGCCTTCGCCGCGCGGGCGTGCCGATCGCGCTGGCGACCGACTGCAACCCCGGCACCGCGCCGACCACGTCGCTGCTGCTGGCCGTCAACATGGGCTGCACCCTGTTCCGGCTGACGCCGGCCGAAGCGCTGGCGGGCGTGACCCGGACCGCGGCCCAGGCCCTCGGCCTGAGTGCGAGCTGCGGCACCGTGGAGCCCGGCAAATTCGCCGACTTGGCGGTGTGGGACGTCGATCGCCCGGCCGAGCTGGCCTATGCCATCGGCATGAACCGCTGCACGGCCGTGCTGCGCCACGGCCATCCGGCGCGCGACCCCCACGGGCTGCTGGGCTAAAACTTGAAGGTGACGATGCGGCCGTCGGAGACCCGGCAATGGCCGATGCCGCCGCTGGCCAGCGGGCCCCGGGCGGTGGTGAAGCTGCACGCCATGACCGTGCCGCGGTCGCCGCGCAGGGTCGCCAGCTGATTGCCGGTGGTCAGGCTGTCCACCGTCCGGGCGGCGGGCAGCCAGGCCGCGAACGGCGTGGTGGGCGGGGGGCCCGGGTCGTCCTGGGGCGCGGTCCGCCCGGTGAAGGTCTCGCCGTCGGGCATGCGCAGCCGAAGGGTCGAGGCCGCGTCGCGTGACTCGCTCCGGATGTGCAGGGCAGCCATGCCCTGGACGTCGCCGCGCGGCCCGTTGACCGGCCCGGTCGCGTCGCTGTCGGTGGCGCAGCCGGCGACACCAAGCGCCATGCCCAGCAGCGCGGCCCGCCGCCGGCCCATCACGCCGCCGCGCGCCGCTGGGCAAACTCCAGCAGATGCTCGACCAGCGGCCGCAGCACGCGCGCCTCCAGGGCCGCGGCGGCATCCGGGCGCACCGCGTAGGGCGGCGCCTCGTCCATATAGGTCGCCTGGCTCAGCTCCAGCTGGACGGCATGGACTCCCGAGCCCGGCCGGCCATAGGCGCGGGTGATGTGGCCGCCCTTGAACCGGCCGTCGAGCACCCAGCTATAGCCTGAGGCGGCCGCGATCCGCGCCAGCTCCGCGGCCAGGCCGGGATCGCAGCTGGCGCCGCTGGCCGTGCCCAGGTTCAGGTCCGGCAGCTGGCCGTCGAAGAAGCGCGGCACTCGGCTGCCGATCGAGTGGGCATCCAGCAGCACCGCGATGCCGTAGCGCTCGGTCAGGCGCGCCAGCACGCTGGCCAGGGTGTCGTGATAGGGGCGCCAATACTGCTCGACCCGGGCCGCCGTCTCGGCCGCATCAGGAGCTTGGCCGGCGGTATAGACCGGCTGGTCGTGGAAGGTGGTGGTAGGGCACAGCTCGGTGTTGCTGGCCCCGGGATAGAGCGCGGCGCCGTCGGGCGGGCGGTTGAGGTCGACGACATAGCGTGAATAGGTCGCAATCAGCATATGGGCGCCGAGCGCCCGGGCGAACCCGTACAGCCGGTCGACATGCCAGTCGGCGTCGGGCGTCGCCCGCCCCTCCGGCGTCATCCGCCCGGCGATGTCGGATGGGATCCGCGTCGCGCAGTGCGGCACGCTGATCAGCAGCGGCGTCGACCCGGCGGCGAAACGAAACGGCGTCACCTGAGCCCCGATCCGGTATGTGGATATCGGCGCCAACCTAGGCCGGGCGCCGACATTTGTCATCTTCAGGAGGATGCCCGATTTCGCGCCATCGCCCCAGTCCCCGCGGCGCCGCGGCTGCCGTCGAGGTCGTTGTCGAGCGGCTCGGCGCCCGCGGCGACGGCATCGCCCGGGTCGACGGCCGGCCGCTCTATATTCCCGACGCCCTGCCCGGCGAGCGGCTGCGCGTGCGCCCGGGAGCCCCGCGCGGCGACGGCCACACGGCCCGGATCGAGGCCGTGCTCGATCCGTCGCCCGAGCGCGGCGACCCGGCCTGTCCCCATTATGGCCGCTGCGGCGGCTGCCGCGTCCAGGCGCTCGGCCCGGCCACCTATGCACGCTTCAAGCGCGGGCTGGTCGTCGAGGCCCTCCGGCATCGGGGCTTGGGCTCGGCGCCGGTCGCCGAGGCGCTGGTCAGCCCGCCCGCCAGCCGGCGCCGGATCACCCTGGCGGCCCGGCGCGGCCGCGACGGCCGGACCGTGGTCGGCTTCAACGCGGCGGCCAGCACCGAGATCGTGCCGGTCACGGACTGTCCGGTCGCGCTGCCGGCACTGACGGCCCTGCTGCGGCCGCTGGACGGCGCCGTCGCCGGCTGGCTGGCGCCTGGTACCGCGGCCGACCTGGCCCTGGCCGCCGGCAGCAGCGGCGTCGAGCTGGTGGTGCGCGCCGACCGGTCGCCCGGTCTCGAGGCACGGGAGGCGCTGGCGGCGTTCGCCGAGGCCCACGACCTGGCGCGCGTCGCCTGGGAGGCCGGCAGCCATATCGAGCCGATCGCGGCGCGCCGGCCGTTCCGGGTGACGATCGCCGGCATCGACGTCGAGCCGCCGCCCGGCGGCTTCCTGCAGGCGACCGCCGAGGGCGAACGGGCGATCCAGGCGGCGGTGCTGGCGGCGTTGCCCGGGCACGGCCGGGTCGCTGATCTGTTCGCCGGCTGCGGCACGCTCGCTTTGGCGCTGGCCCGGCGCGGCGCACGAGTCGCGGCCTTCGAGCGCGACGGTCCGGCGCTCGCCGCCTTGGGCCAGGCCGCCCGCCGGCATGACCTGGCGGTCGCCACCGACGCGCGCGACCTCGACGCGCGGCCCGTCCCGGCCGCCGAGCTGGCCCGGTTCGACGGCATCGTGCTGGACCCGCCCCGCGCCGGTGCCGCCGCCCAGGCAGCCGAACTGGCGGGCGCCAACGTCCCGGTCGTCGCCATGGTGTCCTGCCACCCCGGCAGCTTCGCGCGCGACGCCCGCACGCTGGTCGACGGCGGCTACCGGCTGGAGTCGGTCCAGCCGATCGACCAGTTCCTATGGTCGTTCCATGTCGAGCTGGTCGGGGTCTTCCGGCCCGCGTGACAGCCGGTGGGCGACCACCGTCAACAGCGACAGCAGGACCACGGCACCGCCCTGATGGGCGGCCGCCACCGGCACCGGCACCTGCAGCAGCAGGGTCGACACCCCCAGCGCCACCTGCGCCAGCACCATCGCGGCCAGCGCGCCGGCCCAGCGCCGGGTGCCCGGATCGGCGGCCCGCCGTGCCAGCGCCCGGGCCAGCAGCAGCACCGACGCCAGCGACGCCATCGCCAGCACCCGGTGATGGAACTGCACCGCGGCATGGCTCTCGAAGGCATTGGCCAGCCAGCCATGGCCGGGCAGCCAGTAATCCGGCGGCACTAGCCCGTCGCCCATGAACGGCACTTCGTTGTAGATCAGGCCGGCGCGCAGACCGGCGACGAAGCCGCCGGCGACGATGGTCAGCGCGACCACGGCCATCACCGCCAACGCTGCCGGCCGCAGCGCCGCCGCCCTGGCGTCGGCGCGGCCGATCGCGCCGGCGGCGCGCAGCCGCCCGAGCGCGGTCCACAGGATCGCGACCAGAATGACCAGGGCCGTGACCAGGTGCGCGGTCAGCCGGTAGGGGCTGACCCAGGGCTGGTCGACCAGCCCGGACGCCACCATGAACCAGCCGAGCGCCCCCTGCAGCCCGCCCAGCAGGAAAATGCCGGCCAGCGGCCAGCGTAGCCGGCGCTCGATCCGGCCGGTCGCCAGCAGGGCCAGGAACGGCAGCAGGAACGCCGCGCCGATCAGCCGGCCGAGCAGGCGGTGGACATATTCCCACCAGAAGATCGACTGGAAGTCGGCCAGGCTCATGCCGGCATTGAGGCGGCCCTGGGGCGTGGCGAGATAGGCGTCGAACAGCCGCCGCCAGTCGTCGCCCCCCAGCGGCGGCACCGCGCCGCCGACCGGCGCCCAGGTGACGATCGACAGCCCGCTCTCGGTCAGCCGGGTGATGCCGCCGATCACCACCATGGCGGCGATCAGCGCCGCACAGGCCAGCAGCCAGGCCGCCACCGCCCTGCGGGCGGCCGGCGTCTCGGCACGCGCAACGCGCGGCGCGAACGGGATCACGGTCTCGGCGACAACCATCGGCACCTCCGAGCCGTCTAGATGAACCGCCCGACGCCGCCGGTCAAACCGGCCGTTTGCGACAAAGGGTCCCCGACGCGGGCGTTGAGCAGGGTGTTCCTGGCCTCAGCGGCAATTCCCCTCCCGGGCCTCCCATGGCACGCAGGCGCGCGGCGCGCCTGATTTGGTCAGGCAGACGTGGATCTCCTCGACCTGGCCCTGGCGGCAGGCGAGGACGAACGAGCCGGCCGAAAATTGCGGGTTGGCCTGCTGGAACGCCGCGACAACCGCGTCCCGGTCACCCGGATGCAGCGACACTTGGTGCTGGTATTGCGGCGGCACCCGGACCGCTGCCAGCACTTGGCGGATCAGAGCGAAATAGCCGGTGGCCCCGAGGCCGGAGCAGGTCCCGTGCTTGGTCCACTCGTGGTCGATCAGGGTCGGGCTGGCGAACAGCCCGGCCTGGGCGGCCCGCTGGGCGGCCGGCAGCGGCTCGCGGCTGCACGTGGACGGATACCCGTCCGTCGATTGCGGCCAGAGCCCGTGCAGGCCGAAGCCCAGGTTCCGCCCGCATTCCTGGGGATCGGGATGGCTGGCGCAGAACCCGGGGATCCAGGTCAGCGCCAGCTGGTAGAAGTCGAACTGCGCCGGCGGCCGGGAACCGCGATCGTTTGGATCCTGGGCCAGCGCCGCCGACGCCGCCTGCACCCAGGCGAGCACGACAACCATACCGATGAACCGCATGCGCACCGACCTCCAGGCGGGAAACCGGTGGCAATCCTAACCCAGGCCCGCAACCGCCGCCACTTGCCGGGCCGTCAGTGCGCGTAGAGCGCGTCGACGAACCGGGCCTTGGGGGGCGTGATCAGCGCGGCGTGGGCGACCCGGACCGAGTGCAGCCGGCCGACCAGGTTGTGCGACCAGAAGTCCAGGAACTTGCGGAGCTCGGGAAACTCGGGCGCCAGGTCCAGCTCCTGCCAGACGAAGATCTGCAGCAGGCCGGGATGGTCGGGGAGGTGGTAGGTGATCTCGGCAGTGGTGAGGCGATAGTCACGCAGTTGCTTAGCCAAACCCGTCATCGATGACACTCCTGGAGCCTTTGTCTCCATCGCGCGCGGCGCAAGCCGGCAACGCTCAGAAGCCTGCTCCGCATCCCTTGCGAGGGCAAGAAATTATAGTTTTATCAACAACTTAGCAGCCGATCCCCGAGAGTGCTGCCAGGCCTGTGCGAAACCCCTCTTGAACCCGCGCAGCCAAAAGCCTAGTTAGTTGGCACTCGTCCGGGGGGAGTGCTAACAGCGTGCCCTGCCTGGGGCGAGGCTTGGTTCATACATCTGGAGGCAACCCATGAATTTCCGGCCGCTGCACGACCGCGTGCTGGTGAAACGAGTCGAGCAGGAGGCGAAGACCGCCGGTGGCATCATCATCCCCGATACGGCCAAGGAAAAGCCGATGGAGGGTGAGATCATCGCGGTCGGCCCGGGAACTCGGACCGACGATGGCAAGCTTCACGCCCTGGATGTGAAGCCGGGCGACCGGATCCTGTTCGGCAAGTGGTCCGGCACCGAAGTCAAGATCGACGGCGTCGAGTACATCATCATGAAGGAGTCGGACGTCATGGGGATCATTTCCTCGTCCGGCGCCAAGGCTGCGGCCGCCTAACCGACCCGATCCCCTGACACGTATTTCCGGAGCTTAGGAACAATGGCAGCCAAAGACGTTAAGTTCAGCGTCGACGCGCGCACCCGCATGCTGCGGGGCGTCGACATCCTGGCCGACGCGGTGAAGGTCACGCTCGGCCCCAAGGGCCGCAACGTCGTGATCGAGAAGTCGTTCGGCGCGCCGCGGATCACCAAGGACGGCGTCACCGTCGCCAAGGAGATCGAGCTTGCCGACAAGTTCGAGAACATGGGCGCGCAGATGGTGCGCGAAGTGGCCTCGAAGACCAACGACATCGCCGGTGACGGCA
>CAZEFK010000190.1:0-14004 GCA_964511405.1 uncultured Comamonadaceae bacterium | reverse complement strand
CCGCCGTCTTGCAACCGCCTGACGCCGAATCAAAACTTTTGAGTCAGGCTCTGAGGCCCCAGGCCAGCGGCAGCAGGCTGAACAGCACGAACGGCGCCGCCAGCCCAAGCCGCAGGACGGCGTGCCCGGCCCGCCTCATGCCGGCCCGCCCCGGCGCTTCGCCGCCGTGCCAGAGGCCAGGAACGCAATCAGAACGGCCGCGGCCATCACCACGCTGAGCGCCGAGGCGCCGCCCAAGTCCAGGGCCCCGAACCCGGTCCGGTAGATCGCCAGCCCCCAGATCTGGGTCGCCCCGGCCGGTCCGCCCCCGGTCATGATCACCAACGTATCGAAGGCGTTGAGGCCGCTGACGGTCTCCAGGATGGCGGCCACCGCCAGCACGCCGCGCAGCAGCGGCAGGGTGACGTGGCGGAACAGCTGCCAGCGGCCGGCGCCGTCGAGGCGGGCGGCCTCGTACAGCTCGGCCGGAATGCCCTGCAGCCGCGCCAGGATCAGCAGCATCACGAAGGGAAAGCCGGCCCAGGCATAGGCCACGATCACGGCAGCCATGGCCGTCCCCGGATCGCCGAGCCAGTTCAACGCATAGTCGCCGAGGCCCCAGGCGCTGAGCGTCTGGTTGAGCACGCCGCCATCGGTCTGCAGGATCCAGCGCCAGAGATTGGCGCCGACCACCGAGGGGATGGTCCAGGGCAGGACCACCAGCACGCGCAGCCCGGTGAGGCCGGGAACCCTGCCATTGAAGACCAGCGCGGCCGCCAGCCCCAGGCCGACCCGGCTGAGGACGATCCCGACCACCCAGACGACGGTCCGGCGCAGCAGCGGCCAGGTGTCGGGGCTGCCCAGCATCCGGGCGAAATTGTCCAGGCCGACGAAGCTGGTGTGGAAGCTCGGCAATTGGACTTTGGCGACGCTGAAATAGAGGGTCTGGAGCGCCGGATAGACCATCATCAGCAGAACCAGCAGGACCGCCGGCAGCACCAGGACGTAGCCCGGCAGCCAGCGGCGCAGCCGCGCCTTCCCGCGGCGGACCGGCGCGTGCCGGCGCGGGGGCGCGTGACCGCCCCAGCGTCCGAGCCGCGCGCCGAGCAGGGTCATCCGAGCAGGCCCGCCATGGCGCGGGCGAAGTGGGGTACGGCGACCTCGGCGTCGGCGATCTCGGGATGCCAGCCCTTCTCCCACTCGAAATGCGCGAAGCCGTCGAAGCCGCCCTGCCGCAGCGCAGCCAGGAACGACGCGATCGGCACCGTTCCCTCGCCGGTCAGGGCGAAGTCGAAGCCGCTGCGGTCGGCCCGGTAGGCGTCCTTGAGGTGGACGTGGCGCACCCGCGGCCCGAGCGCGGCCCAGGTCTCGGCCGCGGTCTCGCCATGGCGGTGGCTGTGCAGCGTGTCCCACAGCACGCCCAGCCGCGGGCCGGCGCCGCGGTCATAGAGGTCGAGCACGCTGGCCGAGGTCGAGAAGTCGTCATGGGTCTCGATCAGGGCCTGGACGCCGTCGGCGGCGGCGATCTCGGCGACCTGGGCGAGGCCCGTGGCGATGGCGTCGAGCGTGCGCTGGCGGTCCTGGCCGGGTGGCAGCGGCCCGCCGAACACGCGCAGGTAAGGCGCGCCCAGGCCTGAAGCGATGACCGTGCCGGCGCGCGCCGAAGCCAGCTGCTGCGCGCGCGCCGCCGGATCCAGCGCGGTCATGCGCACGCTGGTGCCGATGACGACGACCCGGTGCCCGGCGTCCTCGATGCGCCGGCGCGTCTCGGCGATGTGCGCGGGCGACAGCTCCGCCAGCGACGGCAGGTCGACCGTGCCGCGCAGGAAGCGGATCTCGATGCCCTCGAGCCCGGCGGCGGTCGCGAGCGCGATCACCTGGCCGATGTCATAGGCGGGGCAGGCGATGGTGCTGAAGCCGAGCCTGATCATGGCGGACATCCTGTCAGCGGTTGTCGGCGAGGATCCGCGTCATGGCGGCCGCGGCGGCGTCGGCCGCCTGCTGCGGCGTCAGCTGGCGGACCAGGACCTTCTGGAGGCTGGTGAGGACGGCCGTCTGCAGGTCGAACCAGCCGGCCACCGCCGGCAGCGACCGGGCGTCGGGCTCCGCCGCCTTGAAGATGTCCCATTTGGGGTCGTTCCAGGGCGGCAGGCGGCGGGCCTTGAGGCTGGCCGGGAAGCGGTTCATGACTTGGGCCTGGATCTCGGGCCGCATCATCCACTCGGCGAAGGCGCGGCCCCCGTCCGGGTTGCTCGCCCCGGTCGGCACGGCCAGGACCCAGCCGCCGGCTCGGTTGATCCGGTCGGGGGCGAGCACCGTGCCCCAGCGCAGCTTCGGCTCCTGCATGAAGCTGTCGAAGCTATTGGACGAGCTGGCGAGCAGGCCGACCTTGTCGGCCTCGAACAGGGGCATCAGGTCGCGCGTGGTCGAGAAGTTCGGCGTGCCCTCCGGGGCCGCGCCGTAGGTCACGTAGAAATCCGACCAATAGGTTATCGCCTTGACGCTGGCCGGCGTGTTGATCGCCGGGGCGCTGTTGTCCGGCGTCAGGAAATCGCCGCCGAAATACCAGAGGATCGGGCAGAAGAACGACAGCACATTGGACGGATCGCTGAGGTCGGTCGGCAGCCCGACGCCATATTGCTGGCCCTTGATGGTCAGCGCCCGGGCGATGCGGACCAGGTCGTCATGGGTCCAACCGGCCGCCGGATAGGGCACGCCGGCGCGGTCGAACACGGTCTTGTTGTAATAGTAGATCTCGGGCCCGCCGCGCGCCGGCAGACCATACTGCACGCCCTTCAAGCGGCTGGCGGCCCACACCGCCGGCGAGACGTCGGCGACGTCGATCCGGGCTGCCGCGTCGTCCAGGCTCTGCAGCAGGCCGCGGGCCGCCGCCGTCGAGACCCAGGTCGAGTCGAGATCGATCACGTCGGGCGGCGTCCCGCCCAGGGCGGCGGCCACGAACTTGTCCAGATAGCCGTTGATCGGCAGCGGCTCGAACGCCAGCCGGACGCCGGGAAAGTCGGCCTGCCACAGCTTCTGGGCAATCGGCACCTGCGGCGCCCACCAGCTGCCGACCCAGATCGTGACGGTGCCGCTGGGCTTGGCAGCCGGCGCCGCCAGGACGCCGGGCGCCGCCCCCACGGCACCGGCCGCCAGCAAGCCGCCGAGGACCCGGCGCCGGCGCACCCCGCGGCCGTCGACCATGCGGTGCCTCCCTGATGTCATGTGTTTTCTTAGGGGCTAAGAGTGCAACCGGTTGCCATCGAGAGTCAAGCCCATGCAGACTATCGAGATTGTTGGCATACCTCAGCCATGCGCGGTATTTTGCTGGCTACTCGTTCTGGCAACCGAATGCCATGAATCATGAGACAGCGGGGCCGCCCCCGGCATGAGGCTGTGACCATCGCCGACGTCGCCCGCCATGTGGGCGTGGCGACCTCGACCGTGTCGCGGGCCCTGACGCGGCCGGGCCGGATCAGCGAGGATCTGCGCCAGCGGGTGGTGGCGGCGGCGCGCGAGCTCGGCTACCGCCCCAATCCCCAGGCCCGGTCTCTGACCTCGGGGCGCACCGGCTGCGTCGCCCTGTTGGTCGCCGACGTCACCAACCCCTATTTCTGCGGCCTGATCCGGGGCACCCAGACGCAGCTGCGCGCCTATGGCTATCGCCATCTGCTGGTCGATCTGGAGAACTCGCTGGAGATCGAGAGTGCGGCACTGGCCGAACTGCCCGGCTCGGTCGACGGGCTGGTGGTGATGGGCGCCCACGTGCCCGACGAGCGGCTGGCCGCGGTCGCGCGACGGCTGCCGATCGTGGTGATCAACCGGGAAGTGCCCGACGTGCCGAGCGTCGTCGTCGACACCGCGACCGCCCTGGCGGAGGCGCTGGCCTACTTGGCGTCACTCGGCCACCGCGCCGTCGCCTATGCCGCGGGGCGCACCAGGTCCTGGTCGGATGCCCGGCGCTGGGCCGCGCTGGAGGGCGCGGCGCGGGAGCTGGGCATCGCCTGCCGGCATCTGGGGCCGTTCGCGCCGGGCCTGCAGGCCGGGGCCGCGGCCGCCGACGCAGCGCTGCATGCCGGCGTCACCGCCTGCCTGTTCTTCAACGACATCCTGGCCATCGGCGCGCTCAAGCGCTTCGCCGAACGCGGCGTGCGCGTGCCCCATGACATCAGCGTGGTCGGCTGCGACGACATTTTCGGCGCCGATTTCTGCCATCCGCCGCTCACCACCGTGTCGGCGCCGACCGAGCTGGTGGGGCGCACCGCCACCGACATGCTGCTGGCGCGGCTGCGCGCCGCCGACGACCCGGCGCCGTTTCAGGACCGGATCACCCTGCCCGCCCCCCTGGTCATCCGCAGTTCGGTGGGCGCGGCCCGCCGGATCGTGTAACTGTCAGCGCCCGTCCACTCGACGCCCCATAGGAGCCCCATGTCGACCCTCACCCTCGCCCAGGCGAACCAGATCATTGCATCAGCGCTCGCGCGCAGCGCCGAGCTCGGCTATCGGCCGATGACCGTCGTGGTGGTCGACGACGCCGGCCACGTCAAGGCGGTCCAGCGCCAGGACGGCGCCAGCATGTTCCGGGTCGACATCGCCACGGGCAAGGCCTGGGCCGCGGTGGGCATGGGCGCGTCGAGCCGCGTGCTCGCCCAGCGCGCCAAGGACAATCCGAACTTCTTCACGACCCTGGCCGCGACCGCCCAGGGCAAGTTCCTGCCGCAGACCGGCGCGGTGCTGATCCAGGACGCCGAGGGCCGAATCCTGGGCGCCGCCGGCGCCAGCGGCGGCACGGGCGACGAGGACGAGGAGATCTGCATCCACGGCGTCCAGGCCGCCGGCCTCAACGCCGGCTGACCGATCACGACGCGCAGGCCCGGCGCGCCGCTGCCGGGCACAGGTCGCGGAGCGGGCATGCGCCGCAGCGCGGCGCGCCGGCCACACACAGGCGCTGCCCGAGATATTTCAACAGCCAGTGCAGCTCGTAGAGGTCGTCGCCGTCCCAGTCGTCCGGCAGCCGGTGCATGAACAGCTCGTGCCCGGGATCATAGTCCGTGTCCGGCGGCAGCCAGCCCAAGCGCGCGCCGACGCGCAGCAGGTGAGTGTCGACCGCGAGGACGCGCATCCGGAGCGTGCTGAAGTTGAGGACCGTGGCGGCCACTTTGGCGCCGACGCCCGGCAAGGCACAGAGCCACGGCATCGCCATCTCGACGTCCCAGTCGGCCAGGAACGACAGGTCGAGCGTCGACGCCCGCGCCGCGATCATGCGCAGCGCCAGCGGCAGTTGGGTCGCCTTGCGCTCGGCGTAGCTGACCGGTGCGATGATCGCCTGCACTTCGGCGACGGAGGCCTGGGCCAGCCCGGACCAATCGGGATAGCGGCGCCGCAGCCGCCAGAACGCGGCCGACGACACGTCGTCAAGCGTGCGGCTGCTGATCAGGGCGGCAACCAGCTGGCTGACCGGATCGGGACGTAGCGAATCGCGCTGGGGCCCGAACTCGGCCAGCAGGCGCTCCCGCACCGCCGCCACGGCCTGCTGGTCATCGAGGGGAAGCGAGAGCTGCATCGGCGCCCACTTTAAGAACAAAGCACGAACGCATCAAGCCGATGCCGCGGGCCGGCCGGCGATTCGCCGGACAGGGCCCGAAGCCGGCCGGACCAAATCTTCGGAATCCTGGCGTGTAACCACAATATCTTGCGGCATTTCCCACCGGCCGATCATCCTATGGTCCGTACCAGCGCCGAGGCCTGCATGGACCAGATGCTCAAGACGCCGATCCTCCGGAAGCGCGCGGCCCGCAAACCCGTGGGCGCGGGGCCCGACCGGCCGCCTGCCTTCGTCGGCTGGCTGTCGAGCGACGCCGAGGAGATCGAGCGGCGGCGCTGGCGCGGCCGGACCGACGTGCCGCGGTTCGAGGCGCTGGAACCGGACCACCCGATCTTCGGCACCTTCCGCGTGCCCTCGAGCGGCGGCGGCCATTACGAGGTCGAGATCCGCGCGCTGGATCGGCCCGCGAACTCCTGCGGCTGCGCCGACCATCGCGTCAACGGCCTGGGCACCTGCAAGCATATCGAGGGCGTGCTGGCCCAACTGCGGCGGCGCGGCGTCCGCGCCTACGAGGCCGCGCGCCGCCATGGCAGCCAGCGGGTCGAGCTGTTCCTGCCGCGAGCCGATGCCGCCGTTCCGGCGCTGACCTGGCCGGCCGACCCGAGCGTCGACGTCGCCGCGGCGCGCGCCGCCCTCGCGCCCGTCCTGGCGGCCGATGGCAGCCTGGCGGATCCGTCGCCCGAGGCAATCGAGGCGGTGCTGCACGCCTTGGAAAAGGCCGATCCGCGGGCGCAGGCGCAGATCCGCATGTCCCGCCATCTCGCGGCCTGGTTGGCCGACCGGCGGCGGACGGCGGCGAAGCTGGCGGCCCGATCGGACTTCCTGGCCGAGGTCGCCGCCGGCCGCCAGACCCTGGAGGTGTTGCGGCACCCGCTGCTCCCCTACCAGCGCGAGGGCATGCTGCACCTGGCGTTCGGCGAGCGCACCCTGCTGGCCGACGACATGGGGCTGGGCAAGACCGTCCAGGCGATCGCCGCCGTGGAGCTGCTGCGCCGGCTGCGCGGCATCGCTCGCGTGCTGGTGGTCTGCCCGGCCTCGCTGAAGGGCGAGTGGCAGGACCAAGTCGCCCGCTTCATGGGTGCGCCTGTCGCGATCGTCGCCGGGCCGCGCGGCGCCCGCCTGGCCCAGTACGCCCAGCCCAGCCTGTTCACGGTGGTCAATTACGAGCAGGTCGCGTCCGACGCGGCCGACATCAACCGCCTGGTCCGGCCCGACGTGGTGATCCTGGACGAGGCCCAGCGCATCAAGAACTGGCAGACCAAGACCGCGCGCACGGTCAAGTCGCTGGCCTCCCGTCATGCCTTCGTCCTGACCGGCACGCCGATCGAGAACCGGATCGACGAGATCTATTCGATCGTGCAGTACCTGGATCCGGAGCTGCTGGGGCCGCTGTTCCGCTTCAACCGCGAGTTCTACGAGCTCGACGAGCGCGGCCGGCCGATCGGGTACAAGAACCTGGACGAGCTGATGCGGCGGCTGAAGCCGGTCATGCTGCGCCGCCGCAAGCACGAGGTCGAGACCGAGCTGCCCGGACGCACCGTCACCACCTACCTGGTGGCCATGGCCGAGGAGCAGCGCCTCCGCTATGAGGATTACAAGGCGCAAGCGGCGCGACTGGTGCACATCGCCCAGCGCCGGCCGCTGGCCCCGAAGGAGTTCGAACTGCTGCAGCGGGCGCTCGCCTGCATGCGCATGCTGTGCGACACGCCCTATATTCTGGATCCCACCTGCCGGGTCAGCCCCAAGCTGGAGGAGCTGGAGCGGGTGCTGGCGGAGCTGCTGGCCGAGCCCAGCCGCAAGGTGATCGTGTTCTCGGAATGGGAGCGCATGCTGAGCCTGGCCCGCGAGCTGGCCCAGGACATGGGCGTCGAGGCCGCCTGGCACACCGGGTCGGTGCCGCAGGAGCGACGCCGGGCCGAGATCGCCCGCTTCAAGCAGGACCCCGAGTGCCGGCTGTTCCTGTCCACCGACAGCGGCGGCGTCGGCCTCAACCTGCAGGCGGCCAGCGCCGTGATCAACCTCGACCTGCCCTGGAACCCGGCCCGGCTGGAGCAGCGCATCGCGCGCGCCTGGCGCAAGAACCAGCCGCGCGCTGTTTCGGTCATCAACCTGGTCACCGAGGACAGCATCGAGCAGTCGATGCTGGCGGTGCTGGCCCAGAAGCAGGCGCTGGCCGACGGCGTGCTGGATGGCGAGGGCGGGCTCAAGACGATGGCCCTGCGGTCGGGCCGCCGCGCCTTCGTGGAGCGGATGGCGGCCATGATGGCCCCGCCGGAGCCACCCGCACCGGCAATGCCGCCCGCGGATCCCGACCAAGGGCTGCGCGATGCCCTGACCGCACAGTACGGCGACGACCTGCTGCTGCTCGAACGCCGCAGCACCCCCGACGGCCAGGACGTGGTGCTGGCGGTCGTGGAGGCCGGCGCCGCCACCGCGCCGCCGCCGGCCGGACCGGACGGTCCGCGCATCGAGGTCGTGGACCGGCGCGCCTACGAGACCATGCGGCGCTTGACCGAAGCGGGCGTGCTGCCGACGCCGGCCAAGCCTGCCCGCGAGCTGGTCCGGTCGCCGCGGCTGGGGCCCGATCCCGGCGCGCCGGCCGCCCAGCGGCAGGCGCAGACGACCGAGCTTCTGGGCAACGCCGAGCGCAAGCTGCGCATGGCCCTGCTGCTGGCCCAGGGCGGCTTCCTGGACGAGGCCATGCCGGCGCTGGCCGAGTGCATGACCCTCGCCGACAGCGCCCGGCACCTCATGAGCGGCGCCCCCGTCGACGGCAGCCAGGGCGCGCCGCCCGCTCCGGCTGCCGGACCCTCGCTGCCCGACGTCGCAGCATCGCTGGGACAACTGCTCGACCAGCTGCGCGGCCTCGCCGCCACGCCCTGACCTACAATGGATTGACTGCGGTCACGCCGGCCATGCTGCTGCCGATCGGCGGATGCCCGCCCCCGCTCAGCCGTCCAGCAAACCCCGGCCGGGGCTCTGGGCGCCCAGGGCAGTTTTTGCCGCCGATTCCAGCGCCTCGGCCGTGGAATCGAGATCGTCGGCCAATCGCTGGAGGTTGATCGCTGCTTCGCCACGGTGCCAGCGCGCGAAGCTGCGACACAGTAAAGCCGTCTGACGAAGCTGCCCGGCGTGCTCTTCCATGACGTCAGCCGGAACGGCATCGCGCGGATTCGAGTTCACTTACACGCCTCGCGGTCGCGGGACACGATCCCCGTACACGCCTCGCGGTCGCGGGACACGATCCCCGCGCTTGTATACCACGACATAGAAACGAATGTGTGCGAAGAATGGTTCATATTTTTTGCTATTAAGCAATATTTTCTGCTGATATATCATTCGATACACGTTGCCCGGCCCTTACCCCACATCGAAGATATGAATCTGATTTAGACGAATGTCATTGTCAGTTCTGTTAGTTCAATTTCGCCATCATGGCGCGTACTTGCATGCTCGCTCACTGTGGAGTCAAATCGCGGCATTCAGTTGACCTTCGCCATAACTCGACGCGATTGGTCGGCTATGCCCGACGGCTATGCCCGACAAGGAGCCTGCAAGCGATGACCGGTCCTCGAATGCGCGCGGCGCAGCCGCCCCTGAAGGCCAGCACCATTCTCTTGGTCGACGCGAATTCCGGCTCGCGCCAAGTGCTCACGAGCATCTTGCGGGAGCATGGTTGCGGTGATCTTCAGATCGCGCGCGATGCTCGGGAGACTGTCGAGCGGTTGGACTTCACTGCCAATCGGCTCGCTCTGATCATCTGTGCCTACGATCTGCCGAAGGTCAATGGCTTGGCCATCCTCAAGGCGCTGCGCATGGGGCGCACGCCCGGGGCTCGCCGCACGCCGGCGGCACTGTTGCTGCCCAGCCCGGACCCGGCCCTCGACCTGGCGAGGCGCGCCGCCGAGCTGGATGTCGGATTCGTGTTCGGCTTTCCCATCGCCGCGCAGCGGCTGTGCAGGGCTTTGGCCGACTTGATCTCGGCGCCGCCACTGCCGCTCCGATCGGTGGCGGCCTACATGGCTGTTCCGACCGGCCCGGGCCCGGCGGCCGTGACCCTCGCCGCCCCGGCGCCGACAACCGCCCGAGACCTGGCTGCAGACGAGGCCCGACGGGCCCGCGACGAATGGCTCGCTGTGAGCGCCAACGGGCCAGCCGGGATGCCCGAGCGCGGGGCGTAAGCCGACCGGGTTGGCGCCGCTCCAATCATCGTGAAACGCGGGTAGCAGCGGATCGGACAGATCAAAGTAACTATGCGTGCGGCCCATCGAATTGCTTAGCACAGTTATACTAATGCGCCCTGGCGTCTCCGGTATTCAAGGATTATTGAGACGAGGCAAATAGTAGGTCACCGCGTGGTCGGGCGAAAACTGTTGGTCGATACAGTGCAATTGATGAAACTCAAGGCAGAGCAGTGCAGAAGCATGGCCGCCTACCACACTGGCGAGGCCCGAGCGTCCCTGCTGCGGATGGCCGACGAGTTCGAGGCCAAAGCCACCGAGCTGGCCGCCATCAGGCGGGACCAGGGCCGTAGACCGGGACGCGATGTTCAAGGTGCTTAGGGCGGGCGTGCTGTCCAGCCAGCATGTCGACCCCGAGACCGCGGCCCGTGCGGCCTCCGCGCTTCAATGGATCCTGGCCGACCGCGGCGACCGTGTCGTCGTCGAGGTGCTCGATTCCACGGGCTGCGTGATCTGGGCTGCCGCGGCTACCGACGACCAAGCGCTTCCGGTCTTGCAGGTATCCGATCCGTGAGTCTGCGTGTCCGCGATGACTTCCGGTCGCTTGCGACCCATGGCGAGATCACCATCCCCGACAGCAAGAGCGGCGGGGACGAGCTGGTCCACTGACGGGGCGTAACGTCAGCCCCGTACGCAGAGCGCCGGTCACCCCGGCCGCCCCTCCGCCTCGGCAAAGGCCGGGTCGCGCGCCACCACCGGGCGCAGCAGGTCCCATGCCCGGCGCACCAGGTCCTCGGTGACGGCGGCGGCGCGGTCCGGGTCGTGGGCGCGGATGGCCTCGATCATCTGGCGGTTGGCGCCGATCGAGATCGCGATCAGCTCTGGCGCCCGGGCGTAGGCGAAATGCCGGTAGCGCAGCGCCGGTTTCTCGACCTGGGCCAGCAGGCGCAGCAGGGTCGGATTGCCGGCGCCGGCGTGGAGCACCTCGGTGAGCGCGGCGTTGGCGTCGAAGCAGCGCTCGACATCGCCGATCTCCAGCGCCCGGCCCATGGCGGCCAGCGCGTCCGTCAGGGCATCGGCAACCGCTGTAGCGGCGGGCGAGCCGGCGGCGCCGCGGGCGGCCAGGCCCTCCAGCGGCACCCGGCAGGCGAACACCTGGTCGAGATCCCGGGCGGTCATGGGGGCGACGGCCACGCCGCGGCGCGGCGTGCGCACCACCAGCCCGGTGCCCTCCAGCAGGCGCAGCGCCTCGCGCAGCGGCGAGCGGCTGACGGCATAGCGCTGGCACAGCTCCTCCTCGCGCAGCTTCAGCCCGGGCGGCAGCTCGCGCCGGATGATCTTGCGCTCCAGGAACGGCAGCAGGTTCTGCGACAGCACCGGGCGTGGCCCGCTCATGTCAGAACCGCTGGATCTTGAGGCCCAGCAGCTTCTCGGTCGCAACCACCACGAGGAGGGTCAAGACCACGCTGACGCTGGAGACCGCGGCGGCTTCGGGCGTGAAGTTCAGGCGCAGATAGTCGAACAGCTGGATCGGCAGCGTCGAGGTGCCGATGCCCTTGAGGAAGAACGAGATCGCGAAGGTGTCGAACGAGATGATGAAGGCGAACAGGGCGCCGCCGATGACCCCGGGCTTGACCAGCGGCAGGGTCACCCGTCGGAACACCGTCCAGGGCGTCGCCCCCAGGCTGCGCGCCGCCAGCTCCAGCGCCAGATCGAAGGATTCCAGCGACGCCGCCACGTTCATGAACACGAAGGGCAGCGTGATCAGCACATGGCCGGTGATCAGCGCGACCCGGCCGGCCGTGCCGATGCCGATCTGGTAGAAGAAGAACAACAGCGCGATCGCGGTCAGCACCTCGGGCAGCAGCAGGGGCGACAGGATCGCCAGGCGCAGACCCTCGCGCGCGCGGCCGGCATGGCGCACGTAGAACAGGGTCGCCGCGGTCCCGACCAGGACCGAGACCACTGTTGCGATCAGCGCGATCTCGACCGAGGTCGCGGCCGCGGTCATGAACAGGCGGTTGTTGAAGAAGGTCACGTACCAGCGCAGCGACAGCCCCTGGGGCGGGAAGGTCAGGAACGCCCCGGCATTGAGCGAGGCGCCCACGACCACCGCGATCGGCGCCAGCAGGAACAGGTAGACCAGCGCGCAGAACAGCGGCAGCAGGACCGGCCGCCGGGTCATGCCAGCCACCGCGGCCGGGTCAGGCGCGCGAATGCCGCCACGGCGAGCACGCCGGCCAGGCTCAGCAGCAGCGCCAACGCGGCGCCGAACGGCCACTGGAAGGCGTCGACCAGGGTGTCGACCACCGTCACCGCCATGGTCTTGACCCGCATGCCGCCGATCAGGGCGGGCGTCACATAGGCGCTGAGCGCCAGCACGAACACCAGGATGCAGCCGGACTGGATGCCGGGCACCGCCAACGGCAGGACGATGCGCCTGATTACCGTGCGCCGGTCGGCGCCCAGCGACCGGCCGGCGGCCTCGAGCGCCGGGTCCAGGGTCTGCAGCGCCGACAGGATCGGCAGGATCATGAAGGGCAGGAACACGTGGGTCAGCGCCACGACGATGCCGAATCGGTTGTACATCAGCGGCAGCGGCGCGTCGGTCAGGCCCGCCGCGCGCAGCGCCTTGTTGATGGCGCCGTTGTTGCCCAGCAGGATGGTCCAGCCGAAGCTGCGCACCACGATCCCGACCAGCAGCGGCGACAGCACGATGCCGTAGAGCAGCGGCCGCCAGCGCGAGCGCGAGCGGGCGAGCTGCCAGGCGACCGGGAAGCCGAGCGCCAGGCAGGCCGCCGTCGTCACCAGCGCGGTCAGCAGGGTCGAGCCGATCTGGCCCAGATAGTAGCCGTCGCCCAGCGCGCGCCCGTAATTGGCGAGCGTGAAGCCGTTGCCATAGGCCGCACCCTGGGCCGTGGTCCGGACGCTCATGACGACGATGTTGAAATAGGGCACCGCCAGGCCCACGGTCAGCAGCAGCGCCGCGGGCAGCACCAGCAGCCAGCGCGCCCGTCCGGTCATGCCTCCGGTCATGTCGGCCGCACCGTCCAGAAGCGGTCGCCGGCGAAGCGGGCGGCCACCGCCTCGCCCGCCCGGAAGCGGCCCGGGCCCGTGGCCTGGACCTGCAGCCGCTCGCCGCTTGCCAGCCGCACCCGGTAATCGGTGACGCTGCCGGCATAATACGCAGACTCGATCCGGGCGTTGGCTGCGCCCGCCGTGTCCAACCGCACCGCCTCGGGGCGCACCACCACCAGGGCGTCGGTGGCATCGGCCGCGGCGCCGCCGGCCGGCAGGGTGCCGAGCGCACAGGACGCCTGCCCCTTGTCGACGGTCGCCGCCAGCAGATTGGCGTTGCCCACGAAGCCCGCGACCGCGGCGCTGGCCGGCCGTTCATAGACGTCCTCGGCGCTGCCGAGCTGCGCCACCCGGCCCTGGAACATGACGGCGATCCGGTCCGACATGGTCATGGCCTCGGCCTGGTCGTGGGTGACGTAGATCGTCGTGATGCCCACCCGCTGCTGCAGGTCGCGGATGAACACCCGCATCTCGTCGCGCAGCTTGGCGTCCAGGTTGGCCAGGGGCTCGTCCAGCAGCAGGATGCTGGGCTCGATCACCAGGGCACGGGCCAGCGCCACGCGCTGCTGCTGGCCGCCCGACAGCTGGCGCGGATAGCGATCCTGCATCCCGGCGAGCTGCACCATGTCCAACACCCGCGCCACCCGCGCCGCGATCTCGGCCTTGGGCAGGGCGCGCATCTCCAGCCCGAAGGCCAGGTTGCCCGCCACCGTCATGTGCGGGAACAGGGCGTAGGACTGGAACACCATGCCGATGTCGCGGCGCTCGGGCGGCAGGTGCGAGACGTCGCGCCGGTCGAACGCGATGCTGCCCGCGTCGGCGACTTCGAACCCGGCGACCATCTTGAGCGTGGTGGTCTTGCCGCAGCCCGACGGCCCCAGGAGCGACAGGAACTCGCCGTCGGCGAGCTCGATCGACACGCCGTCGACCGCGGGCAGCCCGCCATAGCGCTTGGACAGGCCGGCGATGGTGACCCTGGTCATGGCCGCCCGCTTACGAGGCTGTGAAACAATCGCCAGTCAACCCCCCTGTCGTCATCCCCGCGAAAGCGGGGATCCAGCCGTTGTGGCAAGCTCCAAGCCTCGGCGCATGATATTAACGTCGAACCAACTGATAGGGGTCGGGAAGGTTTGGCCTCCCCGCCCTCCGAACCGTACGTGC
>CAZEFK010000189.1:0-14053 GCA_964511405.1 uncultured Comamonadaceae bacterium | reverse complement strand
GAGGGCCGCCGAGGGCGACGGCCGCACCGGAGCGGGCGGCGGGACCGGTCGGGCGGCCGGCGCGGGCACCGGAGTCGGCGGCGGCAGGGATGCCGTAGCCGTCGGCGTCCGGCCTGGCGACAGGAATAGCTGGCTGCGTGGCGCCAAAGCCGGCGGCAGCTGCGCTGGCGGCGTCGGCATGGTCACGATCCGGGGCGGCAGTAGCCGGGGCGGCGGCGGCGGCGGACCCAGCTGGTCGAGAACACCGCGATCGACGACGACGCTGCCCTGCTGTGCCAGAGCCGGCACCTCTCCCCAAAGGCCGACCAGCGCCGCAATGCCGATCAGGACGGCAACCCGGCCACGGCCGCCGGCTGGCACACTAGGCACCATGGCCGGAGGTGCTCCCTTGCTTGTCGGCGGCGCGCCGATCCGCGCCGCGGCGCCCGGAACGCTAGCGGAACGGACGGCCTCGAGCAAGCCGACCATCTGACGCCGGGGCGCAGCCCCCCGCCTCACAGCGCCGCGGCGCGGCGCTGTGGCGCCGCCCCCTTCAGCAGCGTGCCGAGGGCCAGGTGCAGATGGTCGTTGGCCGCGAGAATCGACCCCGATTCCATCATGGCGTGGCCGCCGGTCACTTCGCTGACATAGCCCCCGGCCTCGCGCACCAGCACGATGCCGGCGGCCATGTCCCACGGATTGAGCCCGAACTCGAAGAAGCCCTCGAATCGGCCGGCCGCGACATAGGCCAGGTCCAGCGCCGCCGCCCCCAGGCGGCGCACGCCCGCGGTCTGGGCCATGACCGCGGCCAGCAGCGGCAGGTACGCCTCATGGTCGCCGCGGGCCAGGAACGGCAGGCCGGTGCCGATGACCGCCTGGGCCATGTCGCGCCGAGCCGACACCCGGAGGCGGCGGTCGTTGAGGAAGGCGCCGCCGCCTTTCTCGGCCCAGAACAGCTCGTCCTTGATCGGGTCGTAGATGACCCCGGCCACCAGCTCGCCGTCGCGCTCCAGCGCGATCGAGATGGCGAACTGGGGGATCCCGTGCAGGAAGTTGGTGGTGCCGTCGAGCGGATCGACGATCCAGCGATGCCGGCCGTCGCCCTCGGTCGCCCCGCTCTCTTCCATCAGGAAGCCGTAGCTGGGCCGTGCCTTGGCCAGCTCCTCGCGAATCGACCGCTCCGCGCGCAGGTCGGCGGAGCTGACGAAATCGGCCGGCCCCTTGCGCGACACCTGCAGCTGCTCGACCTCGCCGAAGTCGCGCACCAGCGTCCGCGCCGCCTTCTGCGCGGCCTTCACCATCACGTTGATCGCGGGCGACCGAACGGCCATCGAGGGCTCCAGACGAGGGCGGCACCGGGGCGCCGGACAAGAGATACCGGACCAGGGGGTACCGGAAAATGCGGCAGGAGTGCGGCGCCCATCCGGCGCCGCCGTGCAAGTCAGTTTTTCGCGCGCTCGACGTACGAGCAGTCCTCGGTGTTCACCACCACGCGCGTGCCGGCCTCGATGTGCGGCGGGATCATGACCTTGAGCCCGTTCTCGAGCTTGCCCGGCTTGTACGACGAGGACGCGGTCTGGCCCTTGACCACCGGGTCGGCCTCGACCACGGTCAGCACCACGGTCTGCGGCAGGTCGATGCCGACGGCGGAGCCTTCATAGAGCGACAGCGAGACTTTCATGCCTTCGGACAGGAACGCCGCCCGCTCGCCGACCAGGGCGCGCGGCACCTGGACCTGCTCGAAGGTCTGCTCGTCCATGAAGGTCAGCATCTCGTCGTCGCCGAACAGGAACTGGTAATCCCCCTCGTCGATGCGCACGCGCTCGACCGTCTCGCCCGACCGGAAGCGGTCGTTCAGCTTGGTGCCGTCGCGAATGTCCTTGAGTTCAACCTGCACGAACGCGCCGCCCTTGCCGGGCGTGATATGCTGGGCCTTGGCGACGGCCCACAGCCGCCCCTTGTGCTCCATGACGTTCCCGGCACGCAATTCGTTGGCGTTAATCTTCATCCAATCAGCCTCTCGAGCGGCAAGCGGCCGGGACCCTATCAGCTTGCCATCGGCCAAGCAACGCAGGGCGGTGCGCCCAGTTGCCCCCATTGACGGCCATATCCGGAGGGCCGGCCCATGACCTGGTGGCACCCCGATCGCTACGCCGCGCGCCGCGGCCGCCTGAAGCAGCGCGCCGCGATTCGCGCGGCCGTGCGCGGCTGGTTCGAGGCCAACGAATTCATGGAGGTCGAGACCCCGGCGCTGCAGCGCTCGCCGGGCCTGGAGCCGCACCTGATGGCCGTCTCGGCGGAGCTGGTGGGGCCCGACGGCGCCCGCGCGCCGCGCCATCTGCACACCTCGCCCGAGTTCGCCATGAAGAAGCTGCTGGTGGCGGGCGAGCCGCGGATCTTTCAGCTGGCCCGGGTCTGGCGCAACGGCGAGCGCGGCCCGACCCACCATCCCGAATTCACGATGCTGGAATGGTACCGCGCCGGCGCCGCGCTCGACGACTTGGTCGCGGACTGCGCCGGCCTGCTGCGCGCCGCCGCGGCGGCGGCCGGCACCGACCGGCTGCGCTGGGCCGGGGCCGAGGCCGATCCCGCGGCCGAGCCCGAGATCCTGAGCGTCGCCGAGGCCTTTCGACGCCATTGCGGCATCGACCTCCTGGCGACCGCCCCCGATCCCCTGGCGCCGGATCTCGCGCTGCTGGCCGCCCAGGCGGCGCCGCTGGGCGTCGAACCGCATCCGGGCGACAGTTGGGAAGACCTGTTCTTCCGGCTGTCGCTGGCCTTCGTCGAGCCGCGGCTGGGCGTCGGCCGAGCGACCGTGCTGACCGACTATCCGGTGTCCATGGCCGCCCTCGCCCGCCCCAAGCCGGCCGATCCGCGCGTCGCCGAGCGCTTCGAGCTCTATGTCGCCGGACTGGAGCTGGCCAACGCCTTCGGCGAACTGACCGACACGAGGGTCCAGCGCCAGCGGTTCGAGGCCGACCGCGTCAGGGCCCAGGCGCTGTATGGCCGCGCCTACCCGGTGGACGAGGATTTCCTGGCTGCCCTGGACTACGGGCTGCCCGACAGCGCGGGCATCGCCCTGGGCTTCGACCGCCTGGTGATGCTCGCATCAGGCGCCGACCACATCGACCAGGTGCTGTGGGCACCGGTCGACCCGCCATAAGAAGGCTTGATCATGATTCTGCAATTGCTGGCGCCGGTCCCTGCGCTCGTTTTATGGGCGCTCGTCCTGTGGACGGCCCCCGCGGCGGCCGAGGTCCGGCGCGACGCCGTGCTGACCCGGGTGACCGCAGCCGACCTCATGGACCTGCTGCAGTCCTGGGGCTACCAGCCCACCCTGCTGCCGCCCGTAACCGACACCCAGCGCATCGGCATCGAAATGAAGGCGGCCAAGGTCTACCTGCTGCTGTACGACTGCGACAGCGCCGCCAAGCCCGCCTGCGCGACGCTGCAGTTCTATGCCGGGTTCGACACCAAGGACCAGGTCACCCTGATCAAGGTCAACGACTGGAACCTCAACCAGCGCTGGGGCCGCGCCTATCTCGATCCGGAGGCCGGGGTCGCCGCCATCGACATGGACGTAAACCTGTCGAAGGGCGTGACTCCGGCCAATGTCCAGGACACGCTCGGCACGTTCGGCGACAGCTTGGCCGCCTTCAAGACCTTCATCGGGTTCTGAGCGCGCCGTCGAGATCGGCCGCGGCCGCGAAGAAGCGCTCGCGCACCTCCGCCGCGAACGGGTTCTCGACCGCGATGGTGCGGAACAGTGCCTCGGAGTCGTGGCGGACGGTGTCGACCATGCGCATCAGATGGTCGAAGGTCCGGGTGGTGTGCGTCAGCGGCGGCACGCCCATGCCCATCACGATGCGCGCGATCAGGTGGGTCAGGCCCTGGACATAGGCCATCTGGCGGTCGTGCTCGGCCGCGGTGGTCACGGCCACGTCCAGCCCCAGCCGGCGGAGGGTCCGCGCGACCGCCGCTATGCGCCGGCCGCGCACCGGGCATAGCGCGATGCGCAGCCCGGCCAGGCCGTCGCGGCCGCTTTCGGGCCCGAACAGTGGATGGGTCCCGACGATGTCGACCCCGGCCGGCAGCAGCCGGTCGAGGATCGCCTCAGGCTCGCCCTTGACCGAACAGACGTCGAGCACCAAGGCGCCCGGCCGCACATGGGCGGCGACCGCCCGCGCCACGTCCGCCAGCGCGGCCAGGGGCACCGCCAGCACGACCACGTCCTGCGCGGCGGCCGCCGCCAGGTCGCCCGGCACGGCACCAAGGCCCGCCAGGGCGGCGAGATCCCGCCCGGGATCGCACACGGTCACGCGGAACAGCGGCAGCAGGTGCGGCAGGCAGAAAGCGCCGAACGCGCCGGCCCCGATCAGGCCGAGGCCGGGTTTTCTGATGCGTCTCATGGCAAGGTCTCCGGGCAGGCCGCAGCCCGGGGACCGGTTCACTGCGCCGCCGGACCGCGGCGGCAGTGGGTCTAAGTCAGGACCGAACCCGCGCCGCCGTATGGGTGCGGCGGGTAATAGCGGTGGCGGGCGAGAAGCTCGGTCATGGCCCGGACGCTACCGAGGCGGCGTCCGGGGGTCAAGCCGCCGGCTCAATAGCCGGCGGCGGCTCCGGCCGGCCGGCGGTCGTCGTTGGCGCCGTAGAGCAGGCCGGGCAGGACCTTGCCCGAGCGGGCGGCATCGTTGCCCGACGACGCCGGCCCGCGGCCGGACGCGCCCAGGCCGATCTCGATCATCTCGGCCGCACCCCAGGGCGTCTGCTCGGTCAGCTTGTAGCCCATGTCCGCGAGCAGCTTCCGAGTGTCGGGCGAAAGGCCGAACGGCTCATAGAACACCTCGTCCGGCAGCCACTGGTGGTGGAGGCGCGGGGCATCCACCGCCTCCTGCGGCGCCATGCCGTAATCGATCACGTTCATGACGGTTTCCAGGGTGATCGTGATGATCCGGGAGCCGCCGGGGCTGCCCACGACCAGGAACACCTTGCCGTCCTTGGTGACCAGCGTCGGCGACATGGAGCTCAGCGGCCGCTTGCCGGGGGCGATGGCGTTGGCCTTGCCCTGGACCAGGCCGAACAGGTTCGGCACCCCCGGCTTGATCGTGAAGTCGTCCATCTCGTCGTTGAGGAAGAAGCCGGTGCCCGGCGCGATCACGGTCGCGCCGAACGCGCCGTTGATCGTGTAGGTCACCGACACAGCGTTGCCCTCGGCGTCGAGGACCGAATAGTGCGTGGTTTCCGCCTTCTCGTGCGGCTCGGAGCCGGGCACCACTTCGGCCGACGGCGTCGGCCGGTCGGCCGGGATCTTGGCCCGGAGCTGGGCGGCATAGTCCTTGGACAGCAGCCGGTCGAGCGGGTTCTTCACGAACGCCGGATCGCCCAAGAAGGTGTTGCGGTCGAGATAGGCGTGGCGCATCGCCTCGACCATGTAATGGACCGACTGGGCCGAGCGGAAGCCCAGCGCGGCCATGTCATAGCCTTCCAGGATGTTCAGGATCTCGCAGATCGTGGTGCCGCCGGAGCTGGGCGGTGGCGACGAGACCAGCACATAGCCGCGGTAGCTGCAGGTCAGCGGCGGCCCTTCGGTGGCCGTATAGCCGGCGAAGTCCTGCGCCGTCAGGATGCCGCCGTTGGCGGCGCTGGCCTTGGCGACGGCCGCCGCGATCGGGCCCTTGTAGAAGGCGTCGGGCCCGCCCTTGGCGATGCGCGCGAGGGTCGCGGCCAAGTCGGTCTGGACCAGCCGGTCGCCGGGCCGCCAGGGACTGCCGTCGCGGCGCAGGAAGATGCGGCGCGCCACCGGGTCCTTGGCAAAGCGGTCGGTCTTGGCCTGCAGGATGTCGGTGTCGGCGCGGGTCAGCACGAAGCCGTCGCGCGCCAGCCGGATCGCGTCGGCCATCACCGTGGCACGCGGCAGGCGGCCATATTCCTTGAGCGCGCGCTCCAGCCCCATGACCGTGCCCGGCACGCCAGCCGCCAGGTAGCCATAGAGGCTGGCGCCGGGAACCGGCTTCCCGGCGGCGTCGAGATACATGGTCTCGGTCGCCTTGGCCGGCGCCGTCTCGCGGAAATTGATGAAGGTGTCGCGGCCGTCCTTCAGGTGGATGGTCATGAAGCCGCCGCCGCCGATGTTGCCGCAGCACGGATCGACGACCGCCAGCGCATAGCCCACCGCGACGGCCGCGTCGATGGCGTTGCCGCCCTGCCGCAGGATCCGGAGCCCCGCCTCGGACGCCAGCCGCTGCGATGACACCACCATGCCGTGCTCGGACTCGAGCGCAGGATGAGAGGCGCCCTGCGCCGTCCCCGCCGCAGCCATGCCCAGCGCCGCCAGCGCTGCGGCGATCGTCGTTCGGTTCACCATGTCCCTCCCCGCACTGGTCTGTCCGACCGGACAGTCATTTGCGGCAGAGGGCCATGGCCGGCCGCTCCCGTCAATCGGCGGCGTCGGCCATCGCCAGTTCCGTGGCGAGCAGCACGCGCTTGGTCGCCTCGCCCCAGCGGTAGCTGCCGACGGCGCCGGTGCTGCGGATCACCCGGTGGCAGGGAATCAAGTAGGCGATCGGATTGGCCCCGACCGCGTTGCCGACCGCCCGGGCCGCCGTCGGCTGGCCGACGGCGCGCGCCACCTGTTCGTAGGCGACCAGGCCGCCGGCCGGGACGCGCAGCAGCGCCTCCCACACCTTGACCTGGAACGGCGTGCCCGAGACATACAGGCGCAGCGGTCCCGGACCACCCTCTCCGGCCGGCGCGAAGACCCGCCGGGCCAGCGCCACGGCTCCCGCCGGATCGGCGACGAACGCGGCAGCGGCATAGGGCTCGGACAGCGCGGCCCGGGCTGCCGCCTCGCCGCCTTCGGCGTCGACGAAGGCCAGGCCCGTGACCCCCCGGTCCGACCACATCAGCAGACAGCGGCCGAACGGACTGTCGGCGACGCCGTGGCGGATCGTCATGCCGGCGCCGCGTGCCTTGAACTCGCCGGGTGTGGCTGCCTCCAGCGACAGGAACAGGTCGTGCAGCCGGCCCGGGCCCGAGAGGCCGGCGTCGAAGCTGGCCTCGAGCACGCTGGCCTGGCCGGCGAGCGCCGCCTTGGCCCGGCCGAGGCTGAGATAGCCCAGGAACTTCTTGGGGCTGATCCCGGCCATGTGGGTGAACAGGCGCTGGGTGTGGAACGGGCTCAGCCCCGTCGCGCGCGCAACCTCAGCCAGTTCGGGCTGATCGTCGACATGGGCGTCGATATAGCGGATGGCGTCGGCGACGGCGTCATAGGCCGCCGCTGCTGCAGTCGCCTTCATGAGCTTGTCTCCCGTTTGGATCATGACCCCAACATGGTCCCGGGCGGCCGGGCAAACCACCCGGTTCTTGCCGGCCGGCCAAGCTGCGCTAAGGTTGTGCCATGATCACGCCCAGCCTCGACGCCATCCGCGCCAATGCCGCCCGGCTCGGCGACCGCATCCTGCGCACGCCGCTGTGGCGCTGGGACCCCGCCGGCTCCGACTATCCGTCGCCCGGCGCCCGCGAGATCCTGCTGAAGCTGGAGCTGTTCCAGCATACCGGCACCTTCAAGCCGCGCGGCGCCTTTAGCGTCATGCTGGCGCTCAAGCCGGCCCAGCGGGCCCGCGGCGTCACCACCTTCAGCGCCGGCAACCACGCCATCGCGGTCTCCTATTGCGCGGCCAAGCTGGGCGTGAGCGCCAAGGTCGTAATGCCCAAGACCGCCAACAAGCTGCGCCAGGACATCGTGCGCCGGCTGGGGGCCGAGCTGGTGCTGGCCGAGCATGTGACGGACGCCCATGACCGCGTGAAGGCGATCGAAGCCGAGGAGGGCCGGTATTTCGTCCATCCCTTCGAGGATCCGAACACCGTGCTGGGCACCGGGACGCTGGGGCTCGAGCTGGCCGAGCAGGCCGGGCCGCTCGACGCCGTGATCATCCCGGTCGGCGGCGGCGGGCTGGCCGCCGGCATGGCCAGCGCGATCAAGCAGCTGCAGCCGGGCTGCCGGGTGTTCGGCGTCGAGCCCGAAGGGGCCGATTCCATGAGCCGCAGCTTCGCCGCCGGCAGCCCCCAGACTCTGGACACGGTGCGGACCATCGCCGACAGCCTGGCCCCGCCCTTCGCCCTGCCCCTCACCTTCCAGCTGTGCCGAGAGCATCTGGACCGCCTGGTCACGGTCAGCGACGACCAGATGCGCCGGGTCATGGCGCTGTTCTTCCGCGACATGAAGCTGGCGGTCGAGCCCGCCGCGGCGGCCGCGGCCGCCGCCCTGTTCGGCCCGCTGCGGGACGAACTGGCCGGCGCCCGGGTGGCCGTGGTGGTGTGCGGGACGAACATCGACTTGGCGACCTTCGTCGGGCATGCGGGGCAGTTCTTGAAAGCGTAGACGGCCGCGAATATTCACGCGCAAGGACCAGAGCCTTGCCCTGGTCGCGATGTCAGTCGCCTCGGAATTGGCGCGTGAGCGTGCGCGTTGGCTCCGCTATACGGCCACGGGCATAGCCGTCAATAACCCGAGGATCCCATGGCGGAGCGGACGGGCCCCGACCCGATCTCGGCACCGGTGTCCCCGTGCCTGGATCGGAGCAGCTGGGCCATCGACGAGGTGGACGACCCGCGCCTGCTGGCCTTGCATGCCTATTGGGACAGGCGCCGGCAGGGCCGTCCGATGCCGCCACGCAGCGCCATCGATCCGGCCGACATTCCCGCCCTGCTCCCGGCGGTCTTTCTGGTCGACGTCCTGGAGTCGCCGCGCGACTACCGCTTCCGCCTGGCGGGAACCGATCTACGGGAGGTCATAGGCGTCGAGCTGACGGGCCGGCGTGTCGGCGACGTGCTGCCGCCGGACTTCGCGACCGACGTGCGGATCCGATGGGACGCGGTCGTCGAGCAGCGGCGGCCGATGGTGTGCAAGGGCCACCTGTGGATCGAGCACCGGGAGTTCATCCGCTGGCAGGACATCATCCTGCCGCTGTCCACGGACGGCCGGACGGTCGACAAGCTGCTGGGCGCGATTACGTTCAGCCGGAAATGACGAGGGGCAAGAGCGCCTCACCCCGGCGCGAAGGCCACCACGATGCGCCGGTTGCGCTTGCCCTTGCTCTCGATCTTCTCGATCACCACCGGGCCGATCTCGCCGGTGCGGGCGACGTGGGTGCCGCCGCAGGGCTGCAGGTCGACGCCGTCGATGCGCAACAGGCGCACCCGGCCGCGGCCGGTCGGCGGCTTGACCGACATGGTGCGCACCAGCTCGGGCCGGGCCTCCAGTTCGGCGTCGTCGATCCATTCCGGCGTCACCGGATGGTCGCCGGCAATCAGCGCGTTCAGCCGGACCGCCACCTGCTCCTTGTCGACGGTCGCGTCGCCCAGGTCGAAATCGAGCCGGGCGCGGCCGTCGGAGATCGCGCCGCCGGTGACGCCCGCCGGCACCACGGCACACAGCAGATGCAGGCAGGTGTGCATGCGCATGAGGCGATGGCGCCGCGCCCAGTCGATCTCGGCCGTGACCGTCGTGCCGACCGGCGGCAGGTCCGAATCAGGCGCCAGCTTGTGCAGGATCTCGCCGGGTGCCACACCCTTGACCGTGTCGATCACCGGCAGGACGCAGCCATCGGCCAGCACCAGCCGGCCAAGGTCGCCGGGCTGGCCGCCGCCCATGGGGTAGAACACGGTCCGATCCAGCCGCACCCCGTCGCCGTCGACGGCAATCAGCGTGGCGGCGGCCTGGCGCAGATAGGAGTCTTCGCGGAACAGCTCGACGGTCTCGGTCATCATGGCTCCGGCAGCGGCTGTACGGTCACGGCGTGGTTCAACGGCCCGTGCCCGCGGCCATAGCCCGGCGCCGTGCGCAGCGCGGCCTGGACATAGCGGCGGGCCCGGCGGACGGCGGCTTCCAGGTCCAGGCCCTGGGCCAGTCCGGCCGCGATGGCCGACGCCAGGGTGCAGCCGGTGCCATGGCTGTGTCGAGTGATCTGCCGCGGATCTTGGTAGCGAACCACGTCGTCGGGGGTGATCAGCAGGTCGACGACCTCGGCGCCGTCGTCATGGCCGCCCTTGATCAACGCGGACTTGGCGCCGAGCTCGATCAGCCGGTGGCCGATGCGGATGCGCTGGGCCTCGCTGTCGGCGGGCAGGCTGGTCAGCAACGCCGCCTCGGGCAGGTTGGGGGTGACCACCGCCGCCAGCGGCAGGATGCGCTGGCGCAGCACCTCGACCGCATCGGGCTGCAGCAGCGGCGCGCCGCCCTTGGCCACCATCACCGGGTCGACCACCACCGGCAGCCCGGCGGTTTCCAGCATGCCGGCCACGGTCTCGATCAGCTCGCGGCTGTGGAGCATGCCCAGCTTGACGCAGTCGGCGCCCAGGTCGTCCAGCACCACCTGGATCTGTTCCGCGACGAAGGCCGCCGGCACCGGATGGATGCCGAACACGCCGGTGGTGTTCTGGGCGGTAAGGGCCGTGACCGCGGTCATGGCGAAGCCGCCCAGCGCCGTGATCGCCTTGATGTCGGCCTGGATGCCGGCGCCGCCGCCGGAGTCCGAGCCCGCGACGACCAGGACGCGGCCATGCATCGCGCCGGCCGCCGGAACGCCGCCCATCATGCCGTGACCGCCGTCGCCGCCTGGATGGCGCCGGCGATGTCGCCGACCACCTGGGCCACCAGCGCCTCGTCGTCGCCCTCGGCCATGACCCGGATCACCGGCTCGGTACCGGATTTGCGGATCACCAGCCGGCCCTGGCCGCTCAGGCGGCCCTCGCCGTCGCGGATGGCCGCCTGCACCGTCGCTGCATCGAGCGGCCGCTCGCCGCGCCCGAAGCGGACGTTGCGCATCAGCTGCGGCACCGGCTGGAACAGCCGGCCCATGGCGCTGGCGGGTCCATCCTGCTGGACCAGCGTCGCCAACACCTGCAGCGCCGCGATCAGGCCGTCGCCGGTGGTCGAATAGTCGGTCAGGATGATGTGCCCGGACTGCTCGCCGCCGACATTGCAGCCGGCCTGACGCATCGCCTCGACGACATAGCGGTCGCCGACCCGGGTCCGGTTGAGCCCGATGCCGTAGCTGGCGAGATACCGCTCCAGCCCCAGGTTGGACATGACGGTGGCAACGACGTCGCCCTTGAGCTGGCCGGTGCGGTACCAGCGGGTCGCGACCAGCCCCATGATCTGGTCGCCATCGATGACGTGACCGCCCTCGTCGATCACGATGACGCGGTCGGCGTCGCCGTCGAGCGCAATGCCGAGGTCGGCGCCCTCGGCGACCACGCGCGCCGCCAGGCCGCCGACGGCGGTCGCGCCGCAGTCGCGGTTGATGTTGGTGCCGTCGGGCGACACCGCCATCGGCACGACGGCGGCCCCCAGCTCGTGCAGCACCGTGGGCGCCACCTTGTAGGCGGCGCCGTTGGCGCAATCGACCACGATCTTCAGGCCGTCCAGGCGCAGGCCGCGCGGGAAGCTGCTCTTGACGAACTCGATATAGCGGCCGACGGCGTCGTCCAGGCGGCGGGCCCGGCCAAGGCGATCGGGCGCGCTCAAGGGAATCGGCGCCGCCGACTGCACAGTGGCGGCGATCGCCGCCTCGGCCTCGTCGGACAGCTTGAAGCCGTCCGGCCCAAACAGCTTGATGCCGTTGTCCTCGTAAGGGTTGTGGGAGGCCGAGACCATGATCCCGAGGTCGGCGCGCATCGACCGCGTCAGCATCGCCACGGCCGGGGTCGGCATCGGCCCGACCAGCACCACGTCGATGCCGACCGACACCAGCCCCGACACCAGCGCCGGCTCGATCATGTAGCCGGACAGGCGGGTATCCTTGCCGATCACGGCCAAGTGCCGGTGGTCGCCGTTGCGGAAATGGTGGCCGGCGGCCAGCGCGACGCGCAGCGCCGTCGCCGCCGTCATCGGCTCGTCGTTGGCGCGGCCTCTGATTCCATCGGTTCCGAACACGAGAGGCATTCCTCTGTTGGCAGGCGGGCGGGCCGGGATCGGCCCGCAGGTCAAAGCGCAGCCCCCATGCCCGGTTTCTAGCCCAGCCGGCGGCAAAGGGCCTAGATGGCTTGCGCTATGATGCCTTGCGCTATCGCCGCCCATACCGCCAGCGCCTGGGCGGTCTCCGCCACGTCATGGACGCGGATCAGCTGGACGCCGCGGGCTGCCGCGGCCAGGGCCACCGCCACCGAGCCCCCCAGCCGCTGCTTCGGCGGCGCCCCACCGCCCAGGCGGCCGATGAAGCCCTTGCGCGAGGCGCCGATCAGCACCGGATAGCCCAGCCCATGGAGCAGCGCGGCCTCGCGCAGGAGGGTCAGGTTGTGCGGCATTTGCTTGCCGAAGCCGATGCCGGGATCGATCGCGATGTGCCCGGCCGGGATGCCGGCGGCGCGGCAGGCGGCCGCGCGCGCCGCCAGGTAATCGGCGACCTCCAGCGTGACGTCGGCATAGTCGGCGTGACCCATCATGGTCTGCGGGTCGCCCGGCATGTGCATCAGCACCACCGGCACGCCCGCCGCCACGGCCGCGTCCAGGCTGCCGGGACCGGTCAGTCCCGCGACATCGTTGATGATCCCGGCGCCCGCGGCCACTGATGCGGTCATGACCGCGGCATGGCGGGTGTCGATCGAGACCCGGTGGCCCTCGGCCGCCAGGGCCCGCACCACCGGCAGGACCCGCGCCAGCTCGACCTCGGCCGGCACCGGCTCGGCACCGGGCCGGGTCGATTCGCCGCCCACATCCAGGATGTCCGCGCCGGCCGCCGCCAGCGCCCGGCCATGGGCGATGGCGGCGTCGGCGTCCACGAAGTCGCCGCCGTCCGACATGCTGTCCGGCGTGACGTTGACGATGCCCATGATCCGCGGCCGATCCAAGGGCAGGCCGGCCCAGTCGGGCCGCGGCGCGGTCAGCGGGCCGAGCGCGGCCGGATCGACGGCGTCGACGGGAAGCAGGACGGGCTGGGCGCCGGGCGCCCGCCGGCGGATGTGGGCGAAGCGCAGCGGCCCGCCGCACAAGGGCAGCCCGGGACCGCCGACGGTAAGGCCGACGGGGTCGAAATAATCGGGCGAGCGCGGCGCCGCGCTCACGTCCCCGGCTGGACCTTGGGCTCGAAATCCGCGGCGGGGGGCACCGAGGAGCGGCGCGGCGGCAGGGCAGCCGGACGGGCATCCTCGTCGCGGGTAATCTTGTCGCCGCGGGCCAGGGCCCGGACCTCGTCGCCGGTCAGGGTCTCGTATTCCAGGAGCGCATGGGCGATGGCGTGCAGGCGGTCGATGTTGTCGTTCAGGATCTGGCGCGCCTTGGCCTCGGAATCGTCGATGATCCGGCGGGTTTCCTCGTCGATCACCCGCGCCGTCGCATCCGAGACGTTCTTGCGCTGGGTCACCGAATGGCCGAGGAACACCTCCTCCTCGTTCTCGGTGTAGCGCAGGCGGCCGAGCTTGTCGCTCATGCCCCACTCGGTGACCATGCGCCGGGCCAGGTTGGTCGCCTGGCGGATGTCGTCCGAGGCGCCGGTGGTGACATTGTCCTCGCCATAGATCAGCTGCTCGGCGACCCGGCCGCCGAACATCATCGCCAGCTTGGCCTCGATCTCCTGACGGCTCAGGCTGTAGCGATCGCGCTCGGGCAAGGACATGGTCACGCCCAGGGCCCGGCCGCGCGGAATGATGGTCACCTTGTGCAGGGGGTCGGAGCCCGGCACGAACAGCGCCACCAGGGCATGGCCGCCCTCGTGGTAGGCCGTGGTCTCCTTCTCCTTCTCGGTCATCACCATCGAGCGCCGCTCGGCGCCCATCAGCACCTTGTCCTTGGCCGCCTCGAATTCCGACATGGCGACCACGCGCTTGCCCCGGCGGGCGGCCAGGAGCGCGGCCTCGTTGACCAGGTTGGCAAGGTCGGCACCGGAGAAGCCCGGCGTGCCGCGCGCGATGATGCGGGCGTCGACGTCGGCCGCCAGCGGCACCTTGCGCATGTGCACCTTCAGGATCTTCTCGCGGCCCATGACGTCGGGATTGGGCACCACGACCTGGCGGTCGAAGCGGCGGCATCGTCCTCCTCGGCTGCCGCAGCCATCAGGTCGGGCAGTTGCAGTCGCCA
>CAZEFK010000188.1:0-14073 GCA_964511405.1 uncultured Comamonadaceae bacterium | reverse complement strand
GGTTGGTCGTCTCGGGCGCCGGCATCGGGCGGGCCGGCGCCGGCAGCGGCCGCTTGGCCGCCTCATGCCGCGCCGGGGCCGGCCGCGCGGCCTCCGCCGGGGCCGGTGCCAGGTCGACCACCAGGCGATAGGGATGCCCTTCGCCCGGCGCCAACAGGAACGCGCGCTGGACCCGCGCCGGCGCCGCCAAGGCGGCGACCACGCGGCTGCCGCCGCCGGCACGCGCGGCATGCAGGCCATGGATCAGGCCGGCGCCGGGCCCGTCACTGCCGACACGGCTGGTGAAACCGTCGGTGTCGATGACCAGGCGGTCGGCGTCGGCGGCGACGCGATAGCCGAGCCGGGCCGACAGCTCCAGCACCAGGCGGGTGCCCCCGACATTGCCGGCAACCCGCCAGCCGGTCAGCGCCGGCGCCTCGACCGCCTGGGCCGCCGCCCCGACCGCCAGGAGCCCCGCCAGCAGGACGGCGGCGCCCAAACCCGCGCGCGTCAGCGCGACCGCAGGCCGTCGAGCCGCCAGGGGCAGGGTTGCAGGGGTGGTTGCGGTCACGGGTCGGGCCGGCATCCCTCATCGGCGCGCGCCAGGCGGGACAAGCTCTCGGCACCCGCACCCTGCGGACGCCCGTCACCGGCGCTGGCGCAGCCGGAGTCCAGGCGCATCTTTGCAGAGGCCTATGCAAAATTCAAGTTTTGTCGAAACTCGTCTCTCCAACCCATTGATTCAATGTTGAATCAATTGGACCTATCGCACAAAGGCGCACGCCCGGCCGGCGGCCGAAAGAAGCCATTGTCGGAACCGACCCCCATGTCTATCATCCGGTGGTCTTCGTCCGTCGAGGGCCCGGCCAGAGGCATTGCCGTCTCCAGGTCCGCGGCGATTCGGCGATGCGGGCCAGGACCGGGCGCCGCCCCACTCGCGTGACGGATCAGGATGTCCGCACGGGAGCGGCGCGTTTTTGCCGGATCCTGGCGGCGTCGCCACGATGCTGCCGCCGATGGAATGGACCCGATCGAACCCCCGGAGCGGCCACCGCCCCATGACCCGCCCATCCTTCTCTGCCTGGCAGCCGGCCCGGATCCCGGGCTCGGCGCCCTGCCGCGTTGCGGCCGGGGCAGCGGCGGTCGCTCCCCTGACATGGCGGGACCGCGCCCGATGGCCGCGCCCGCCGGAGACTCCACTCTATGGTAAAGCGCATGTTGATCGACGCGACCCATCCGGAAGAGACCCGGGTGGTCGTGCTGAACGGCAACAAGCTGGATGAGTTTGACTACGAGACGACCACCAAGCTCCAGCTCAAGGGCAATATCTATCTGGCGAAGGTAACGCGGGTCGAGCCGTCGCTGCAGGCCGCCTTCGTCGAATATGGCGGCAATCGCCAGGGCTTCCTGGCCTTCGGGGAAATCCACCCCGACTATTACCGCATCCCGGTCGCCGATCGCGAAGCGCTGCTGGCCGAAGTCGCCGGCAACCGCGCCGGCCCCAGCACTGATTTCGATCCCGAGCCGACCGAGGCGCTGCCGCCGCCAAGCGGCAATGGTGCGGCCGAAGGCGGCCATGTCGAGGCACCAGCCGACGGGGCGGCGGCCGAGGCCGCATCGGAGGCCGCCGAGGACGGCCACGGGGCGGCGCCGGCCGAGACGATCGAGACCGTCGGCGGCGACGAGGTCGAGGAGGTCCAGCCGCGGCGCGTCCGCAACTACCGCCACTACAAGATCCAGGAGGTGATCACCCGCCGCCAGATCATGCTGGTGCAGGTGGTCAAGGAAGAGCGCGGCACCAAAGGCGCGGCGCTGACCACCTACCTGTCGCTGGCTGGCCGCTATTGCGTGCTCATGCCCAACACGCCGCGCGGCGGCGGCGTCAGCCGCAAGATCACCAACCCGCAGGACCGCGCGCGCCTCAAGGAGATGCTCGACGAGTTCGAGCTGCCCGAGGGCATGGCGGTGATCGTGCGCACCGCCGGCATGGAGCGCGCCAAGCCCGAGATCCGCCGCGACTACGAGTATCTATTACGGCTGTGGAACGATATCCGCGAGCTCACGCTGCAATCGACCGCGCCGGCGCTGATCCATGAGGAAGGCAACCTGATCACGCGCGCCATCCGCGACCTCTACACCCGCGACATCGACGAGATCCAGGTCGAGGGCGAAGAGGGCTACCGCGCGGCCAAGTCGTTCATGAACTCGATCGTGCCGAGCCACGGCAAGCGCGTGCAGGCCTATCGCGATCCGGTCATCCCGCTGTTCCACCGCTACCAGGTGGAAAGCCAGATCGACCTGATCCACAGCCCGACCGTGCAGCTGAAGTCGGGCGGCTACATTGTCATCAACCCGACCGAGGCCCTGGTCTCGATCGACGTCAATTCGGGCCGTGCCACGCGCGAGCGGCATATCGAAGAGACGGCGCTCAAGACCAACCTGGAGGCCGCCGACGAGATCGCCCGCCAGCTGCGCCTGCGCGACCTGGCGGGGCTGATCGTCATCGATTTCATCGACATGGAAGAGAACCGCAACAACCATGCGGTCGAACGGCGCCTCAAGGAGGCGATGAAGTCGGACCGGGCCCGGATCCAGATCGGCCGCATCTCGCCCTTCGGCCTCTTGGAGCTGTCGCGGCAGCGGCTGCGCCCGTCGATCGCCGAGATCTCGTCGCATCGCTGCCCCCATTGCGCCGGCAGCGGCCTCATCCGGTCGACCGAGTCGACCGCGCTGTCGGTGCTGCGCGCCATCGAGGAAGAAGGCATCCGCGGCAAGTCGGCCGAGATCCTGGTCTATGTGCCGACGGCCGTCGCCCTGTACATCCTCAACCAGAAGCGCGCGATGCTGGCGAGCATCGAGATGCGCTACCACATGGCGGTGCAGATCGGCCGCGACGACGCCCTGATCCCGCCCGATTTCCGCCTCGAGCGGCTGCGCCAGCGCCTGCCGGGCGAGTTACCGCCGCCGCCGCCGATGGTGGTGCCGATCGAAGAGGACGAGGACGAGGAGGTGTTCGAGGAGACCGCCGAGGCCGAGGAGCAGGCCGGAGCGGTTGGCGCCGAGCCGGTGGCCGCCGAGGACGCCGACGGCGGCCGTCGGTCGAAGCGCCGCCGGCGCAGCCGCAAGCGGCGCCGCGAGGACGACTCCGCGATGCCGGCCGAGGCCGTCGCGGCCGAAGGCCCCGCCGACGAGACCATGGCCGAAGCCGCCGAGGGCGAGGAAGCCGATGAGGGCGCGGCCATCGGCGGCGACGCCGAGGTCGCAGCGGCCGATGAGCTGGGCGAGGATGGCCGGGCCAAGCGGCGCCGGCGGGGCAAGCGCGGCGGCCGCCGCCGGCTGCGCACCGGCGCCGACCTGACCGCGGCGGAGGCGGAGGGTGCGCTGCCCCCGGGGCTTGGCGAACAACCAGAAGTCCCGCCGGAGGCATTCGTCCGATCGGGACCGGTGACCGGCCCCATGGTCGGCCCGACCGTCGGACCCAACCCGGACCTCGGCGCCGCGCCCCCGGCCGAGACCGTCGAGCCGGCGCCTGTGGTCGCCGAGCCGGCGCCCGTGATCGCCGAACCGACGGCCATGATCGCCGAAACAGCGCCAGAGCCCGCGGCGGAGGCGGTGCCGGTGAAGCCGAAGCGCGCGCCGCGCAAGCGCAAGGCCGCGGAGCCCGCCGCCGAGCCGGCAGCGGCTGAGCCGCCGGCGGCCGAAGCCGCTCCGAAGCCGAAGCGCGCCCCCCGCAAGCGCAAGGCCGTTGCCGCCCCGGAGGCCGAGCCCGAGCCGGCGCCCGTGGTCGACATCGCCGCCGCAACAGCGGCCGATGTCGCGCCCACGGTCGCCCAGGCGGCCGCGGAACCGCCGGCGACGGCCGAACCCGCCCTCGCACCGGCTCCGGAACGGCCGGCAGCCGAGCCCGCGGCCCCGGTGGCGCCCGAATCAGCGACCGCCGTGGTGCAGCCGGAGATCCCGGGCGTTGCGGTGAACGTGATTGATCGGCCGGTGGAGAATCCGCGCGGCGGCTGGTGGCGCCGGAAAGCGTAGGCAAAGGGGGGCGGCCGGCCCGGCCGCCCCCTTCCCCACCTCAGCGCCTGGACTGGGCCCAGACCTGCAACCGACGCGCCGCCTCGGCCATCTCGTCGGTGGCGCCGGCAAACGAAAAGCGCACGAACCGGCGCCCGCGCAGCGGGTCGAAGTCGATGCCCGGGGTGATCGCCACCCCGGTCTCGGCGAGGATCGCGCGGCAGAAGGCCTCGCTGTCCTCGGTCAGGTGGCCGACGTCGGCGTAGAGATAGAAGGCGCCGTCGGCCGGTGCGAAGCGCGTGAAGCCGGCGCGCGGCAGCTCGGCCAACAGCAGCGCCCGGTTTTCGGCATAGCGCTTGACAGAGCGCTCCAGCTCCTCGGTGCAGTCGAAGGCCGCGAGGGCGGCATGCTGCGCCAGGCTGGGCGGCGAGATGAACAGGTTCTGCGCCAGGCACTCGACCGACCGCGCCAAATCGGCAGGCACGACCATCCAGCCGAGCCGCCACCCGGTCATCGAGAAATATTTCGAGAAGCTGTTGACCACCAGGGCGTCGCCGTCGGCCGCGAGGGCCGATGCGGCCGGGCCCGCATAGGTGATGCCGTGATAGATCTCGTCGGACACCAGGCGGATGCCGCGCGCCCGGCAATAGCCGGCCAGGGCGCCCAGTTCGGCGGCCGACAACATGGTGCCGGTGGGGTTGGCCGGGCTGGCGACGATCAGGCCGTCGAGCCGGCCGGCCGCGTCAAGCAGCGCCGGCGTCGGCTGGAAGCCATGCTCGGCCTCGGCCGGCAGCAGCACCGGCTCGACGTCGATCGCCTGCAGGATGTTGCGGTAGGCGGGATAGCCCGGAACCGCCAAGGCGACGCGGTCGCCGGGCTCGAACGCCGCCAGGAAGCCAAGCAGAAAGGCGCCCGAAGAGCCGACGGTCACGGCGATGCGCTCCGGCGGCACCATCACGCCATAGCGGTCGCGGTAGTGCCGCGCCAGCCGGTCGCGCAGGGCGGGCAGGCCCAGCGCGTCGGTGTAGCCCAGCCGATCGGCGTCCAGCGCCCGCTGCGCGGCGGCCCGGACTCCGGCCGGCGCCGGCGTGGACGGCTGGCCGACCTCCAGATGCAGGACGTCGGCGCCCGCCGCCGCCCGCTCGGCGGCGGCGCGCATCACCTCCATCACGAAGAACGGTGGGATCGCGCCGCGGCGCGCGACCTTCAGCGTCGCCACGACGTCAGTACCCAGCCGCCAGCCCGGCCATGCGCGGATCGACAGCAGCGGCGCACGACACTTTGTCGGCCGGGATGCCAGTCGGGCAGATCAGTCCCAGCACCCGGGCGATCGGGCCGCTGCGCGTCAGCGCCGCGCCGCCCTGGACCAACGCCTGGCCGCTGTCGCTGTCCGGGTCCTCGGCGACCACCCCCTGGTCGGTGCCGTAATAGCGCGGCCGCTCCAGCACCACACTGAGCGGCAGCCCTTCGACCAGCGTGCCCAGGGCGGTGATCGCGCCCGATACCGGTGCGCCGCGGCCGCCCCCGGCGACCGCCGCCAGATAGAGCCGCGCGCCGCTGCGGCTGCCGGCCAGCACCGGCACCGGTTCGACCAGCCCGCCGGCGGGCGCCGGCGGCGCCAGGAAGATGCCGAAGTCGGGAACCAGGCGCCCCGACCCGAACCAGCCGAGCTGGGTCACGCCGCAGGCGATGACGGTGCCGCTGCCGTCGGCCGCGATCAGCGACGCCGCGGGCGGCGCTGCCGCATCAGGCACTGTGGCCGTGCCGCGGCGCTTGGCTTCGGCGTCGAAGGCGGCGCGGCTGGCCGCGGCGATCAGCGCCGGGCGCTCGGCCGGCGCCAAGTCGCCATAGCGGCCCTTGACCAGCCGGTCGAGCAGGTCGGCCACCGGGCCGCCGCCGTCACCCGGGGCCGGCAGCCATACGGCCAAGTCGCCGACGGGAATCTGCTGCGGCGTTGCCACGGACGGCACGGCCGCCCGCAGGTCGTCGGCGGTCAGGTCGCCGCCGGCCGCGCGCACCGCCTGGGCCAGGATCGCGGCGCCGGGGCCGGTGTAGAGGTCGGCGCCGCCCTCGCCCCGCACCCGGGCCAGGAATCGCGCCAGGGCGGGCTGGACCAGCGTCGTGCCGAGCTTGAGCGGTTGGCCGGCCGCATCGCCGACCAAGCCGCGCGCGGCCCCCTCCAGGCGGCCCTGTCCGGCGGCTTCGGCCAGGTCGATGGTCAGCGCCCGGCTGACCGGGGTGCCCAGGGTCGCGAGGCGCTCGGCCGGGCTGACCACCTGCTCCCAGCGCAGCCGGCCGTCGCGCGCCTGCAGGAACGCCAGGCCGCGCACCGTCATCGGCACCGACATGCCGCCGCCCGCCGTCCGGCGCGGCCGGAAATCGATCACGTCGGCGACGTGGCGGTCGCTGTGCCAGGTCATGCACACGCCGCCGCCGCCCAGCCCCGCCGTGGTCGGCAGCGTGACGCCCATGACCAGCAGGCCCGCGGCGGCGGCGTCGGCGGCGGTGCCGCCCTGGCGCAGGATCTCGCGGCCGGCCAGGGCGGCGGTCGGCTCGTCGGCGACCACGATGCCGTAGAAGGGCGCGCCGCCGCCCGACTCCCGGGTGGGATCGAAATGGTCGCGGGTCATCGCCTCGGTCGCCGGCGCGTCGCCGCGCGACAGGCCGAGCTGGGAACAGCCCGCGGCCGCGATGCAGCCGAGAAGGGTAAGGGAACGGGAGGCTGCGACAAGGAAGCCGAGGCGGCTGGTCATAGGGCTGTGCTGCTCCAGGGAGGGTTTGTTGCTAAGCTGAAACCCGGCCGATCACAAGCCCGACCGAAGAGGATTGCCGTTGTCCATCCCCCGCGCTCGACCGCCCCGGCCGCCGGCCGCCGGGCGCCCCGGCCGCAGGCTGGCCGCTTGGGCGATGGCCGCGCTGACGGCGATCAGCGCCCTGCCTCGGCCCGCCCAGGCACAGGACGCGCCTGTCGCGGTGATCCGCGACACCGAGATCGAATCGACCATCCGCGCCTACGCCACGCCGCTGTGGAAGGCGGCCGGGCTCAATCCCGACTCCGTGCGCGTGGTGCTGATCAACGACCCGCAGATCAACGCCTTCGTCGCCGGCGGCCAGAACCTGTTCATCTACACCGGCCTGTTGCTCAAGTCCGAGGACGCCGGCGAGGTCATGGGCGTGATCGCCCATGAGACCGGCCACATGGCAGGCGGCCATCTGGCGCGCATCCCCGAGGCCCTGCACCAGGCGATGATCACGTCGCTGCTGTCCTATGTGCTGGGCGCGGCGGCCGCGGTCGCCACCGCGCGCAGCGGCGGCGGCAACGCCATGGGCGCGATCGCGTTCGGCGGCACCTCGTTCGCCGAGCGCAGCTTCCTGGCGTTCAGCCGCACCCAGGAGGCCTCCGCCGATTCCGCCGGGGTCACCTTCCTCGATGCCATCGGGCAGTCGTCGCGGGGCTTCCTGCGCTTCATGGAGCTGCTGCAGGGCCAGGAATACCTGCTGCCGGAGCGGCAGGATCCCTATATCCGGACGCATCCCCTGACCGCCGAGCGCATCGACTTCCTGCGCCACCATGTCGAGACGTCGAAATACAGTGGCGTGCCGGTGGCGCCCGAGTTCAACGCCCTGCACCGGCGCATGGTCGCCAAGCTGCGCGGCTTCCTGGATGCGCCTGGTGCGGTGCTGGCCCGGTATCCCGCGACCGACACCTCGATCGCGGCGCGCTACGCCCGCGCCGTCGCCTATTACCGGATCCCCGACCTGAAATCGGCGGTGCCGCTGGTCGACGGCCTGATCAAGGACGAGCCGAACGACCCCTATTTCTATGAGCTCAAGGGCCAGATGATGCTGGAGAACAGCCGCGTCGCCGAGGCGCTGGAGCCCTATCGCAAGGCCGCGGCGCTGGCACCAGGCGCGCCGCTGATCCACGGCGACCTGGCCCAGGTGCTGATCGAGCTGAACGATCCGTCGCTGCTCAAGGAAGCGATCGCCAACCTGCAGGAGGCGACCCGGAAGGAGCCCGACGTGCCCCGGTACTGGCGCCAGCTGGCGATCGCGTACGGCCGCGACAACCAGCTGGGCCTGGCGTCGTTGTCGCTGGCGCAGGAAGCGATGTTGGATGGCCGGACCGCCGACGCCCGCGACCAGGCCCGCCGGGCCGAGCGGCTGCTGCCGGCCAATTCGCCGGGATGGCTCCGGGCACAAGACATCGAGGGCCAGGCCCTGCGCGAACGCAAGGAGGACAAGAAGCCATGACCACAGGTCGCGCCGCCCGGCCGATCATCTCGGCTGCCCTGGGCGCTGCCCTTGGCGTGATGCTGGCAATCACGGGCTCGGCAGGGGCCCTCGCGCAAACGGCGAGCACCCCGGCGCCGCTCAAGATCGATCCTTTGAGCCCGGACCAGGCCGAAGCCGTGCGCCGGGTCGTCATCGACCTACTGCGCACCCAGCCCGAGATCCTGGTCGAGGCGATCAAGGCGCTCGACGCCAAGGAGCAGGCCGCCACCGCGGCCAAGGCCAGCGAGGCCATCGTCGCGCACCGCCACGACCTGGAGGGCGATTCGAGCGATCCGAGTTTCGGCCAGCCGAGCGGCGACGTCACCGTGGTCGAGTTCTTCGACTATCGCTGCCCCTACTGCAAGCAGTCCTGGCAGGCGGTCCATGATGCGGTCCGCAAGGACGGCCATGCCCGCCTGGTGTTCAAGGACTTCCCGATCCTCGGGCCCGAGTCGGTCACGGCCTCGACCGCGGCGCTCGCCGCCATCGCTCAAGGCAAGCACGACGCCTTCCACGATGCCCTCATGAGCTATTCCGGCCAGCTGAACGACACGGCGATCTTCCGGATCGCCGCCGCCGTCGGCCTGGACGTCGACCGGCTCAAGGCCGACATGAAGTCGGCCGCGGTCACCGACAAGCTCCAACGCAACATGGACCTGGCGCGGGCGCTCGACGTGCGGGGCACGCCGGCCTTCGTGGTCGGCACCAAGTTGCTGCCCGGTGCCGTGGACGGCTCGACCCTGATGGCCGCGATCGCCGACGCCCGCAGCGCCCATTGAGGGGGGTCAGCGGCGCCGGGCTATGGACGGCCGGTCACCGGCTCGACCTCGACCGGCGCGGTGCCGGCCTTGCCGATCTCCAGGTCCTCGGCCGCCTTGGGCGACACGTCGATGATGCGGCCGGGGACGTTCGGCCCGCGGTCGGTGACTTCGACCGAGGTCGATTTGCCGTTGTTGAGGTTGGTCACCGTCGCCGTGCTGCCCAGCGGCAGCGTCCGGCTGGCCGCGGTCGGCCGGCGCGGGTCGAAAGGCTGGCCGCTGGCGGTGTGCCGGCCGGTGAACCGCTTGGAATAGACCGAGGCCTTGCCGACCTGCGCCGCATGGGGCGCGTGGCCCGGCTGGCGCGGCCCCGGCGGGCGCGGCTTGGCGTCGGCCGGGGCCGCGCCCATCCATGCCACCGCCCCCAGAGCCAGAACGATCGCCAGCGCTCGCATCATTGCGGTCTCCCGTTTGACAGCCGGGGAGCAATGGCGGCATGGCGGCCAGAGTTCCGCCGCGGCGGTCGGCCGTGACCGCGGCCGACCCCGGCGCCTTGCTGCGCGCCGGGCGCTACGCCGAGGCCGAAGCCCGGCTGGGCCAGCTGCTCCGCAGCGACCCCGGCCATGCCGCAGCCCGCTATCTCCGGGCCCAGCTCAACCTTCTCCACGGCCGCTTGGGCGAAGCCTGGCCCGACTTCGAGGCGCGCTTCGACATCCCGGACTGGCCGTGGCGCCGGCCGCCGATCCCGCCCTGGCGCGGCGAGCCCCTGCCCGCCCAAACCCTGGTGCTGACCATGGAAGGCGGCTTTGGCGACCTGTTCCAGTTCGCCCGCTTCCTGCCGATGGCGGTCGCCCGGACCGGCCAGGTGGCAACCGACCTGCCGACCGGCATCGCCTGGCTGTTCGCGCCTTCGCCCGGCCGCTTCGGCCGCGTGCTCGGGCCGGGCGAAACCGTCCCTGCGGTCCATCGCCACGCCACCATCATGAGCCTGCCGGCGCTCTTCGGCGCCCGCCTGGACCAGCTGCCGCCGCCGCCCTACCTGGCCGCCGAACCGGCCCGCATCCAGGCCTGGCGCGGGCGGCTGGCCGACGGCAGCGGCCGGCGGGCCGTGGGCCTGGTCTGGCGCGCCGGACCCGATGGCGATCCCGCCCGATCGCTCGATCTCGAGATGCTGGCGCCGCTCGCCCGGCTGCCCGGCATCCGGCTGATCGCCCTGCAGCATCGGCCAACGCCGGACGAACATCGGGTGCTGGCGGCGTCCGGCATCGCCTGTCCGGAGGCCCTCGATGCGGACGGTCCGTTCCGCGATACCGCGGCGATCCTGGCGCAGCTGGACCTGTTGATCTCGGTGGACACGGCGACGGCCCACCTGGCCGGCGCCCTCGGCCGGCCGGTGTGGACGCTGCTGCCGCACCATCCCGATTGGCGCTGGATGCTGGGCCGCACCGACAGTCCCTGGTATCCGGCGATGCGGCTGTTCCGCCAGCCGCGAGCCGGCGACTGGCCGTCGGTGGCGGCCGCCGTGGCGAGCGCGCTCGGCGCGCTCGCCGGCAGCTGACGTTACGCCGCCTTGCGGTCGATGGCCTTCGCGCCGTCGCCGATCGGGATCTGCCGTGGCTTCATCGCCTCCGGCACCGCCCGCACCAGCTCGACCGACAGCAAGCCGTTCTCCAGCTTGGCGCCGACGACCTCGATGTGGTCGGCCAGGCTGAACCGGCGTTCGAAGCTGCGCGCGGCGATGCCCTGGAACAGGTACTGGACCGGCGCGGCGTCGCCCTTGCGGCCGGAGACGGTCAGCAGGTTCTGCTGCGCCGTGATCGCGATCTCGTCCGCGGCGAACCCGGCGACCGCCAGGTCGATGCGGTAGGAGTCATCGCCGGTCTTGGCGATGTTGTAGGGCGGGTAGCTGTCCGCGCCGTCGAGACGGAGCGAATCCTCGAGCAGATTGAACAGCCGGTCGAACCCGATGGTCGACCGGGACAGCGGAGCAAAATCGACGGTCCTCATGGCCATATCCTCCAATGAGCAACATGGGTGAGGGCGCCGGACCATCCAGCGCCCAGCGGGGCCGGCCCCCGCAATGGGCAGCCGGCCGACCATCGATGTAGGAAGCCGTCGCGGCCCGTCAAGGCCGGCGGACGCTCCTAACCCTGCAGGACCCCGCGGCGGATCTGGTCGAGCTCCATGGCTTCGAACAGGGCGCGGAAGTTGCCCTCGCCAAAACCCTCGTCGCCCTTGCGCTGGATGATCTCGAAGAAGATCGGGCCGATCACGGTCTCGGTGAAGATCTGCAGCAGGCGGCCGCCGTCGGGGGTCGGCGCACCGTCGATCTGGATGCGGTTGCGGCGCAGCCGCTCCAGGTCCTCGCCATGGCCGGGCAGACGTTTGTCGACCAGATCGTAATAGCTGTCGAGCGTGTCCAGGAACCGCACGCCGCGCTCGCGCAGCGTCTCGACCGTCCGATAGATGTCGTCGGTCGCCAGCGCGATGTGCTGGATGCCCTCGCCGTGATAAGCCTGCAGATATTCCTCGATCTGGCTTTTGTCGTCCGCCGATTCGTTGATCGGGATCCGGATCTTGCCGCAGGGGCTGGTCATCGCCTTGGAACGCAGACCGGTCAGCTTGCCTTCGATGTCGAAATAGCGGATTTCGCGGAAGTTGAAGAGCGTCTCGTAGAACTGGGCCCACTGGGCCATGCGGCCGCGATGGACGTTGTGCGTCAGGTGATCGACCACGGTCAGGCCGACGCCGGCCGGCCGCGGCTCGACGCCCGCGACAGGCACGAAGTCGACGTCGTAGATGCTGTGGTCGCCATAGCGGTCGACCAGGTAGATCAGGCTGCCGCCGATACCCTGGATCGCCGGGATGTTGAGCTCCATCGGCCCGACCCGGCCTTCGACCGGGCGGGCGCCCAGCGACACGGCGCGGCGCAAGGCCTGGCCGGCATCGCGGACCCGGAAGGCGAGGGCGCACACCGAGGGCCCGTGCACCCGCGCAAAGGCCTGGGCGAAGCTGTCGGGCTCGGCATTGACGATGAAGTTGACGTCGCCCTGGCGATAGAGCGTGACGTCCTTGGCCCGGTGGCGGGCGACCGCGGCGAAGCCCAGCTGCTCGAACAGTCGGCCCAGCGCCTTGGGATCGGGGGCCGTGTACTCGATGAACTCGAATCCGTCGGTGCCCATCGGATTGACGTCGCTGTCCGGCATCGCCTGGCTCATGGTCCGCCTCCCCTTCCAGCACTGCCCTGGCCGGCACTGGTCACGCGCCGGCGTTCCAGCTAGATAGTTACGGATGAAACCAAATGCAAGCGCGGCCACCCTGCCCGGCCTCGACCTCGACCGCTTCCTGCCCTATCGGCTGTCGCTGCTGTCGAACCGGATCAGCGCCGCGATCGCGGCCGGTTATCAGGCGCAGTTCGGCCTCAGCATCTCGGAATGGCGGACCATGGCGGTGCTGGGCCGGTTCGGGCCGCTGACCGCGACCGAGGTCGGCCAGCGCACGGCGATGGACAAGGTCCGCGTCAGCCGCGCCATCGCCGGGCTGATCGCCCAGGGCCGGGTGGCGCGGCGCATCGACGCCGAGGACCGCCGGCGCCGGGTCCTGAGCCTGACCCTTCAGGGCCGCGCCGATCACGACCGGATCGTGCCGCTGGCGCAGGACACCGAGCGCCGGTTGCTCGCGGCCCTCACCAGCGCCGACCGAGCCGACCTCGACCGCCTGCTGCAGCGGCTGGAGGCCAGCGTCGCCGCCCTGGAACCTGATGCGATCAGTGGATAGTCGCGCCGGCTGCCATCCGCGACAGCGACAAGAGGCGCGCCCGCAGCCGGGCCGGCTGCGGCACAGGATCGAGCACGACGGCGATCAGCAGGCGCGGGTCGACGACCGGGAACAGGGCGCAGGCCAGATAGGCCAGCACGAAATTGCGGAACCGGTCGGCATCCTGGGGCTGCGGCGGGTCGATCAGGGCCGGCCGCTCGCGCAGCCACAGGATCAGCTCGGCCATCAGGTCGCACAGCTGGTAGCGGGGCCGGTCGCGCAGCGGCCAGTCCGCGGGGACCGGGCGGTTCGCCTGACGGTAACGGTCCAGGAAGGCATCCAGCCCCAACCAGTCGACCCGCAGCGTGTCCATGGTGGTGGCCACGTCGGTGTAGTGCCGGGTCGCGGCCAGCAGCGCCTCGGCGACGGTCCGGCGCAGGCGCCCGGCGATGCTGCGGCCGTTGCTGGTCATGCGTGGCCCACCGGATGCGCCTAGGACAACGGGACTTGCGCCGGCGGGACTTGCGCCTGCAGCCGGTCCGCCGCCGCTTCGGCGATGCGGGCCCAATCCTGCAAATGGCGCCGGTCGCCCGCCGCCGCCGCCATCTGCGCGTGGAGCACGGCCGCGGCCAGCGCCACCTCGCCCATCCGCTCGACCATATGGCGTGCCGCGCGGTCGACATTGTCGGGTGACAGCATGGGGACCTCCCTTGGTGGGCAAGGTATAAACGCCAATGTCCGACATTGGTTTTCTAGCCAATCGAAAATTGGGTGCGATGCCGCCGCCCGCGGATTGCGCCCCTGCCCTGCCATGCTATAAACCGCGCCGTTCCGCGGGCAGCCGCCCACCCCGCGCCGGAGGCGTGATGGCAAAGCAAGACGTCGACGCCGACCTGGTCCGCCGCTTGGCCGACCTGCTCGACGAGACCAACCTGACCGAAATCGAATATGCCACGCAGGCGGTGCGGGTGCGGGTGGTCCGCCAGGCCGCCGCCCAGACGGTGGTCACGGGGCCGATCGCCGCCGCGCCGGCCGCGGTTGCCGTCGCCCCCGCCGCCGCATCGGCGCCGGCCGAGCATCCGGGGACCGTCACCGCGCCGATGGTCGGGACCGTCTATGTCGCGCCCGAGCCGGGTGCGGCCGCCTTCGTCAAGGTCGGGGACGCCGTGCGCGAAGGCCAGACCTTGCTGATCATCGAGGCGATGAAGCTGATGAATCCGCTGCCCAGCCCGCGCGCCGGTCGGATCACCCAGATTCTGGTGCGCGACGCCCAGCCCGTGGAGTTCGGCGAGCC
>CAZEFK010000187.1:0-14324 GCA_964511405.1 uncultured Comamonadaceae bacterium | reverse complement strand
TCCGCTTCCACCATGTCTCGACCGACGAGGTGTTCGGCTCGCTGGGGCCGGCCGGCTGCTTCACCGAGGATTCCCCCTATCAGCCCAACTCGCCCTATTCGGCCAGCAAGGCGGCGTCCGACCATTTCGTGCGGGCGTGGCACCACACCTATGGCCTGCCGGTGGTGGTCACGAACTGCTCGAACAATTACGGGCCCTGGCAGTTCCCGGAGAAGCTGATTCCGCTGATGATCGCCAACGCGCTCGAAGGCAAGCCGCTGCCGGTCTATGGCCGCGGCGAGAACGTGCGCGACTGGCTCTTCGTCGAGGATCATGCCGAGGCGCTGCTGCTGGTGCTGGAGCGCGGCCGAGTGGGCGCCACCTATGCCATCGGCGGCGACGCCGAGCAGCGCAACATCGACGTAGTGCACGCCATCTGCGACGCCATCGATCGCCGCGCCGGCCTGCTGCCATCGGGGCCGCGGCGCGGCCTGGTCCGCTACGTCACCGATCGCCCCGGCCACGACCTGCGCTATGCCATCGATTCCAGCCGCCTGCGCGCCGAGCTCGGCTGGCGTCCGTCGGTGGACTTCGCCGCCGGCCTGGCGCAGACCGTCGACTGGTATCTCGAGCACCGCGACTGGTGGCAGGGCGTCCGCGCCCGGACCTACGCCGGCGACCGGCTGGGGCTGGGTCAGGCGCAGAAGGCGTGATCGCGTCCATTTCCGGGCCCATCCTGGTGTTCGGCGCCGGCGGCCAGGTCGGCCGCGAGATGGCACCGGCCTGGAGCGAACGGCGGCTGGTGGTCGGGCTGGACCGCGCTAGCTGCGACATCATCGATGCGGGCGCCGTCGACGCGGCCCTCGCCCGGGTCCGGCCCGCCGCGGTGGTCAACTGCGCCGCCTATACGGCCGTCGACCGCGCCGAGGACGACGCCGACGCCGCCTTTGCGATCAACGCCACGGCACCGGGGCTGATCGCCGCCGCCTGTGCCAGGGGCGGCGTGCCGCTCATCCATCTGTCGACCGATTATGTCTTCGACGGCACCAAGTCGGGCGCCTATGTCGAGACCGATCCGGTGGCGCCGCTGGGTGTCTATGGCGCCAGCAAGGCGGCCGGCGAAGATGCCGTACGCCGGGTCGGCGGGCCGCACGCCATCCTGCGGACGTCCTGGGTGTTCGGCCGCCACGGCGGCAATTTCGTCAAGACCATGCTGCGCCTGGCCGCCGAGCGGCCGGCGCTGCGGGTGGTCGCCGACCAGCATGGCTGCCCGACGCCGGCGGCCGGCATCGCCGCCGCGGTCGCGGCCGTGGCCGAGGCGCTGATTGCGGAGCCGGCCAAGACCGGCACCTATCACCTGGCGGGCGCGCCGGCGACCACCTGGGCGGCGTTCGCGCGCGCGGTCATCGCCGAAGGCGGGCGCCATGGCCGGCCGACGCCGCCGGTCCACGACATCGGGACCGCCGACTATCCGACGCGCGCGCGCCGCCCGGCCAATTCGGTGCTGGACACCGGCCGGCTGGCCGCCATGTTCGGGATCCAGCCGCCATCCTGGGCGCCGGCCCTGGCGGCGGTGGTGGCCGCCGTCGCCGGCGGGGAGAACAGTCAATGAAAGGGATCGTCCTGGCCGGCGGCGCCGGCACGCGCCTGCATCCGGTGACCCGCGTGGTCTCCAAGCAGCTGCTGCCGGTGTTCGACAAGCCGATGATCTATTACCCGCTGACCACGCTCATGCTGGCCGGCATCCGTGACATTCTGGTGATCACCACGCCCGAGGACTCGGCCCTGTTCGCCAAGCTGCTGGGCGATGGCAGCCAGTGGGGCATCCATCTTCGCTATGCCCAGCAACCCCGGCCCGAGGGCCTGGCGCAGGCCTTCCTGATCGGCGCCGAGTTCATCGGCGACAGCGCCTGCGCCCTGGTGCTGGGCGACAACATCTTCTTCGGCCACGACCTCGAGCCGATGCTGGTCCGGGCCGTGGCGCGGGCCGAGGGCGCCACCGTGTTCGGCTATCACGTGCGCGATCCCGAGCGCTATGGCGTCGTCGAGTTCGACGCGGCCGGCCGGGCCGTCAGCATCGAGGAGAAGCCGGCGCGCCCGAAGTCCGCCTATGCGGTCACCGGCCTGTACTTCTATGACCGCGACGTGGTCGAGATTGCCCGCACGATCCGGCCGTCGCCCCGCGGCGAGCTGGAGATCACCGACGTCAACCGGCGTTATCTGGACGCCGGCCGGCTGGCGGTCGAGAAGCTGGGCCGCGGCTATGCCTGGTTCGACACCGGCACCCACGAAAGCCTGCTGCAGGCCGGCGAGTTCGTGCGCACCATCGAGGAGCGCCAGGGCCTCAAAATCGCCTGCCCCGAGGAAATCGCCTTCCGCAAGGGCTTCATCTCGGCCGCCGACCTCGCCCGCCTGGCCGAGCCGCTGGCCAAGAACGGCTACGGACAGTACCTGCTGCGCCTGGCCCAAGAAGCCTAGAATGGGCACGCCGCCGGTCGGCGTCGTCGTCGTCAGCTATCACACCGGGCCGGCGCTGTTTGCCAGCCTGGGCGCCGTCCTGGCCGAGCCCGGGGTTGATCGGGTTGTTGTGGTCGACAACGGCAACGATGCCGGCACGCGCGCCGAGTTGGCGGCGCTGGCAGCGGCCGAGCCGCGGCTGGACGTCGCGCCGCAGCCGGCGAATCTGGGCTTCGCCGGCGGCTGCCATGCCGGTGCGGCCCGGCTCGACCAGCCCCTGTTGCTGCTGCTCAACCCCGATTGCGTGATCCAATCCGGCGCGCTGGCGGCCCTGGTCGACGCCGTTGCGGGCGAACCAGGCGATTGGCTGGCCACCGTCCGCCTTGCCGATCCCGATGGCCGCGAGCAGCGCGGCGGCCGCCGCACCGAAGCGACGCCGCTGCAGTGCCTGGGCGAGGCGCTCCAGCTGCATCGGCTGCTCGGCCCGCGCTGCCGGGTCAATCTGGCCGGTGCGCCGCTGCCGCCCGGCCTGTCCGCCGTGCCGGCGATCTCGGGCGCATTCATGCTGATGCGGCGGGCCACCTGGGACCGGCTCGGCGGGCTCGACCGCGGCTATTTCCTGCATGTCGAGGACCTGGACCTGTGCCATCGGCTGCGCGCCCTGGGCGGCCGCTGCCTGGTGCTGGGCCGGGTCGAATGCCGCCACGCCAAGGGCACCAGCCGCGCCTCGGGCTGGGTCGTGGAGCGCCACAAGCTGGCCGGTTTCTGGCGCTATTTCGACCGCCATTTCCGCCGGCGCTACGGCGTCGTCGCCCTGGCCGCGATCTGGATGATCCTGGCGCTGGGAATGTTTGGCCGGCTGGTGTTCGCCCGCGCCAAGTAATTCGGCGCTGCCCGGAAGGCGTTGATCCCGGCGCCTGTCGGCCGCCGTCGCCATTGTTTGGGGCTCGATTGTGGCAGATTTGCAATATCGGACCAATCATCCCGGGGTAATGCCGCCGTATACGCGAAATTTCCGAGTTTTCTAATCAGCCGGACCACAATTAATCGACCATCGACGCCTGTATTCGCCGTGGCGACCGTGCCTATCCCATTTATCAGTCAGTATTTCCGGGAAATAGGGGTTGACCCGCGGCCGGATCAATATTTCGCTATCTGTGGATGGCGGCGTTCGCCAGCGGTCGGTGGGCCACATCCTCAATGGTGAGTGGAGAGGGCGCCAATGGATGTCGGGCTTATCGAACACCCCCTGGTCGCTGTCGGCTGGTTCGAGGGCAAGGGGCGCGGGATCGTCGCCACGCGCGACATTCCGACCCGCGCCGTGATCGAGCGGGCGCCGGTGCTGATCATTCCGGCCAAGGATCGGCCGCTGGCCGATCAGACCGTTGTCTTCACCTATGTGTTCATGTGGGAGCACGGCACGACCGAGCAGGACCTGTACGAGGGCGGCGGCCGGGCCGCGATCGCGCTGGGCCTGACCAGCCTGCTCAACCATTCCTACACGCCCAACGCCGAGTTCATCCGCCACATCGACCAGCTGGAGATCGAGATTCGCGCCCTGCGGCCGATCCGCGCCGGCGAAGAGGTGACGATCGATTACCAGATGGATCTGTGGTTCGCCCCGCTGTGAGCGGACGCTGAAGCCCCCTCCTACAGGTGCAACTGGTTGTGCGGCAGGTTGCTGACGCCGACCAGGGTGACCTCGCCGCCGCCGTGGCCGCTGTCGGTCGTGGTGGTGTCGGTGTGGGACGGGGTCTCGGCGGGCGGCGGCGGTGGCGCGGTCGGCAGGATGCTGGTGTTGGTCGCGACGTTCTGCACCGTGACCTGCCCGCCGGCGTCGCGGCCCACCACCAGGGTCTGCTGGTTGACCGTGGTCGTGACCGAATGGCCGGTCTGCACGGCGTCGCCCGAGATCAGCACGTCATTGCCCGACCCGCCATAGATCACGCTGCCATGGCCGCCGCCCACCACCAGGTCGTTGCCGGCGCCGCCGGAGATGGTCGCTGGCCCGCTGCCGCCGATCACGGTGTCGTTGCCGGCACCGGCGACGATGGTGTCGTGGCCGCTGCCGCCGATGATCAGGTTGTTGCCGTTGCCGGCGATGATCAGGTCGTTGCCCGCGCCGGCGACCAAAACGTCGCCATGATCGGTGCCCAGGACGGTGTGGTTGCCGGCGCTGTCGAACAGCACCGTTGGCCCGATCACGGTGCCGGTGCCGGCATGGGCCGGGGCCGGGGCCGGGGCTGAGGCGGGCTGTGGCGCCTGCGGCAGCGGCGTGGGGCCCGGATTGACGGAATGGGTTTCCGGCTGGGGATGGATCGAGTCGCTGTCGGGCGCTGCGGCCGGGGCGGTCGGCTGGGCATGGCCCGGTTCGGGGGCGCCCGGTTCGGGGGCGTGCGTGTCGGGGGGAGCGGCGGATCCTTCGGGATGGGCCGGTGCCGGCGCATCCACGACATGTGGCTTGGCGGCGCCGGCATCGTCGGTGGCGCCATCGGCCGGGCTCAGGTGATCGAGCCATTGGCGCAGGGCGCTGGCCGGCAGATGGTCCGGCGCCGTGGCGCCAGCGTCGGGGACCGGCGGCAGGCCCGCCAACGCGTCGGGTGCGACCGGATCGGCCGCTGTCGGTGCGACCGGGGCGAGCAGGGCCATGGCTTCGCGGCCGAGCTGGATCCAGCGATCCGCCAGCGCCGCGACCGGCGTCGCGTCGGCCGCCGGGGTCGGCGCCAGGCCGCCGAAGCTCGATAGCACGCCGGGGCCGAGATCGCGGGCGACCACGCCCATGGCGATCAGCAGCGTCGCGGTCAGCAGCGCTTCACCGAAATCCGGCTGGATGTGCGCCGGCACCGGGGCGGCCGCGGCGGGCGGCGGCAGCGCCCGTTCCAGCAGCTCGCGCAGGTCGTCGGTGCTGGCTTCTTCGACCGAGCCGCCACGGCTGACCAGATAGCGACCGTCGATGCGCGCGACATGGGCGGCGACGTCGGGCTCGCCCGGATAGCTGAGCACCAGCCAGGGATCGCCTTCGTCCGAGACCCCCGTCTCGATCTCGACGATCAGCCCGCGCTGCGCCAGCACGTCGGCCAGGCGGTAGATCTCGGACAGCTCCCGCGGCGACCAGCCCTGGCGGACGAGCGCTCCGGCGAACGGAATGACGGTGGCAGTCATGGCCGGCCGATGATAAGCGAAATTCTGACGAGAGCCTAGGAGCGTGTATCCCAGCCGCCGCGGCGTCGGGCCCGTTGCGCCCGGCGCGCCCGGCGTCGATAACCGCGGGCGGAGTGTGAGCGCGAGGACCCGGACCGATGCGGCTGATCTTCTATCCCACCTCGGGCGTGCGCCCCCCGATCCGCCCGGCATCCAGCGCCCGCACCTGGATGGACGAAGCGCCGCAGGGCTTCGCCTATCGCTGCCTGCCGCTCAACATCGCCAATGCCCATGGCTGGGACATCCTGTGTCCGACCGGGTTTTCGGCGTGCTGGCGGGGCGGCTCGGCGCCGGGGGACGTCGAGGTGCGCGCCGACGACACCGTCTGGCCGCCGCTCAGCCATTTCGGCTGCGCCACCATCACCTTCCATGTCGGCTATCTGGTGCGCACCGAGCCCAACTACGACCTGTGGGTCGGCGGCCCGGCCAACCTCCCCAAGGACGGCATCGTGCCCTTGACCGGTGTCGTCGAGACCGACTGGTCGCCCTATACCTTCACCATGAACTGGTGCCTGACGCGGCCCAACCACTGGGTTCGCTTCGAGGCCGGCGAGCCGTTCTGCACGGTGTTCCCGATCGAGCGCGGCATCCTGGAGCAGACGACGCCCGAGATCCGCGAGCTGGACGAGGACTTCCAGGCGCCGGCGTTCCACGCCTGGAACAAGGACCGGGCCAAGTTCCTGACCGACCTGGCGGTCACCGGGTCCGAGGCGCAGCGCGAGAAATGGCAGAAGGACTATTTCCGCGGTCTCGGCATCGACGGCCAGAAGGCCATCGACACCCATCGCACCAAGCTGGCGCTGGCGGCGCCGGTCGACCATACGCCGCCGCGGGGCCGCTGACCGGCCCGCCGCATCGCGGGCCGGAGCAGATCCGGGGCCGATACTGCCGGCTTAGGACAGGCCGGCGTTGCGTGCCGCCAGCGCGGCCTCGGTGCGGTTGCGGGCGGCCAGCGCCTTGAGCACGGCGTTGACATGGACCCGGACCGTGCCCTCGGCCAGGTTCAGCTGGCGCGCAATCTCCTTGTTCGGCTTGCCTTCGGCCAGCAGCCGCAGCACGTCGATCTGGCGCTCGGTCAACAGCGACCGGATCCGCGCCGAGACCATCTCGTCGGTGCGGCCATGGGTGCCGCGCATCGGCAGGTCCAGGACCAGCGGTCGGATATAGACGCAACCGACCATGATCAGCTGCAGCGCCGACAGCATCACCTGTCCGCGCACCGATTTGGGGATGTAGCCGGCGGCACCGGCATCGAGCGCGGCGCGCACGTCGTTGGGATCCTCCGACGCCGAGATCACCACGACCGGCGCGTTGCGGGCCCGCCCGCGCACCGCCGTCAGGCTGACCGGACCGTCCATGCCGGGCATCGACAGGTCGACGATGACCAGGTCGAACGGCTCCGGCCGGCCGAGCATGGCAATGGTTTCGGGAAGCGATCCGGCCTCGAAGATCGTGATCTCCTCGGCGAGCCCGGACAGGACATGCCTCAGGCCGTCTCGGAACAGCGAATGGTCGTCGGCAATCAGGATCTGCATCGGTCCCTCGCGTAGAGGTTCACTGGGTTTGTGTCGCGTCGCCCGTTGGAGGCTACATCATAACGCCTATCGGCGCGTTGGGATGTGACTTAGATCACCCGGGGTCGAATATTTAATCCAGTGTTAACCATAAGGGGGTGTCGCTGCAAGCGATGCCCTGCGTCCGGCTCCGACGATTGCAGGGCATCGGCTATACCAACAGGCCTAACAACGAACGGCCCGCGGTTCGGTTGCGGTCCGCGCGCCCGATCCGGCGCCATTTGTCGCGATTTTGTGCCGGATGTGGCGGAAACGGCCGGCTGGTGCGACCGGTTGCCGGCGGCGCGTGCTTGCGTTCGCCAACCCGCTGATCAAGGATGCCGCGCTGCGGCATGAGCCGATGGCCGGCCGCGTCATCCTTGATGGTTCCAGGAGCCTCGCCCTTGAGCACGCCCGCTGCCGCCGCCATCCCGTCCGCGCCGTCGGCGGCGCCGATCCCCTGGCTGGACAACAAGGCGCAGCAGCGGCGCCTGGGCGGCGCCATCGAGCGGGCGATCGCCCGCGTGGTCGAGCATGGCGCCTTTCTGATGGGCCCGGAGATGCGGGCCTTCGAGGCCGAGCTCGCGGCCTATGCCGGGGTGCGCCATGTGCTGAGCTGCGCCAGCGGCACCGACGCGCTGCTGATGCTGCTGATGGCCAAGGCGGTTGGGCCCGGCGACGCCGTGCTGTGCCCGTCCTTCACCTTCACGGCCACCGCCGAGGTGGTGCATCGACTGGGCGCCACGGCCGTGTTCCTGGACGTCGGCGATGCCAACTTCAACCTCGATCCCGCCCAGCTCGAGCCCGGGCTGGCGGCGGCCCGGGCGGCCGGCCTCAGGCCGGTCGGCATCATCCCGGTCGACCTGTTCGGCCAGCCGGCCGACTATGACGCGATCGGCGCCTTCGCCCGGGCGCATGGCCTGTGGGTGCTGGCCGATGCCGCCCAGAGCCTGGGCTCCAGCCGCGATGGCCGGCGCGTCGGCACCCTCGGCGACTTCGCCGCGACCTCGTTCTATCCGACCAAGGCGCTCGGCGCCTATGGCGATGGCGGTGCCATCTTTACCGACGATGATGGCCTGCGCGAGGTGCTGGCCAGCATCCGCGCCCATGGCGAGGGCCGCGATCGCTACGAGAATGTGCGCCTGGGCCTGACCGGCCGCATGGACACCATCCAGGCCGCGGTGCTGCTGGAGAAGCTCCGGATCTATGACGAGGAGATCGCGGCCCGCAACCGCGTCGCCGAGCGCTACCGGGCCGGGCTGGGCAACCGTGTGGCGGTGCCGGCGCTGGATGCCGGCGTGCGGTCGAACTGGGCCTGCTACACCATCCAGGTCGATGGCCGCGACGCCCTGCAGGCCAAGCTCAAGGCCGAGGGCATCCCGACCATGATCTACTACCCGCGGCCGCTCCATCGGCAGCCGCCCTATCGGGCCTGCCCGACCGCCGGGCCGCTGGCCGTGACCGAGCGGCTGGCCGGCCGCGTCCTCAGCCTGCCGATCCATGCCTATCTTGAGCCCGAGACCCAGGACCGGATCATCGCGGCGATCCACGACGCGCTGTAGCCGATGACGCTGCTGCGGATCGGCCTGGTCGGCGCCGGCCGGATGGGCGCCCACCATGCCCGCCATCTGGCCGGGCTCAACGGCGTGCGGCTGGCGGGCATCGCCGACGCCGATCAGGCCCGCGCCGCCGAGCTGGCGGCCCGATGGGACGTGCCGGCCCTGGCCGATGCCGAGGCGCTGGCGCGGTCCAGCGATGCCCTGGTGATCGCCGCCAGCTCGGCGGCCCATGCCGAGCTGGCCGACCTGGCCTTGGCGCTCGGCAAGCCGGTGCTGGTCGAAAAGCCCTTGGCCCTCGACGAGGCGGCGGCGGCCGGGCTGGTCGAGCGTGCGGCCCGGGCCGGTCTCCTGCTGGCGGTGGGCCATGTCGAGCGCTTCAACCCGGCGACGGCCGCGCTCGCCGGCTGGCTGGACGGCCGCGCGATCCAGGCGCTGGACGCGCGCCGGTTCAACCCGGGAAGTGCGCGGATCCTGGACGCCAGCGTGGTCGCCGACCTCATGATCCACGACCTGGATGTGATGCTGCACTTGGCCGGCACCGCGCCCACTCGTGTCGCCGCGCGCGGCGATCGCGACCATGCCGTCGCACTGTTCGGCCTGGGCGCGGCCATGGCGACCGCGAGCGCCGGCCGTGGCGGCACGGTGCGCGCGCGCGCCCTGACGGTTTGGACCGACGGCGCCGCGGCGCAGCTCGATTTTGCGGCCCGCCAGGCGACCGTGCTGGCGGACCCCGATCACCCCGAGCCGCTGGCCGTCGACGACGCCGACCCGCTGCGCCGCGAGCTCGCGGCGTTCGCCGCCGCGCTCGGCACCGGCGACAGCGGCGCCTGCGTCACCGGCGCCGAGGCCCTGGAGGCTCTGCGGCTGGCCTGGGCGATCGAGGCGCAGCTGGCCGGTTAAGGCCGATCAGGACGCGCCAGTGGCTGCCGGATCATGCCAGGTGGCCAAGACCGTGTTTGCGGATGATTGTCAGCAGGCGCAGCGCAGGCCCGCTGGGATGCTTAACGTCACGCTCCCAATCGGATACGACGTTGCGGCCGACATTCAGATAGCGAGCAAAGACAGGTTGCGAAACCCGCTCCCGCTCTCGCAATGCCTTGATCTCGGCGCCGGTCATCTCGTCGATGTCCGACAGGCAGCTCTCGTCGAACTTGCGCATGGTGGTGCGATCAACCGCACCGACTTGGTGAAGATCACCAGCTGCCTGGTGGATCGCCTCGAAGGCTTCACTCTTGTAGATCTTCTTTTTCGTCGTCATTCATGACCTCCACCCACCCGAGCGACGCCACCAGCGCCGCAAAGGCAGCCTCGTTCGCATCGAGCGCGGGTGCCGCCAAATTCCTGAAAGCTGCGAGTTCGTCGTCGTCGATGTTCTCTCGCTTGTTCTTGGGATATCCGTAGGCGAAAACGATGCGCTTGCGGTCGAACAGCACGATAATTCGATGGCCACCCGACTTTCCGGCCCCATGCCTTGCAACCCGTTGTTTGCACACCCTTCCTCCGAGATCCACGTCGATCCGGCCGCTCGCAATCTCTCGCGCGATCTCGGGCAGGCGGCTGTCCAGTTTTGCCTTGCGGGCATAGCGGGCGAACCAAGGCGTTGAAAATACGCGCATATCTCTCCCTTTCTTATCCCTTCTGGCACCATTGGCAGACGGAAAACAAGCGGCCGTCCTCCGCATCGCCGGGCCGATGAAATGCCCGCTTGCCCAATCATAGTCTCACACTATGAATTATAGTTCAAGACCCGCCGCGTTCACCCTCGGCGATGCGGGCTCGGCACAGCTATCTCGGCAGTATCGCGACGCGCCCGGCCCGCGATCTACGTCCCCCGGTAGCTCCGGAACCACTCGACGAAGCGGGGGATGCCGACGCTGATGGGCGTGGTCGGCCGGTAGCCGAGGTCGCGCGTGCTGGCGTCGATGTCGGCGAGGGTCTCGCGCACGTCGCCGGGCTGCATCGGCATGGGCTCGACGATCGCCCGGCGGCCGCAGGCGGCCTCGATCGCGGCGATGAAGTCGGCCAGGCGCTCGGCGCGGCGGTTGCCCAGGTTGTAGACGCGGTGCGGTGGCTCGGTCCCGTCGGCCGGTGGCCGGTCGAGGGCTGCGACCACGCCGGCGACGATGTCATCGATGAAGGTGAAGTCGCGCGCCATGTCGCCGTTGTTGAACAGCTGGATCGGCCGGCCCTCGAGGATCGCCGCGGTGAACAGCCAGGGCGCCATGTCCGGCCGGCCCCAGGGGCCGTAGACGGTGAAGAAGCGCAGGCCGGTCGCGGGCAGCCGGAACAGATGCGCGTAGGCATAGGCCATCAGCTCGCCCGACTTCTTGCTGGCGCCGTACAGCGACAGCGGCCGGTCGGTGCGGTCGTCGATGGAGAAGGGCTGGGTCTCGTTGCCGCCATAGACCGACGACGAGCTGGCATAGACCAGGTGGCGCAGGCCGGGGCGATGGCGGCAGGCCTCCAGGATCGCCACCTGGCCCATCAAGTTGGAGCGCACATAGGCGTCGGGGTCGACCAGGGAGTAGCGGACGCCGGCCTGGGCGGCCAGGTGCACCACCCGATCGATGGCCGGATTGGCGGCGAACAGGGCGTCGATTGCGGCCCGGTCGGCGATGTCCATGGCCTCGAAGCGGAAGCCCGGATGGGCGAGCGCGGCCAGCCGCGCCCGCTTCAAGGCGACCGGGTAGTAGTCGTTGAGATTGTCGATGCCGATCACGGTCTCGCCGCGCGCCAGCAGGGCGCGGGCGGTGTGATGGCCGATGAAGCCGGCGGCGCCGGTGACCAGGATCGTCATGGGGTAGCCGCTCTCCCTGACAGCCTTTCGCAGGCTGGATAACGACCTACAGGCCGATGTCGCCCACGTCCTTGAAGCCGACCCGCGCCAGGAAGCTGGTGCCGGTCGGCGTGCCGCTCTGGGCGAAGGAGCGGTCGGCCGACAGCAGCAAGGCGAAGCATTCGTCGCGGTACAGCAGCCCGCCTACCAGCGACGTGCTCTGGTTGTTCTTGAGGTCGTGGCTACCCTGGCCGTACAGGCTCCAATAGCCGTACAGCGGCGTGCTGAACGAGGTGCCGATCGATTGGATCGGCTGGACCTGGCTGTCGCCCAGGTCGATCACGCGGCGCTGGATGTACGAGATCGAGATCGCCGACGAGCCTTTGGAAAAGGTGGCCGAGATCTCGTCGCGGTTGAGCTTCAGGTTGCTGCGGTCCAGCCGGAAGCGGTAGCTCAGGTCGACATAGCGCTGGGGCTGCACCGAGATGCGCCCGACGATGTCCGATCGACCCTTGGCCCCGAGCCCGCTGCCCACCGTATAGGCGGGATCGCGCTGGAACTGGTAGCTCTGGCCGATGAAGACGCGGGTGCCGCCGCCGTCGACGCCGTTGACGCCCACGGAAATGCCGTAATTGACGCGCTGGCCGCCCGAGACCCGGTCGTAGCCGGCGAACCGGTTGAGGCTGAACAGGTTGGTCTCGTCGAAGTCGAAGCCTTGGCTGTCCTCGTTCGGGATCTTGGCCGGATTGACGTTGGTGGTGCCGACGACCGTGCCGACGATCGGCTCGACGGTCAGGGCGTAGGCGTTGTACCGGCTGATCATCGGATAGCGCCAGGTCGCCGCCAATTGCGGCAGGACGCGGCCGGTGAAGCCATGCTCGATCGGCGCCCCGGTGCTCGGCTGGAAGTCGGCCACGTAGTAGCCGTCGGTTTCGACCGTCGCCGAGAAATCCCAGACGCTGCCGTTGCCGCTGATCATCGGCAGGTAGTAGCCGGTGCGGGTGGCCACCCGGTTGGTCTTGGCGCCGATGTCGCGGTTGATCGACAGCAGGTTCGAGTCGCTGCGGACATAGCCGCCGATCCCATCGCGGCCGCTGATATAGCTGTACTGGGCGAACGGCAGCACCCGGCCGATGGTCGACGGGTTGTCCTGGGTGCGCAGCGACTGGAAGGCGTAGTTCTCGATCGAGGCGTAGTTCGAGCCGAAGAAGCCTTCGCCATAGGCATCGGTGGTCAGCTGGTTTGCGGTCTGGTAGCGGCCCTTCGACCGGAACGTGCCCGGCACCTGGTACAGCCGCATGTAGTTGATGTCGGTTTCGCGGTTGATGTCGAAGCCGGCGCGCCAGTTGTCGTTGATCTCGAAGCGGCCCTCGCCGGCGACATTGCCGTGGAACTGCTTTTCGTTGGTGATCTCGCTGCCCTCGAACTTGCGGCCGTCGATGGCGCTGCCGGCCAGCCGGATGATGCCGTTGCTGAAGGCCTGGCGGTACTCGGTGCCGAGCTGCAACCCGTCGTCGAAATAGACGCGCGGCTCGATGGTCATGTCCTGGGTATCGCTCAGCACGCCGTAATAGGGGATGCCGGCGAAGGTGCCGACCTTCGACGACGAGCCGCCGAAGCTGGGCGCCAGCAGGCCCGAGCGCTGGCGGATGGTCGGGTCGGGGTGCGAGAAGTACGGCGTGTAGAAGACCGGGATGCCGTAAATTTCCAGGCTGGCGTCGTGATAGACGACGTCGTGGGTGTCCTCGTCATGGACCACCCGCTTGCCCTTCAGCTGCCAGATCGGCGGGTTCTCCGGATGCTCCTTGCACAGGTTGCAGGGTGAGAACACCGCATTGGCCATCTCCTTGCGGTTGTCCTCCAGCCGGCCGCCCGAGGCCGCGATCCGGCTGTTGTCGGCCAGCAACACGCGGATCTTCTGGATCAGGCCTTCCTTGAGATCCTGGTTGACCTCGACATAGTCGCCGAACACGACCTCGCCGGTCGGCTCCAGCAGCGAGACGTGCCCGGTGGCGGTCACGATCTCGGTCTGCCGGTTGTAGGTGATGCGGTCGGCCTGGAGAACGCGGTCGCCCTGGCTGATCTCGACATGGCCGACGGCGGTCACGACCTCGTTGTCGCGGTCGTAGTCGACCTCGTCGGCGTGCAGCAGGAACTGGCCATGGACGTCGAGGGGAGGGCGCTGGTTCGAGGGCGGCGCCTGGAACGGCGGGAACAGCGGCCCGCGCAGGGCCGGGATCTGCTGGGCGGCAACCGGCCCGGCCGCCGCGACGCAGCCGGCCCAGATCAGGATCGCCGCGCCATGCCGGAGTCGGCGGCGTGCTCGGGTGTCCTTGGGCGATCCCATGCCGCCTCAACTGACATGCCGCGCGGGCCGGCACAAGGGGGAAACCGCCTGGTCCGAATCGTGTGAGTTTCGGCCGACAATTCGTCCAAAATCGCGGTTGGCGCGTTTGCCGGCGGTGTGGCACGGTCCGCTCGCCGCCGACCCGCCCCCCTCCTGCCCGGGTGAGCCCTCATGCCCGATTCGCCCGCCTCACCAGACCGGCCCCTGGCCGGCCTCGTCCTGGCCGCCGGCCAGGGTACCCGGATGCGCTCGCGCCGGCCCAAGGTCCTGCACGAGGTCGCGCACCGGCCGCTGATCGGCCATGTCCTGGCGGCGCTCGGCCAATGCCGGCCGGAGCGCGTCGCCGTGGTGGTCGGCCCCGGGATGGACGCGGTCGAGGCGGCGGTCGCCGCCGCGGCGCCCGCCGCCCGCTGCGCGGTCCAGCCGGTGGCGCGCGGCACCGGCGACGCGGT
>CAZEFK010000186.1:0-14392 GCA_964511405.1 uncultured Comamonadaceae bacterium | reverse complement strand
TGATGATCGCCATGGCGCTGGCCTGCAACCCCGCGCTGCTCATCGCCGACGAGCCGACCACGGCGCTTGACGTCACCATCCAGGCGCAGATCCTGGACCTGCTGCGCCGGCTGCGGGCGCAGCTCGGCACGGCGATCCTGCTGATCACTCACGATCTGGGCGTGGTCGCCGAGTTCGCCGACGACGTGGTCGTGATGTATGCCGGCCGGGTGGTCGAGCAGGCACCGGTCGCCAGCCTGTTCCGGCAGCCGCGCCATCCCTATACCGCGGGCCTGCTGCAGGCGATCCCGCGCCTGGGCGGGACGGCACGCCGGCTGCCCCAGATCGCCGGCTCGGTGCCCAGCCCGGCCGCCTTCCCGCCCGGCTGCCGGTTCCACCCGCGCTGCCCGGAAGCCCAGGCGATCTGCCGCCGGCTGGTGCCCCCCAGCTTCACGCCGGCGCCAGGCCACAGCGCCGCCTGCTGGAAGCACAGCAATTTCCAGGCGGCACCCGCCGTCGCGGCGGCGGCGTCGTGACGGCGCTGCTGTCCGCCGATCGCCTGGTCAAGCAGTTCGCGACCGGCGTGCGGGCGGTCGACGGCGTGTCGTTCGCGATCGCGGCCGGCGAGACCCTCGCGCTGGTCGGCGAATCCGGCTGCGGCAAGTCGACCACGGCGCGGCTGCTGCTGCGCCTGCTGGCACCGACCAGCGGCCGGGTGCTGTTCGAGGGCGAGGACCTGCTGCGTTTGTCGCCCAAGGCCATGCGGGCGCGCCGGCGCGACCTGCAGATCGTGTTCCAGGACCCCTACGCCTCGCTCAATCCGCGGCTGCCGGTCCAGGACATCATCGCCGAGCCGCTGGAGGTCCACTGCGTCTGCCCCGACCGCCGGCGCTTGCGCGACCGCGTGGTCGAGCTCCTGGAGATGGTCGGCCTGACCGCGGAGCACGCCGGGCGCTTCCCGCACCAGGTTTCGGGCGGGCAGCGCCAGCGCATCGGCATCGCCCGGGCGATCGCCGTCGGGCCCAAGCTGGTGGTCGCCGACGAACCGGTCTCGGCCCTGGACGTCTCGGTGCAGAGCCAGGTGATCAATCTGCTGCAGGACCTGCAGGACCAGCTCGGGGTCGCCTATCTGTTCGTCGCCCACGACCTGGGCGTGGTGCATCACATCGCCCACCGCGTCGCGGTCATGTATCTGGGCGCCATCGTCGAGCTGGCGCCCAAGGCCCGGCTGTTCGCGGCCCCGCACCATCCCTACACCCAGGCGCTGCTGTCGGCGGCGCCGGAGCCCGACCCCGAGGCCCGGCGCAACCGGATCATCTTGACCGGCGACGTGCCGAGCCCGCTGGCGATGCCGGCGGGCTGCCGGTTCCACACCCGCTGCCCGATCGCCGCCGCCCGGTGCCGCACCGAAGCGCCCGACTTGCGCGAAACGGCGCCCGGCCACTGGGCCGCCTGCCATTTCGCGCGTCCCTTCCCGATCTCCAGCCCTGCGGAAGCCTGCCCATGAAGATCAGCCATATCGAGACCGTCCGCGTGCGCTGGAGCCCGGGCGACAAGCCGGCCCAGGGCAGCGCCTTCCTCAAAGTGTGGACGGACGACGGCCGCTGCGGCCTGGGCGAGGCCTCGCCGATGCAGGGCGGCCTGGCCTCGCTGGGCATCCTGGAGCAGGACGTGGCGCCGGCGATCGTCGGCGCCGACCCACTGGACCATGCGGTGATCCAGGACCGGCTGCTGCACCGCTTGGTCAAGCTCGGGCCCGAGGGTGCCCTGACCGGTGCGCTCGCCGCCCTGGACATCGCGCTGTGGGACTTGAAGGGGCAGCTGCTGGGCCAGCCGATCTACAAGCTGGCGGGGGGCGCCTGGCGCACCGACCTGCCCTTCTACGCCTCGATCGGCGGCAATGGCGAGCGCACGGTCGACGAGGTGGTGCGGACGGTCGAGACCCGGCTGGAGGACAGGCCGGCGGCGGTCAAGATCCGGTTCGACAACGACCGCACCCGGCTCGACGCCGACATCCCCGGCGACCTCGCCAAGGCGCGCGCGGTGCGCGCCCTGGTCGGCGCCGGCTTTCCGCTGGCGTTCGATGCCAACAACGGCTACTCGACCGGCGGCGCCATCCGGGTCGGCCGCGCCCTGGAAGAGCTGGGCTATTGGTGGTTCGAGGAGCCCGTCCAGCACTACCATGTCGGCGCCATGGGCGAGGTCGCAGCCAAGCTGGACATCACGGTGTCGGCCGGCGAGCAGACCTACACGCTGCCGGGGCTGGTCCAGCTGATCGAAGCCGGGGTGCGCATGATCCAGCCCGACATCGTCAAGATGGGCGGCATCACCGGCCTCCTGCGCTGCGCGGCGCTGGCCCACGCCCACGGCGTCGAGCTGGTGCCGCACCAGACCCAGCCGACCATCGGCCACCAGGCCAGCCTGCATGTGGCCGCCGTCCAGCTGCACGCGACCAAGCCCTGCGAATGGAACGACCCGTCGCCGCGCACCCATGCGGTGTTCGCCAATCCGCCGCGGCCGCAAGGCGGGCTGTTCCGCCTGACCGACGCCCCCGGCCTGGGGCTGACCCTCATTGAGGCGGAGTTGCGGGCACGCGCGGCCTGACCCGGCGGCGGCGCGGTTGCGCAGCCTCGGTCATCGGCGCGCCGCGGGTCGGACCGCAGGATGCGCGCTCGACCATCCGCCCCACGATTTGAACCCGCACCGCAATGCCCGGTGCAATGCGTCCGTTGATCCGGTCGTCGAGCAGGCGCACGCAGGCCGCCCCGATCTGCTGCCCATGGACCCGGACCGTGGTGAGTTGCGGAAACACCTGCGTTGCCAGCGAATAATCGCCGAAGCCGACGACCGACACATCTTCGGGGATGCGGTATCCGAGCGCCAACAGTTCCGAAACGACCGTGAGCGCCAGGCCGTCATGCGCACAGAAGAAGGCCGTCGGAAAGAAGTCTTCCGCCTGCGCGGCGCGCAGATGCTCGGTGAACCGCATTTCCACGTCGAACTTCATTTCGCGCAGCCGGGCGTCGCGGCATGTCTCGAGGACTTCCCGCAATCCGTAAAGGCGCTCCAGGCGCCCGCGATAGCCCGGCACGCCATGCACATAGGCGATGTCGCGATGGCCGAGGGCCAGGAGGTACTTGGCGACCGCCGCACCGCCCTCGTGATCGGTCCCGCCGACATAGTCCGCTTGCTCCAGCGGATCGAGCCAGCCTTGCCGGACGATCGGCTTGCCGAGGGCTTGGGCGCTGTCGAGGCTTTCTCGCCGGTGCGGTCCAACCAGAATGGCGCCGTTGCAGGACCGCACGATGCCATGGATCTCGTCCGGGTGATCGGACCAGCGGATGCTGAGGCGGTAGCCCAGCCGTTGCGCCTCGAGCTGCGCCCCGTTCTGGATCAGAAAATACAGCTCGCTGTTGACCAGGTCGGGATCGTGGAAGATCACCCCCAGGGCGGGGGCTTCGGCCTCCGCGGCCGGACGCGCATAGCCCAATTCGGCGGCGATCTCCTGTACCCGGCGGCGCGTCTCTTCGGATACGCCGGCTTTCCCGGACAGCGAGCGCGACACTGCGAACTTCGATAGGCCGGTGCGTTGCGCGATGGTTGCCAGCGTAACCCTTGCCATCTTGGCTCTTGTCTCCAGGTTCGGTGCCTTCTAACACCGCCCCATAACTCATGACAAATCGTTTGCAGACGCATTTCGTCCAGTAGATGAGCCGCCTTGGCGGCTGCCAAGGCCGAACCATGACATAACGCTTTACCTAACAAACGTGCTCATGCGAGCGTCGATATCGCCATGGCCGACCATAACCGGCTGGGCAAAGGGAGGAGCCACCAATGCCGAGAATGAGCCGCAGGGCGTTCATCGCGGCCGGTCCTGCCATCGCCGGAGCCTTCGCCCTGACCAAATTCGCCCATGCCGGCGACATCAAGGAATCGGCTGCCCTGAAGGATCAGGTCGCGCGCGGCGCGCTGCCGCCGGTCGCGCAGCGCCTGCCCGACACGCCGCTGGTGATCACGCCGTTCGAGCGTCCGGGCGCCCAGGGCGGCGACTGGAACCACGCGCTGGTCGGCGGCGGCTCGCTGTCCATGGTCGTGCGCTATCAGGGCTATGAGCCGCTGGTCCGCTTCAATCCCGATTGGTCGGGGCTGATTGCCAACGTTGCCGAGGCCTGGGAGGTCAATGCCGACGCCACCGAATACACGTTCCATCTGCGCAAAGGCCACAAATGGTCGGATGGCCATCCCTATACGACAGAGGACGTGAAATTCTGGTACGATGCCTATTTTCGCGACAAGGATGCCAGTACCGGCGGCAATAGTTGGTGGTATACGAACGGCACGCCGGCGCGGCTTGACGTCATCGACGAGACGACCTTCAAGGTCGTCTTCACGTCGCCGAACGGCTTCTTCGTTCAGAACCTGGCCTGGGCGCAGCAGGACGAAATCACCCGGACGCCGAAGCATTACCTGCAGCAATTCCATATCCGCTACAATCCCGACGCGGACAAGATCGCCAAAGCCCGCGGATTGGCCAGTTGGATCGCCCTGTTCCAGCGCGAGATCGGCTTGTCGGACGACAACACGTTCTTTCAGAACCCGAACCGGCCGACGCTCAACGCCTGGATGTTCACGGTGGCGCCGGGACAGAACACGCAGCAGGCAATCGCCGTCCGCAATCCCTTCTACTTCAAGGTCGATCCGGCCGGCACGCAGCTGCCTTATTTCGACCGCATCGTCTATCAGATGGTGGCCAGTCCCGAACTCCTGCTGCTGAAGGCGTTGCATGGCGAGATCGACTCGATGGACCAGTACATCGCCACCCCGGCCAACAAGCCGGTTCTGTTCGCGGGCAAATCGGCGGGCAATTTCGGGTTCTACACGTTGAAGGAAACCGCCGCCAACGTGATGGTCTTCCAGCTCAACCTCAACCACACCGATCCGGTGAAGAACAGGCTGTTCAACACCAAGGCGTTCCGCCAGGCGCTGTCGATCGCCGTCGACCGGCAGGCGCTGATCGACGCGGTGCTGGTGGGCGAAGGCGAGCCGGCCCAGGCTTCGATCCGGCCCGGGGATCCGCTTTACGTCGAGCGGCTGGCCAGGGACTTCACCCAGTACGATCCCGAAGCCGCCAGTGCCATGCTGGACAAGATCATTCCCAACAAGGACGGCGACGGCTACCGGCTCGACGACAAGGGCCGGCGCGTGACGATCATCTTCGAGCTGGACCAGACGCGTGAGACGTTTCTCGACATGTTCCAGCTCGTCGTGCCGATGTTCCAGGCGGTCGGCATCGATGCGCAGATGCGGAGCATGGACCGGTCGCTGTGGGAGACGCGGGTGCGGCGCGGCCGCGACTTCGATGCCACCGCGCATCAGTTCGGCGCCTGCAGCGGCGTCGCCGCCATGCTGGATGCGCGTTATTTCGTGCCGTTCTCGACCAACTCGCTCTATGCCCCGGGATGGTCGCTGTACTATCTCGACCCGAAAAATCCCAACGCGGTCGAGCCGCCCGCCGAGATCAAGGCCCAGCAGGAGCTGTACCGGACGCTGCTGGCGACGGCGGATCCCAAGAAACAGGTCCAGGTGATGCGCCAGATCCTGGAGAACGCGGCCGACCTGTTCTTGACCTTCGGGGTCAGCCTGCCGCCGGACAGCTATGGCATCGTCAAGAACAACATGGTCAATGTGCCGAAGACCATGCCCGATTCCTTCGGTTGGCCAACCCCGGGACCAGCGCGACCGGAGCAGTTCTTCAAGGCCTGAGGGAACGATGCCGCAGACCGACGCCCCTATCGCAGGCCAGCTGCGGACGCCGGACTGGTACAAGTCGGCGACGCGCTGGGTCCAGCTGACCCTGGCCGAAGATGATCCGATCCGCTTCGATCCCGAGTTCTGGATCGACCTGTTCAAGCGCAGCCGGGCGAACGCGGCCTGCCTCAGCGCCGGCGGTTACGTCGCCTACTACCCGTCGACAGTGCCGCTTCACTATGTGAGCAAGGTCCTGGGCGACACGGATCCTTTCGGCAGCCTGGTCGCCGGGGCGCGGCGCCTGGGCCTGCACGTGATGGCGCGCGTCGACCCGCACGCCGTCCATGAGGATGCCGCCGCCGCCCATCCCGAGTGGATCGCCGTGGACAAGGACGGCAACCGGCGGCGGCACTGGGCCTATCCCAGCGTCTGGGTGACCTGCGCCTATGGCGACTACAATTTCCGGTTCATGCCGGAAGTCTTGCGCGAGATCACCCGTCAGTACGACATCGACGCGATCTTCGCCAATCGCTGGCAGGGCCACGGCGTCTGCTATTGCGAGAGCTGCCGGGCCAGCTTCCGCCTGATGTCGGGATTGGACCTGCCGCGCGACGCCGATCCCGACAACCCGGCCTGGACGGCCTGGTCGGCCTGGCGGCGCACCACCCTGAGCCGCCTGGTCGCCGAATGGGATGACGCGATGAAGGCGATCAAGCCGCACAGCCGCTTCATTCCCAACATGGGCAGCGTGTCGCTCATGGAGTTCGATCTCGACTTGATCGAGAAGCACTGCCCGTTCCTGGTCGTCGACGATCAAGGGCGACGCGGCACCGAGCCGATCTGGCAGGCTGGGCGCAACGGCAAGCGCATGCGCGCGACATTCCGCGAGCGGCCGGCGATCCTGATCACCTCGATCGGGCCCGAGGAGAAATACCGGTGGAAGGACGCGGTCACCACCGGGCCGGAAATCCGCTCCTGGATGACGGACGGCATCGTCCAAGGCCTGCTGCCCTGGTTCACGAAGTTCAACGGCGTCGTGGCGGACAAGCGCTGGGTCCAGCCGATCGTCGACAGCTTCGCGCTGCACGCGGCCCTGGAGCCGATCTTCGCCGCGACAGCGCCGTGGGCCGAAATCGCCATTCTCGATCCGGCGACGACCCTGCGCCACCATGGGCCGGAGACGCGGGCCACGGCGGAGGCCGACGGCCTGGGCTTCTATCAGGCGCTGGTCGAGGCCAAGCTGCCCTTCGAGATGCTGTCGGACCAGGCCATGACGCCGGCGCGGCTGGACGGCTTCAAGGTCGTGATCCTGGCCAACTCGACCTGCCTGTCCGATGCCCAATGCGCCATGCTGTCGGACTATGCGGCGCGTGGCGGCAGCCTCGTCGCCGCCTTCGAGACCGCGACCCGCGACGAGGCCAACCGCCCACGGGGCGGCCTGGGGCTCGGCGAGCTGCTGGGTGTCCGCCTGGCCGCGCCGACGCGCGGGCCGGTCCAGAACAGCTATGTCGCGATCGCCGGCAGCCACCCGATCGCCGAGGGCTATGAGGGCGCAGCGCGCATCATCGGCGGCACCTCTTTGATCGCGGTCGAGGCCGCCGCCGATACCGAGGTCCCGTTCCTCTACGTGCCCGACTTCCCGGACCTGCCGATGGAGGAGGTCTACGCCCGCGCGGCGCCGACCGGCGCCGCGCTGGTGGCGCGCCGGCATCCGGGCGGCGGCCGCACCGCCTACATTCCCTGGAACATCGGCAGCATCTTCTGGGAGGTGCTGGCCGCCGACCACCAGCGCCTGATCGCCAATACGGTGCGCTGGGCATTGGGCAAGCGCCCGGCGGTCGAGGTCACGGGCCGGTCGGTGCTCGACATCGCCGTGCGCACGGGCCGCGACGGGATGGTCGTCGCCCTGCACAACCTGACCAACCCCATGATGCTGAAGGGGCCGACGCGCGACATCTTCCCGGTCGGCCGCCACCAGGTCTCGGTGGCGGTGCCGGCGGCGCGGTCGGTCGCGGCGGCGCGGCTGCTGGTCGCCGGGCAGGTCGCCGACGCCGCGATGGCGGACGGCCAAGTAACTGTCACCGTGCCGGGAATCGACTTGGCCGAGGTTGTTCACATCACCTGGCGCTGACCTGGGGAGCGCAAAGGGGACATGCTGCACTATGTCGTCAAGCGCCTGATTTACATGGTGCCGACGCTGTTCGGCATGTCGATCATTGCGTTCTTCATCATCCAACTGCCGCCGGGAGACTATCTGACCTCGATGGTCTCGATGATGACGCAGTCCGGGCAGAACGTGGACCCGTCGCAGATCGCCCGCCTCCGCGAAATCTACGGCCTCGACCAGCCCTTCTGGGTGCAGTACCTGAAGTGGGTCGGCGGCATCCTGCTGCGGGGCGACTTCGGCTATTCCTTCGAGTGGAACCGGCCGGTCGCCGACCTGATCTGGGAGCGGATGGGCTCGACGCTGGCGATCTCGGTCGCGTCGCTGCTGTTCGTCTGGGCGGTGTCGCTGCCGATCGGCATCTATTCGGCGGTGCGCCGTCATTCGGTCGGCGACTACGGCTTCACCTTCCTGGGCTTCATCGGCCTGGCGGTGCCGAACTTCATCCTGGCGCTGACCCTGATGTACCTGGCCTACAAATATCTCGGCCAGAGCGTCGGCGGCCTCTATTCGCCGGCCTATATCGATGCGCCCCTGTCCTGGGCGAAGGCCATGGACCTGCTGGCCCACTTGTGGGTCCCGGTAATCATCATCGGCACGCACGGCACGGCGGCGCTGATCCGCATCCTGCGCGCCAATCTCAGCGACGAGCTGAACAAACCCTATGTGATCACCGCCAAGGCGAAAGGCTTGCCGGAATACCGGGCGATCGTGCGCTATCCGGTGCGCATCGCCCTCAATCCATTCGTGTCGGCGATCGGCTGGGTGCTGCCGGGGCTGGTGTCGGGCGCCACGATCACTGCGATCGTCCTCAATTTGCCGACGGCCGGCCCGTTGCTGCTGCGTGCCCTGATCTCGCAGGACATGTACCTGGCCGGCAGCTTCATCCTGCTCATGGGCGTGCTGACCCTGATCGGCATGCTGGTGTCGGACATGCTGCTGGCCGTGCTCGACCCGCGGATCCGGTTCCGGTGATGAGCACGCACGCGTTCCTGGACGAGGCGGCGGAAACCGCCCCCGCGATCAGCCCGCTCAGATCAGGCCAGGACACCGGCGGCATCGAGGCGGCCGGCCAATGGGCGCTGGTCTGGCATCGGTTCGCCCGCAACAAGGTCGCCGTCGTCTCGGGCATCGTCATCCTGCTGCTCTATGCCGTGGGGGCCTTTGCCGAATTCCTGGCGCCGGCGCTGCCCAATGCGGCGCGGCCGCAATTCGTCAATGCGCCGCCCCAGTCGATCCGGCTGTTCGTGTCGGAACCCGATGGCATCAGGCGGTTCCTGCCCCACGTGATCGGCTATGCCATGCGGGTCGACCCGGCCTCGCTGGCGCGCAGCTACGTGCCGGACGAGCGCAAGGTCGTGCCGATCGGGGTCTTCGTGGACGGCCCGGCCTATCGGCTGTGGGGATTGATCCCCCTGCGGACGCACCTGATCGGACCGCGGCGCGCCAGCGATGCCATGTATCTGCTGGGCACCGACCGGCTTGGCCGCGACCTGTTGAGCCGGCTCATCTACGGCACCCGGATTTCCATGTCGATCGGGCTGGTCGGCATCGTCGTGAGCATGCTGCTGGGCGTGACCCTGGGCAGCCTGTCCGGCTTCTATGGCGGCTGGGTGGACATGGTGATCCAGCGCGTCATCGAAGTGATCAGCGCGATGCCGACCATTCCGCTGTGGCTGGGGCTGGCGGCGGCGATCCCGGTCAGCTGGTCGCCCTTGCAGGTCTATTTCATCGTCACGATCATCGTCTCGCTGCTCGGCTGGACCGGGCTTGCCCGCGAGGTGCGCGGCCGCTTCTACGCCCTGCGCAACGAAGACTTCGTGACGGCGGCGCGGCTGGACGGGTCGAGCGAGCGCCGGCTGATCTTCCGGCACATCCTGCCGTCGCTGACCAGCCACATCCTGGCGGTGGTCACGCTGGCGGTGCCGACCATGATCGTGGCCGAAACCGCGCTGTCCTTCCTCGGCGTCGGGCTCAAGCCGCCGGTGGTCTCGTGGGGCGTGCTGCTCCAGGACGCGCAGAACGTGCGCACCATCGCCCTGGCCCCCTGGCTGCTGATCTGGCCGTCCGGTGCCGTGGTGCTGACCGTGCTGGCCTTCAATTTCTTCGGCGACGGCCTGCGCGACGCGGCCGACCCTTACGAGTCATGACCGTGACCTTCGCCAATACGGCCGCTTCATCGGACAGCGGCGCCGATGTGGTGCTGAAGGTCGAGGACCTCAGCCTCGATTTCAGGCTCAGGACCCACATCCTGCATGCGGCGCGCGGCGTGAGCTTCGAGCTCCAGCGCGGCAAGACGCTGTGCCTGGTGGGCGAGAGCGGCTCGGGCAAGAGCGTCACCGCCCGGGCGCTGCTGCGCATCGTCGACCGCAACGGCCGCATCGCGGGCGGGCGGATCCTGCTCCGGGGCACCGGCGGCGAGATCGACATCGCCAAGCTCGGCGCGCGCAGCCCGGAGCTGCTGAAGATCCGCGGCGGGCGGATCGGCCTGGTGTTCCAGGAGCCGATGAGTTCGCTGTCGCCGGTTCATACCGTCGGCTCGCAGATCATCGAAGCGCTGCGCCTGCACCGCAAGCTCGACCGGCGCGCGGCGCGGGCCGCCGCCGTCGACCTGCTGCGCCAGGTCGAGATCCCCGACCCCGGCCGGATGGTCGACCGCTACACGTTCGAGTTCTCCGGCGGCATGCGCCAGCGGGCGATGATCGCCATGGCGCTGGCCTGCGACCCCGACATCCTGATCGCCGACGAGCCGACCACCGCCCTCGACGTGACCACGCAGGCCGAGATCCTGGACCTGATCAAGCGGCTGCAGGTGAGCCGCGGCATGGCCATGCTGCTGATCACGCACGACATGGGCCTGGTGGCCGAGATCGCCGATGCGGTTGCCGTGATGCGCTTCGGCCGGGTGGTCGAGCAGGGCAGCGCCGAGGACATCTTCCACGACGCCCGCCATCCCTATACCCGCGCCCTGCTCGACGCGACCGTGCGGCTGGAGCAGCGCCGCAGCCCGGCCCCGGTGGCCGCCGACGGCATGCCCGCGCTGTCGATCCGTGGCCTGTCCAAGCAGTTCGGCACCGGCCGCAGCGCGGTGGCGGCCGTCGACGCCGTCGATCTCGACCTGTTCTCGGGCGAGGCCCTGGGCATCGTCGGGGAAAGCGGGTCGGGCAAGACCACCCTGGGCCGGCTGATCCTGGGGGCGATGCCCGCCAGCGCCGGCAGCATCGCCTATCGCGGCCGCGACGGCCGAACCGCCGAGATCACCACCCTCGGCAAATCGGCGCTGCGGGCCTATCACCGCGATGTCCGGCTCATTTTCCAGGATCCGTTCGGGTCGCTGAACCCGCGCATGACCGTGAAGCAGATCATCGGCGATCCGCTTTACGTCAGCGGCCGGCTGCGCGGCCCGGCGCTGACCGCCCGCGTCGCGGCGCTGCTGGAGCTGGTCGGCCTCGATCCGCTGGCCATGGAGCGCTATCCGCATGCCTTCTCGGGCGGGCAGCGGCAGCGCATCGGCATCGCCCGCGCCCTGGCGCTCGAGCCGCGCGTGGTCATCGCCGACGAAGCCACCGCCGCCCTGGACGTCTCGATCCGGGCGCAGATCCTGGACCTGCTGCTGGACATCCGGAAGCGCCTGAACCTCAGCTTCATCTTCATCTCGCACGACATCACGGTCGTCCGCTATTTCTGCGACCGGGTCGCGGTCATGCATCGCGGGCGGCTGGTCGAGACCGGCCCGGCCGAGCAGATCTGCACCGCCCCCCGCGAACCCTACACCCGCAGCCTGATCTCGGCCGTGCCGAGCCCCGATCCGCGCCACAAGCGGATGATGCATCGCACCCGCTTCGTCGCCTGAGGATTGGCGAGTCCCAGTCGCCCACCTCGACCCGATTACCCGCAAGGAGCCTTCACATGCCGATCCGCAAGCTGCCGGCGATCCCGTTCGGCGCGGTCTATTTCCGCAAGTCGAATCCGCCGCGCGAGGACTGGGAACGGGACTACCGGGTGGCGGCCGAAGACGGACTCAACGTCTTCCGCCATTGGTTCATGTGGAGCGTCATCGAACGGCGGCCGGGTTACTATGATTGGAGCGACTACGATCGGCAGATGGACCTGGCGGCCGAGAACGGCCTCAAGACCATCATTGCCGAGCTGACGCACACGGTTCCCGACTGGGCTTACCGCAAGTTCGCCCATGCCCGGCAGATCCGCATGGACGGGCGGCCGCTGACCTCGAACATGGGCGTCAGCGCCGCGGTCGGCGGCTTTGCCAACAATGGCGGCGGTGCCGGCGCCTTGAGCATGAACTGCCCCGAGGTGCGCGAGGCCGCCGCCGCCTTCCTCACGGCGCTGGCCACCCGCTACCGGGACCATCCGGCGCTGGCCGGCTATGACATCTGGAACGAGGTGAACTACGCCGCCGATGTCGATTATTCCAGCTATGCCAAGGCGGCCTTTCGCGACTGGCTGAAACAGAAATACGGCGACCTCGACGCCCTGGCCGCGGCCTGGCATCGCTATTCCTATGCCGAATGGGAAGATATCGAACCGCCGGCGGACATCGCGGCCTATGCGGAAGGCCTCGATTGGTTCGAGTTCCGCCGCGACAACTTCTATGGCCAGATGCAGTTCCGGATCGACACGATCCGCGCGGTCGACCCGGACTGCCTGATCGCCGCGCACGGCATCGCCGGCGCCATACCCAACATGGTCACGAACGGCTGCGACGACTGGCTGGCCGCCTCGAAGGTCGAGCTCTACGGCATGACGTGGGTGCCGGCGCGCAAGGGCAACCAGCCCTGGCGCAATTTCTACGGCGCGGACATGACCCGGGCGGCCTCGCGCGGCAAGCCGTGGTGGCATGCCGAGCGGCAGGGCGGGCCGCTGTGGCTGCAGCCGCAGGTGCTCGGCCGCGACAAGGATGACGGACGCGTCGCCGAGCCGGAGGACATCCGGGTCTGGACGATGACTTCGTTCGCCGCCGGCGCCACCGGCATCCTCAATCTGCGCTGGCGGCCGCTGTTGAACGGCCCGCTGTTCGGGGCATTCGGCTCCTACGCCATGGACGGCAGCCGCACGCCGCGCTCGGACATGGCCAGCGCCCTGGCGAAATGGGCGAATGCGCCGGAGCAGCAGGCGCTGTTCGCGGCGCGGCCGGTGGCGGGCGACATCGGCCTGCTGGTGATCCCGGAAGCCCAGGCCTGGGATGTCCTGCTCAACCATCGCCATTGCCCGGACACCTACGCCGAAGCCATGTGGGGCGCCTATCGCGGCTTCTTCGACAACGGGATCCAGGCCGACTGGGTGCATGTCGACCATATCCGCGACTACGACACGATCTACGCGCCCTATCCGATCATGCTGACCAGCGGCCATGCGGCAGCGCTGGCGCGCTGGATCGAGGACGGCGGGACCCTGATCAGCGAAGCCTGTCCCGGCTATTTCGGGGACCGCGGCATGGTCGGCACGGTGCAGCCAAACCATGGGTTCGACCGCATCTTCGGCGTGCGCGAGCACGAGGTCGAGTTCATGCCCGACATCGGCGACCGGATCCGTTTCGGCTTTGCCGGCCAGACCGTAACCGGCGGCGGCTTCCTGCAGAGCTATGCGCTCGCCGGCGGCCGGGACCTCGGCCGGTTCGCCGACGGCCGGATCGCCGTGGTCGAACACCGCCACGGCCGGGGCCGGACGCTGCTGGTCGGCACACATCCGGGCGTCGGCTACTTCAAGACCTCCGGCGAGGCCAACCGGCACTATTTCGCCGAAGCCTTCGCCTGGACCGGCAAGCCGCAGCATGTGCGCCTCTCGAAGCTGGCGATGCAGGCCCGCCTGCATGCCGGCACCGGCGGCACGGTGCTCTGGCTGGTCAATCCCACGCGCGAGACCCAGCGCGCCACGGTAACCCTGGGCCCGCAGCACGGCCCCCTGACTTTCGGCGGGACCCACTGGGCAAACCCCGGGGCCCACGCCGAGGGCGACACCGTGACGGTGCCGGCGCGCGACGTCCTGGTGATCAGGTTGGCGACCGGGTGATGGCCCGGTTGGCCCGCGAGGCTGATGCCGGGCCTGAGCCCCGGAGAACGGGCCATGACCGGAGCGTTTGACGTCTTGCGCCCCGTCACACCCTAACCCATTGAAACCGCTGGTGCCGACTGTCAGATTTGAACTGACGACCTACTGATTACGAATCAGTTGCTCTACCCCTGAGCTAAGTCGGCGGCCGGTCGGCGCGGCGCGCAAGATAGACGGCTCGTCGCGGTGGTGCAATGGCCGTCTGCGGGTTCGGGCGCATCCGGCCAGGGCGGCACCGACGTCGGATCCACCGCTTCGTCCGAACGGCTTTCGCCGCGTTCGACAAGCCAGGCGGCCAGATTGAAACGGGTGCTGCGCACGGGGCGGCGGCCTTTCGGTTCACGTCGGAGGACCGGCAGCCGCCCCGCGGCGGCCGTTAGCGGAACAGGGACAGCAGGATCTGGGGGGTCTGGTTGGCGATGGAGAGCGCCT
>CAZEFK010000185.1:0-14423 GCA_964511405.1 uncultured Comamonadaceae bacterium | reverse complement strand
GGCCGCCCTGGGGCGAGCCGCCCTGCGCCGTGTCGTAGCCCGGCGGCGGACCGCCTTGGGGCGAGCCGCCCTGCGCCGTGTCGTAGCCCGGGGCCGGAGCGCCTTGGGGTGAGCCGCCCTGCGCCGGATCGTAGCCCGGCGGTGGGCCGCCCTGGGGCGAGCCGCTGTGCGCCGTGTCGTAGCCCGGGGGCGAGCCGCTGTGCGCCGTGTCGTAGCCCGGGGGCGAGCCGCCCTGCGCCGTGTCGTAGCCCGGGGGTGGACCACCCTGAGGCGAGCCGCCTTGTGCGGAATCGTAGCCCGGCGGCGGGCCGCCCGGGGGCGAGCTGCCCTGCGCCGTGTCGTAGCCCGGCGGCGGGCCGCCCTGGGGCGAGCCGCCTTGCGCCGCGTCGTAGCCGGGGGGCGGACCGCCTTGGGGCGAGCCGCTATGGGCCGGATCGGCGCCGGGCGCGATCTGGTTCGCAGCATCGTCCGGTTTGAACTGGGTCCCCGTCCCGCCAACGACGCCCGACAGGTCGTCGAGGCTGAGTTCGGTCTCGTCGCCGTAGCTCCGCGTCTTGCCTTCCGCCGCCATGCATCCCTCCATTGAGACGGTGTCGCGCCCGTCGCCCCAAGGAGAGCCGCGGATAAGTTTCCAAATAATTTAAATAAAGTAAGGGTCATTGATAGATTTCGATCCATAACTATGACTCATGCAAATTGTTTGTGTAATAACGTTTCTGATTCCCTTCGATGATTTTTCATCATCTATCGGCCCTATCGAAACAGAGCTCTTAATTATTCTTTGACGAATTATCGATCAAGTCATGGGAGCGGTATGGGGCAACGCCTGACTCGTATCGACTGCGGAACGGTGCCTGACGCACCACTGCCAAGTTCGCCAGCAGGGAGATCCCGATGGCCGACGGATCGATCTTCCGGGATGTCGCGCTGGAGCGGCTGTCGACACCCGAGCGCCTGGATCAGGGCCTGCGGGTCACCGACCGGCTGGGCTGGCTGCTGCTCCTGGCGATGGCGCTCCTGGTCGCGACCGCCGGCGCCGGCACCGTCCTGTTCTCGATTCCCATCCGCGTGCAGGCCGACGGCATCATCCTGAGCCCGGCGGGCGTCCTCGACGTGACCTCGTCCAGCCAGGGGCGGGTGCTGGATCTGATGGTCGCCCCCGGCGACCATGTCGCCGCCGACGCCGCGGTCGCCCGCGTGGATCAGCCTGATCTGCGCCAGGAACGCGAGCAGGCGCAGGCGGACCTGCGCAATGCCGAAGACGAGCGCGCCCGCATCGTCGAGTTCCAGGGCCGCAACAGCACGATCCAGGCGGCGGTCGACGACCAGAAGCGCACGGCCGCCGCCCAGGCGACGGCGTTCCTGCAGCAGCGGCTGGCCTGGTTGAACGAGCGCGCCGGTTACGAGGCCGAACTGGCCGAGAAGCGCATGATCACCCGCCAGCGGACGATCGACACCCGCATCGAGATCGGACAGGTCCAGGAGGATCTCGCGCGCGCCCGCAACTCGCTCAAGGATCTCGAGCTCGCCGAGACCCAGCAGCGGGTCGAGCGCGAGCGCGAGCTGCTGCAGTTGGACCTGCGCATCGATGCGGCGCGCCGCCACATCGCCGCCATCGACGAACGCCTCGACCGGCTCGAGGTGGTGCGCAGCCCCTACGAAGGGGTGGTCGTGGAGCTCAAGGTCAACCGCGGCGAGCTGCTCGAGCGCGGCGGCTCATTGATGACGCTGCTGCCGCCCGACCGCGGGCGGCCCGGCGCCGGCCTGATCGCCGTGCTCTACGTGCCGCCGACCGAAGGCAAGAAGCTGAAGCCGGGCATGGCGGTCCAGATTGCGCCCAGCACGGTCAAGCGCGAGGAGTTCGGGTTCATGCTCGGGCGGGTCCGGCAGGTCGCCGAGATTCCGTCGACCGCCGAAGGCATGATGCGCACGCTTAAGAACCGGCAGCTGGTGCAGACCCTGTCCGGGGGCGGCGCGCCGTTCGAGGTCCAGGTCGATCTGGAGCCGGACCCGGGCAATCCCAGCGGCTATCGCTGGTCGTCCTCGCGCGGGCCCTCGGCCTCGATCAGCAGCGGCACCCTGTGCGCGGCCGAGATCGTGACCCGGACGCTGCATGTGGCCAGCGTCGTGGTGCCGGCGTTCGAACGGCTGTTCGATCCGCAGCCATGATCCGCCGGCTCGCCAGATCGGCCGCTGCCGCTCTCCGGCCCGGCCGCCAACGGGTCCGAACCCCGACTGTCCTGCAGCTCGAAGTGGTCGAGTGCGGCGCCGCCTGCCTGTCGATGGTGCTGGGCTATTTCGGCCGGCACGTGCCCCTGGAGGAGCTGCGCCAGGCCTGCGGCGTCACGCGCGACGGCAGCAAGGCCAGCAACATCATCAAGGCCGCCCGCCGCTTCGGGCTCAACGCCAAGGGCTTCAAGAAGGACCCCGAGAAGCTGCGCGAGCTGCCGCTGCCCCTGGTGGTGTTCTGGAACTTCAACCACTACGTGGTGGTCGAGGGCTTCGACCGCGACCGCGTGTTCCTGAACGATCCGGCGTCGGGGCCGCGCACCGTCAGCAGCGCCGAGTTCGACGAGAGCTTTACCGGCGTCGTCCTCGCCTTCGAGCCCGGGCCGGAGTTCCGGGCCGGCGGCCGGCGGCCGAGCGCGGCGCGCGGGCTGCGCGAACGGCTGGCCGGCAGCGGCACGGCGCTCGGCTTCATCGTGCTGGTCAATCTGTGCCTGATCCTGCCGGGGCTGGTGGTCCCGGCCTTCGCGCGCATCTTCATCGACTACTATCTGGTCGAGCATCTGACCGGGTGGCTGTACCCGCTGCTCGCGGGGATGGTGGCGACCGCCGTCGTGCGCGCCGCGCTCACCGGCCTCCAGCAGCATTATCTGACCCGCCTGCAGGCACGCCTGGCGCTGGCCGCGGCCGGCCGCTTCCTGTGGCATGTGCTGCAGCTGCCGGTCACCTTCTTCGTCCATCGCCAGGCGGGCGAGATCGGCAATCGGATGATGCTGAACGACCGCCTGGCCGGCACCACGTCGAGCGGCTTGACGCTGGCCTGCCTCAATCTGGTCTCGGTGCTGTTCTACCTGGCGATCATGGCGCAGTACGACCTGCCGCTGGCGGCGGTCGCGGCCGGCTTCGGCACGCTCGAGCTGCTCTGCCTGTGGGGCACCGCGCGCCTGCTCAACGACCGCAGCCAGCGCCTGCAGCTCGACGAAGGCAAGCTGGGCGCGGTCACCCTGCAGGGGCTGTCGATGGTCGACAGCTTCAAGGCGACCGGGACCGAAGCCCTGTTCTTCCGGCGCTGGGCGGGTGCCCACGCGAAGGTGGTCAACGCCGAGCAGGACGTCGGGCGTCTGCGCCGGCTGCTGGGCGCCGTCCCGCCGCTGCTGAGCGCGCTCAGCACCGCCGCCATCATCCTGGTCGGCGGCCTGCGCGTGATGGACGGCGCGATCACCATCGGCATGCTGGTCGCGCTGCAGGGGCTGGCGGCCAGCTTCTTCGCGCCGATCAGCGGGCTGGTCTCGTTCGGCGCGCAGCTGCAGGAAACGAACGGCGCGATCCAGCGCCTGGATGACGTGCTCCGCCATCCGTCGGATTCGGCGTTCCGGGCGCCGGCCGTGGCGCGGCAGCCCCTGAGCCGGCTGAGCGGGGCGTTGCGCGTGCGCGATCTCGCCTTCGGCTTCAGTCCGCTCGACCCGCCGCTGATCGATGGCTTCTCGCTCGACCTCGAGCCCGGCGACCGGGTCGCCCTGGTCGGCGCGTCGGGCAGCGGCAAGTCGACCGTGGGCAAGCTGATCGCCGGGCTGTACGAGCCGTCGGGCGGCACCATCGAGCTCGACGGCCGCCCGATCGGCGCGATCGATCGCGGCGTGCTGCGCGGCTCGGTCGCCTATGTCGATCAGACGGTCGCGCTGTTCGAGGGCACCGTGCGCGACAACATCACGCTGTGGGATCCGACCCTGCGCGACCAGCGCATCGTCGCCGCCGCCCGGGACGCCGTGATCCACGACGAGATCGCTCAGCGGCCGGGCGGCTACGACCAGCCGGTCGACGATGGCGGCCGCAACTTCAGCGGCGGCCAGCGCCAGCGCGTCGCGATCGCCCGGGCGCTGGTGCTCAATCCCGCGCTCCTGGTTCTGGACGAAGCGACCAGTGCCCTCGACCCGCTCAGCGAGCACCTGTTCATGGAGAACCTGCGCCGGCGCGGATGCACCTGCATCGTCATCGCGCACCGGCTGAGCACGGTGCGCGACTGCGACCAGATCCTGGTGCTGGACCACGGCACCATCGTCCAGCGCGGCCGGCACGCCGCCCTCAGCGCCGTGCCGGGACCCTACCGCGCGCTGCTGGAGAGCTGATCGTGACCCTTGCCGAGGCCGATGCCCCGATGCTGGAACGCGCCGCCGCCCCGCAGTCCGGCAAGCGCCAGCTGGCGGCGGGCGAGAGCCTGGCGCTCCACCGCGACGCCGGCGCGTGGTGGATCGCCGAGGGCCATGTCGAACTCTACGCGGCCGAACGGCGCGACGGCGTGCGCCGGTCGCCGCGCCGCTATCTCGGCCGGATCGACGGCGGCGGCATGCTGTTTGGCCTGGCCGCAGCCGCCGCCGACGATGATGTCGAGATCCAGGCGATCGCCTGGGACGGGGCGCATCTGGCCGCGCTGTCCGACGACGAGCTGCGCGCCATGGGGGCGGACCCGAGCGCCCAGCGCTGGCTGCACGAGCGGGTCGACGCCTGGCTGTGGCAGCTCGGCGACGGCCTTGCCCGGCTCGCGCCGGCGCCGACCGCGGCCGCCGACCCGATCCCGATCGACGGCACCCGGACCCTGCGGCCGGGAGCGGCCCTGCGCAGCGAGCGCGGCGTCCTGTGGGTTCGCGTCACGGCCGGCGAGGTCCGCTATTTCGGCCGGGAGTCCGGTCCACCTGTTGCGGTCGGGGAGATCGTGCCGCTGACGCCGGGGGCCTGGCTGGATGCCGGCGCCGACGGCGCGGCAGTGGCGGCGTGCGGAACCGCGGCGCTGCTGAGCCAGCCGCGGTGGCGGCCCTGGCTCGACGGCTATCATCGCCAGGCCCTGGCCACCATGGCGGCGTTGACCGTCCGCGAAACGATCGACGAAGCGGCGCGCCTGGCCACGCTCGGCGCGCGGACCGCGGCCGACCTTGATGACACGGTCGACCGATTTGCCGACGTCCTGCGCTCGGGCGGGCGGGCCCTGGCGCCGCCGCGCCAGCATCCGCTGATCGCTGCGTGCCAACGGGTGCTGGCCGCCATCGGCCACCCGGTCGAGCTGCCCGCGACCGAGGCGGCGCCGACTCTCGAAGGGGTGGCGCGCGCCGCCCGGGTCCGCCTCCGGCCGATCGCGCTGCGGGGCGACTGGTGGCGGCAGGACCTTGGTCCGCTGGTGGCCTTCGTCGAAGACGGCCGGCGCCCGGTCGCACTGCTGCCGGCGCCCGGATCGGGCTATTGCCTGCATGACGGCACGGCCGGCGCGCGGGCGGTGGATGGCGCGGTAGCGGCGGCGCTGGCGCCGATCGCCCACATGCTGTACCGCCCGCTCCCGGAGCGGTCGCTGCGCCCGATCGACCTGTTGCTGTTCGGGCTCGACACGGCGCGCCGCGACCTGGTCGCGGTCCTGGCGACCGGCTGCCTCGGCGGGGCGCTGGCGTTGCTGATGCCGTTGGCGATGGCCGTCGCCTTCGATAGCCTGGTGCCCGGCCACCAGCGTCTGCAGCTGATCGAAGTGGCGCTCGGCCTCGCCGTGGTCGCCGTCGTGCAGTTCGCCGTCAAGGCGACCGGCGACCTCGCCATGCTGCGCATCGAAGGACGGATTGCCGGCCATCTGCAGGCCGCCGTGATCGACCGCATCCTGCGCCTGCCGACCCCGATCGTCGCCCGCTACAGCGCCGCCGACCTGACCTTGCGGGCGCTGGTCGTCGATTCGATCCGGCGGGCGCTGACCGGCATCGCGGTCGGCGCGCTGATCAATGGCTGCTTCTCGATGGTCAGCTTCGTGCTGCTGTTCGTCTATGCGCCGGGGCCGGCGCTCGGCGCGGTCGCCCTGACCGTGGCGCTGGGCGGTGCGACGGTGTGGGCCGGCATGTCCCAGGTCAGGGCGCTGTTCGAGGGCGAGACGATGTCCGCGAACGCGTTCAGCTTCGTCTACCAATTGATCGGCAACATCAGCCAGCTGCGCGCGGCCGGCGCGGAGGAACGGGCCTTCATCCGCTGGGGGCGGAACTTTGCCGAGCTGCGGGCGCGGCTGATCCGGTCGCGCCGGCCCGCCAACCGCTTCGAGGCGTTCGTCAGTGGCTACGACGTGCTGACGACGGCGGCTGTCCTGCTGCTGATCGCGACCCAGCGCGACGGCCTGTCGACCGGGGCGTTCCTGGGGTTCATCACGGCCTTCACCGGATTCCTGGCGTCGGCGCTGCAAATGGCCCGCGCCGGCCTGCAGGCGTTCATGATCGGACCGCTCTACAGCCGCGCCCGGCCGCTGCTTGAGGCGGTGCCCGAAGTCGACGCGACCAAGGCCGACCCGGGCCGGCTGACCGGCGCCATCGACCTCAACCATGTCGTCTTCCGCTACGACCCCAACGGCCCGCCGGTGCTCAACGACATCTCGTTCCGGGTGGCGCCCGGCGAGTTCGTGGCACTGGTCGGCGCCTCTGGCTCCGGCAAGTCGACGGTTATGAAGCTGCTGCTGGGCTTCGAGCAGCCCGAGGCCGGCGGCATCTATGTCGACGGGCAGGATCTGCGCCGTCTCGACCTGCCGGCGGTCCGGCGCCAGATCGGCGTGGTGCTGCAGCATGGCCGGCTGCTGCCCGGCACCATCTTCGAGAACATCCTGGGCCCGATCGACGGCACGCTGGAGGACGCCTGGGAGGCGGCCCGGATGGCCGGCCTCGACGCCGACATCGCGCGCATGCCGATGGGCATGCACACCATGCTGACCGAGGGCAGCTCGACGCTGTCCGGCGGCCAGGTGCAGCGGCTGCTGATCGCCCGGGCGATCGTCGGCAAGCCGCGCCTGCTGCTGTTCGACGAGGCGACCAGCGCACTCGACAACCGCGTCCAGGCGATCGTGTCGCGGAGCCTGGAGCGGCTGGCCGTGACGCGCCTGGTAATCGCCCATCGCCTGTCGACCGTCGAGCGGGCCGACCGCCTGCTGGTGTTCGACCGCGGGCGGATCGTCCAGTCCGGTTCGTTCGCCGAGCTGATCCGGCAGCCCGGCCCGTTCGCAGAACTCGCCCGCCGCCAGCTCGGCTAGGCGCCCAACCCAGGAGAACCCAGACGATGCGCAAAGTGCTGTTCATCCTCGGCGAGTTCGCCGACAGCGACATCGACTGGATGGCCGCCTATGGCGTGCGCGAGAGCCATCAGCCGGGCGCCCTGCTGATCGAGGAAGGACGGCCGATCGGTTCGCTCTACATCCTGCTGCGCGGCATGCTGGCGGTCGACATCGCCGGGCTCGGCGAGGTCGCGCGGCTGTCGGCCGGCGAGGTGGTCGGCGAGATGTCGCTCGTCGATTCGCGGCCGCCCTCGGCGACCGTCAAGGTGGTCGAGCCCTCGATCCTGCTGCGCATCGGCCGCGACCGCCTGCTTGCCCAGCTGGCCGCGGACACCGGCTTCGCCGCCCGCTTCTACCGGGCGATCGCCGTCTTCCTGTCGGACCGCCTGCGCGGCACCGTCAAGCGCATGGGCTACGGCGCCGCCCAAACGCTGGACGAGGGCACCGAGCTCGAGGACGAGCTCGAGCCTGACGTGCTCGACAAGGTGCATCTGGCCGGGGCGCGCTTCGAGCACATGCTGCGCCGGCTGCTTGGATAGGCGGACACCGGCTTTACGAGGCCGGCAGCACGCTCGGCAGCAGGCTGATCGGTGGACCGCAGCGGTGCCAGGTCTGCACCGGCCCGTCGGCGGCCTTGAGCTGAACCGTGTTCTCGTTCAGCAGGATCATCTGCACGGTCTGGCCGGCGCCGGCCTCGGCGGCCGGAACCACGTAAGAGAAGGAATGGCGGCGATAGTCGCCGTCGGTGCGCTTGCCGCCTGGTGTCACGATCGCGGGCCCCGCGATCTGCATGTGCTTGCCGTCGGCGAAGCACCAGTCGCCATCGATGGCGTCGGCGTGGGCCGGGTGGGCGGCCACCAGGAGTCCGGCCACGGCACCGGCCAGCGCCGTGACGCGGGCAACCGTCTGACCTCGAAGCATCGTCGACCTCCGGTCAAGATCTGCGCACAAGATGATAGCCTAAGGTTCGGACCGGCTGACGCGGCAGGTAACGCCGGGTCCCGTCCGGGCGAATGTCCGGGCTCGCAACAGTGGAGAACGGCGCATGGGTTGGCCCTGGCAGGAGCGCGGCGGACGGACTTCGGCGTTCAAGGCCGGCGCCTTCGGGCTGGTCCTGCTGCCCGGGCTGTGGATCCTGGTCGAGATCGCGGCGCACGATCTGGGGCCGCGGCCGGTCAACGAGGCGATCCACCAGCTCGGACTGTGGGCGGTCCGGCTGCTGATGATCACGCTGGCGATCACGCCGCTGCGCCGGATGTTCGCCTGGCCGCGGCTGGCCACGCTGCGGCGCTTGGCCGGGGTCGCCAGTGCCGTCTATCTGGGGCTGCATCTCTGCGCCTATGTCGTCGACATGGGCTTCGACCTGCCGGCCGTGGCCTCCGAGATCGTGCTGCGGGTCTATCTCACCATCGGCTTCGCCGCGCTCGCCGGGCTGATGGTGCTGGCCGCCACCTCCACCGACGGCATGATGCGCCGGCTGGGCGGCCGCCGCTGGCAGCAGCTGCACCGGCTGGTCTTTCCGGCCGCGGCGCTTGGCCTCATCCACTATTTCATGCAGTCCAAGCTGGAGGTCGCCGAGCCGACCGTGGTGGGCGGGCTCTATCTCTGGCTGATCGGCCATCGTCTGGCCTACCGGGCGCTGGACCGGCCGCCGGCGCTACCCGCCTGGGCGGGGGTGCTGCTGGCCGTGGCCGCGGCATCCCTGACCATGCTGGGCGAGGCGATCTATTTCCATCGGCTGGCGCACGCCCCGATCGGGCTGGTGCTCGCGGCCAACCTGTCGACGGTCACCGGGATTCGGCCGGGCGCCTGGGTGCTGGTGATCTCGCTCACGGCGACATTGGCGGGCCTGGCGCGAGCGGCGCTGCGCCGCCGGCCGGTGCACCGGCCCGCCCCGGCCGAGTAGTGCCCCCCAGCCGGCCTCGGCCGAGTTGAACCGCGGCGCGCCGCGCTCTGGCAGGGAACGGCCTTCTCGCCTACCTTGTGGGCATGAGCAGCTACCCTGCGCGTCGTCGCGACGTGATCGACCGCTCGCGGCTGATCGCGGCGCTGCGCGCGCTCGATCCCAGCCCCAGCGACAAGCGCCGCGCCCAGGTCCTGGACCTGCTGCGTCAGGCGCTGGCCGCCGGCCGCGCCGACGTCCGCGGGCGCTTCGAGCGCGACGGCAACGGCGTGGCCGCGGCGCAGGCGCTGTCCTACCTGATCGACCAGCTGATCCGGGTGCTGCACGACGACACCGCGGCGGTGGCCTATCCCACGCCCAACCCGACCCTGTCGGAGCGGCTGACCTTGGTCGCGGTCGGCGGCTACGGCCGCGGCGAGCTGGCGCCGTTCTCCGACATCGACCTGTTGTTCCTGCTGCCGTACAAGAAGACGCCGCGCGCCGAGCAGGTCGCCGAGCACATGCTGTACATGCTGTGGGACCTGGGGCTGAAGGTCGGCCACGCCACCCGCTCGGTCGACGACTGCATGCGCATCGCGCGCGAGGACGTCTCGGTGCGCACCGCCTTGCTCGAAGCGCGCTGGATCTGGGGCGAGCAGGAGCTGTTCAACACGCTGCGCCGGCGCTTCTCGCTGGAAGTGGTCGACGGCACGGCCCGGGACTTCGTCGAGGCCAAACTGGCCGAGCGCGACGCCCGCCACGTCCGCATGGGCGACAGCCGCTACGTGCTGGAGCCCAACATCAAGGACGGCAAGGGCGGGCTGCGCGATCTGCACACGCTGATCTGGCTGGCCAAGTATGTCTACCGGGTCGACAGCCTGGACGGCATCCTGGCCGCCGGCGTCCTCACGCCCGAAGAGGCCGCGCGCTTCCAGAAGGCCCACGGTTTCCTGTGGTCGCTGCGGTTCCAACTGCATTACCTGGCCGGCCGGCCCGAGGAGCGCCTGGCCTTCGACGTCCAAGCCGAACTGGCCCGGCGCATGGGCTACACCGATCATGCCGGCAGCCGTGGCGTCGAGCGGCTGATGAAGCATTATTTCCTGGTCGCCAAGGATGTCGGCGACCTGACCCGAATCTTCTGCGCGGCGCTGGAGGCCCAGCAGCAACGCAAGCCGCGGCTGTCGATCAGCCGGATCTGGGCGGGCTGGCGTCGCGACCCGTCGGGCCTGACCGTCGACCGCGGCCGGCTGGCGGTCGCCGACGAGGCCGCGTTCCTGTCCGACCCGGTCAACCTGATCCGGCTGTTCTGGATCGCGCACAAGCACGCGCTCGACATCCATCCGGCGGCGCTGCGGCTGATCAGCCATCAGCTCAAGAAGGTCGACGCCAAGCTCCGGGCCGACCCCGAGGCCAACCGGCTGTTCCTGGAGCTGCTGACCTCGGCCACCGACCCCGAGACGCCGCTGCGGCGCATGAGCGAGGCCGGCGTGTTCGGGCGCTTCGTGCCCGACTTCGGCCGGGTCACGGCGCAGATGCAATACGACATGTACCATGTGTACACGGTCGACGAGCACACGCTGTTCGCGCTGGGGATCCTGAGCCGCATCGAGCGCGGCCTGCTGGCCGACGAGCTGCCGCTCGCCACCTCGCTCATGCCCAAGATCCTGTCGCGGCGGGCCTTGTTCGTGGCGCTGCTGCTGCACGACATCGCCAAGGGCCGCGGCGGCGACCATTCCGAGCTGGGCGAGCGCATCGCCCTCAAGCTCGGCCCGCGCTTCGGCCTGACCGACGAGGAGACCGAGACCGCCGCCTGGCTGGTGCGCCATCACCTGCTGATGAGCAACACCGCGTTCAAGCGCGACCTCAGCGACCCGCGCACGATCGCCAAGTTCGTCGACCAGGTGCAGTCGCCCGAGCGCCTGAAGCTGCTGCTGGTGCTGACCGTCGCCGACATCCGCGCGGTCGGGCCCAAGGTCTGGAACAACTGGAAGGCCAGCCTGCTGCGCGAGCTGTACGGGGCCGCCGAGGACCTGATGACCGGGCCGCTCAACAGCGACAGCCCCACTGCCCGGCGCCGCGAGCGCATCGACCGGGCGGTGGCGGCCCTGCGCACCGAGCTGTCGGAGTGGCCGCAAGGCGATTTCGACGCCCATGTCGCCCGGGTGACGCCGGCCTATTGGCTAGCGGTCGATGCCGGAACCGCGGCGCGCCACGCCCGCGTGGTCCGGCGTGCCGAGCTGGAGCAGGCGCCGCTGGCGGTCGAGACTCGGGTGGAACCCGGCCTGGGCGTCACCGAGCTCACCCTTTATGCCGGCGATCACCCGGGCCTGTTCGCGCGCATCGCCGGCGCGCTCGCGGTCAGCGGCGCCAACATCGTCGACGCCAAGATCTTCACCCTGTCCAACGGCATGGCGCTCGATACCTTCTGGCTGCAGGACGCCGAAGGCGGTCCGTTCGATCGTCCGGAGAAGCTGGCGCGGCTGGCGGTGCTGATCGAGCAGGCGCTGTCGGGACGCCTGCGCAGCCTGGCCGAGCTGCGCCATCGCCGCACCGGCCCGACCCGCACGCGGGTGTTCACGGTGCGCCCGCGCGTGCTGATCGACAACACCGCCAGCGGCACCCACACCGTGATCGAAGTCAACGGCCGCGACCGGCCGGGGCTGCTCTATGACCTGACCTCGGCGCTCAACCGGTTGCAGCTGCAGATCGCGACCGCCAAGGTCTCCACCTTCGGCGAGCGGGTGGTCGACGTGTTCTATGTCAAGGATATCTTCGGGCTGAAGGTCGATCGGGAGTCGAAGCTCGCCGAGATCCGCGAGGGGCTGCTGGCGGCCCTGGCCGATCCGGCCGCCGAGCCGGCGCCCGCGCCGGCCAAGCCGGCAGCCGGACAGGCCGCGGAGTAGCCCGGTAGCAGCCCGATAGTGTCGCCGCAATCGGGCACCATGATTTAGTCCTGGATCAGCTGCAGGCGGCCGATCACGAAGCCGCGGTCCCGGGGATACTTGCGCTCGGCCTTGGTCCGGGCGTCGTGGATGTTCTCGGCCTCGAACTCGATGTAGTGGACCTCGGCCCAGTCGTCCCGGTAGTCCTTGTGGCGCTCGCCGCGCTTGATGCAATCGGCGACGTCCTGGTTGTGAATCGGCGCCTCGAACTTCGGCATCAGCCCCCTCCGCACCGCCCGTCCGGCTCCCGGCTCGCCGGCCGGCGGGTCCCGTCAATCGCTAAGGTCGGCAAACTATAACAATGTCGCTATTTCGCGCCACGGTGACCGTCGGCGGCTGGACCGCAGTGTCCCGTCTGCTTGGGCTGGTCCGCGACATCATGATCAGCGGGGCGCTCGGCACCTCGGCGGTGGGCGATGCCTATTTCGCCGCCGCCAAGTTCCCGAACTTCTTTCGCCGGCTGTTCGCCGAGGGTGCGTTCAACAGCGCGTTCGTGCCGATGTTCGCCGGACACCTGGAGGATCAGGGCAAGGGCCCGGCCCTGGCCTTCGCCGAGCAGGTACTGGCCCTGCTGCTGGCCGTGCTGGTGCTGTTCACGGCCATGGCCGAGCTCACCATGCCCTGGCTGATCTACGGCATCGCGCCCGGCTTCGACGACGCGGTGCGCTATCCGCTGGCGGTCGCGCTGACCCGCATCACCTTCCCTTATTTGCTGTGCATGTCGCTGGCGTCGTTGTTCTCGGGCGTGTTGAACTCGCTCGGGCGCTTCGGCGCGTCGTCGGCGACCTCGGTGCTGTTCAACCTGGTCACGATCGTGACGCTGGTCGTGCTGACGCCGTTCGTGCCCACCGCCGGCCACGCCCTGGCCTGGGGGATCCTGCTGTCGGGCATCGTGCAGGTGGTCTGGCTGGGCTGGTCGCTGCGCGGCGCCGGTGCCGAGCTGTGGCTCCGGCGGCCGCGCCTCACGCCCGAGGTCGGGCGCATGCTGCGCGTGATGCTGTGGGGCGCCTACGGCGCCGGCGTGGTGCAGATCAGCGTCCAGGTCGACACGCTGCTGGCCTCGCTGCTGCCCGAAGGCTCGGTCTCGTTCCTCTATTTCGCCGACCGGCTGTGGCAGTTGCCGCTGGGCGTGGTCGGCACCGCGGTCGGCACCGCCCTGCTGCCGCTGCTGTCGCGCCAATTGCGGGCCGGCCAGACCGAGGCGGCGCTGCACAGCCAGAACCGCGGCCTGGAGATGGCGCTGGCCCTGACCATCCCGGCGGCCGTCGGGCTGGTGGTCCTGGCCGAGCCGATCACCGCCCTACTGTTCCAGCATGGCGAGTTCGACGCCGCCAGCAGCATCGGCAGCGCCGGCGCCGTCGCCGGCTTCTCGATCGGGCTGCCGGCGACCGTCCTGATCAAGGTGCTGACGCCGGCCTTCTTCGCCCGCCAGGACACCCGCACGCCGGTCCGGATCGCCACCGTCACGCTGGCGATCAACATCGCGCTCAGCGTGGCGCTGATGCAGGTCATGGCCCATGTCGGGATCGCGCTCGCGACGGGCCTGTCGGCCTGGGCCAATGCCGGCCTGCTGGCGGCGATCCTGCATCGCCGCCGGCTGTTCCGGGCCGACCGGCAGCTCCGGCGACGCGTGGCCGGCATGGTCGCGGCCACCGCCGGCATGGCCCTGGCGCTGCTGGTCGGCCGCCATGTGCTGGCGCCCTGGATCCTGGCCGCCGGCGCCCATCGGGCGGCGGCCGTGGCGCTGCTGATCGGCGGCGGCGTCGCCGTGTTCTTCGCCGCGGCCCAGCTGGCCGGCGGCCTCGACCTGCGCGAGCTGGTGGCGCTGATGCGCCGGCGGCGTGCTCCCGCTTGACCCCACCGGCCCGGCAAGGCTAAGCCCCACCCATGACCGCGACCGATCTCGCTCCCGCCCGCTTCGTCCCGGCGCCGCCGGTGCCCCGCGTCTTCTCGGGCATCCAGCCGACCGGCAACCTGCATCTCGGCAATTATCTGGGCGCGATCCGCAACTGGATCGGCTTCCAGGAGCGGGTCGAGACGATCTTCTGCATCGTCGACCTGCATGCCTTGACCCAGCCGCAGGATCCGGCCGACCTGGTCCCCAACACGCGCGAAGTCACGGCGGCCTACCTGGCCGCCGGCATCGACCCGGAGCGCTCGATCATCTTCCATCAGTCGGCCGTGCTGGCCCATGCCCAGCTGAGCTGGCTGTTGAGCTGCTTCGCCCCGATGGGCTGGCTGAACCGGCTGACCCAGTTCAAGGAGAAGGCGGGGACGGATCGCGACAACGCCCTGCTGGGACTGTTCTCCTACCCGG
>CAZEFK010000184.1:0-14676 GCA_964511405.1 uncultured Comamonadaceae bacterium | reverse complement strand
CTGTCGCTGGAAGACGACCTGATGCGCATCTTCGGGTCCGAGCGCATGGATGCCATGCTGCGCCGCCTGGGCCTCAAGGAAGGCGAGGCGATCGTTCACAGCTGGATCAACAAGGCGTTGGAGAAGGCCCAGCAGAAGGTCGAAGCCCGCAACTTCGAGATCCGCAAGAACCTGCTCAAGTACGACAACGTCATGAATGACCAGCGCAAGGTCATTTACGAGCAGCGGCGCGAGATCATGAACGCGGACGACGTGGCGCCGACGGTCCTCGACATGCGCCACGAGACGATCCAGGGGTTGGTCACCCAGTGCATCCCGCCCAACGCCTATTCCGATTCCTGGGACATCGCGACCCTGAAGGCCGAGGTCCTGCGGATCTTCGCCCTGGACCTGCCGGTCGACGGCTGGGCGAAGGAAGAGGGGATCGCCGACGAGGAGATCGCCGAGCGCATCACCCAGGCGGTCGACCGCAAGATGGCCGAGAAGGCGGCCAATTACGGCCCGCAGATCATGCGCATGGCCGAGAAGAGCCTGCTGCTACAGCTGTTGGACCAGTCCTGGAAGGACCATCTGCTGGCGCTCGACCACCTGCGCCAGGGCATCGGCCTGCGCGCCTACGGCCAGCGCGATCCCCTGAACGAGTACAAGCGCGAGGCCTTCGAGCTGTTCGAGGGGATGCTGTCGCGCCTGCGCGAGACCGTGACGGCCGTGCTGTGCCACATGGAGCTGCGCGTCGAGCAGCCGCCGGCCGAGCTGTTCGGCCAGCCGTCCGAGCCGACCGGCCTGCAGGAGGTGCATGAGGAGCCGGTCTTCGCCGACGAGGGCTACGCGCTCACCGGCACCGACGGTCCGGCCGCGCCGCAGCGCCGCGGCGGCGGCGCTCAGGCCCGCGTGCTCAACCAGTCGACCGGGCGCTACATGGATCCCCAGGACCCGTCGACCTGGGGCCGGGTCGCGCGCAACGCCCCTTGTCCCTGCGGCTCGGGCAAGAAGTACAAGCACTGCCACGGCCAGATCTGATCTGGCCGAGAGGGTTTTAGCCGCCGACGAGCTGCAGGGGCGCCTCGCGCAGGATCAGCCGGACCAGTTCCGCTTGTCGGCTGCATCCGGCCTTCTGGAACACGGTCTTCAGCCGCACCCGGGCGGTGCCGACCGTGATCCCGAGCCGGTCGGCCGCAGCCTGAACGGATAGGCCGTGGCTGAGTGCGCCGGCGAGCCGCGCCTCGGCCGGCGTGAGGCCGTGGCGGCGGGCGAAGGCGTCGATCGCCTCCTGATCGGTCCGCTCGGCGCCGCCGACCACCATCAGGGCGCGGCACCGTCCGGTTGCACCGAGCTTGGTCCCGGCCCCGCCCTCGGGCAAGGGCGCCACCAGCGCGACCAGGGGCGGGCTCGGCGGCTGGCGCGGCAACGGCACCCGGGCGCCCTCGGGCGGTGGCGCGCTGGCGGCCCCACGCCGCACGGCGCCGGCGATCGCCCGGTTCAGGCGGGCCGTGGTCTCGGTATCGGCGCCCACCGGCCGGCCCCGGAGGTCGAGGCCGAGCCCATCGCGCCGCTGCAATAGGGCCTGGGCGCTGTCGTTGGCCAGTTCCAGGCAGCCTTGCGCGTCGAACGTCAGAATCGGCAGGGCCAGACGGTCCAGCACGCCGGTCAGCGCCGCGCGGCCGTCCCGGGCGTCGGCGAGCAACCGCTGCAGCTCGATCGCGCGCACCAAATGCGGCATCAGGAGGGCCTGCAGGGAAAGCTGCCGATCGAGCCGGGCGGGATTGGCGTCGTCGTGGACATGGCTCAGCGCCGCGAAGGCGTTGCCCCGGCGCTCCAGGACCAGGGCACTGCCGACGGTGCCGAGCCGCCGCTCGAGGACGAATTCGTTGTAGTACGCGCTGCGCTCCAGGTCGTAGCCGATCTCATGCAGAACCCGTTTGCCCACGACCGGCTGCCGCAGGGGCCCGAGGTGCGCGTGCTGCACATATGGGCTGATGCGGGCGTAGTAGGCGCGGTAGGCGGCGAGGTCGCCCTCGTCCCAGCCGGCCTGGGCGACCACCGTTGGCCCCGGGCCGTGCCCGTGCATGAAGAAGGACACTTGGCCGCCGCTGCCCGATGCGTGCAACGCGGCGACAAAATCCTCCCAGGCCCGCGGGTCGGCGACGGACTCGTAAATGAGGCCGACCAGCCTAGACAGCAGGATCGGTGTGATCGCGCCACCGCTCATCGATCAGTCCCGATCGTCGACAATTGCCCCAACGACCCGTCTCCCGACCGTTGCCCGGGATCATGACGCCGTGCATACGTCAGCATCATTATGGTGACCAGAGCGCAGCGACCATCGCGGACGCCGACATCCGCGAGGTGCCATGCCCGCTGACGCGGTCTCGGCGCCACGGCAGACGCCGAGCGCCGGTCTCGACCACCTGGCGATCGCGGTCTGCACCGCGGGGTTCGCCTGCGATGTCTATGAGGCAGCCCTGAGCAACGGCCTGTCCGCAGTGTTCTCGGCGCCGCCCCATGCCGTCGGCTGGGGGGCGCTCGACTGGCTCCTGGCTGCGCCCTTCATCGGCGCCATCGTCGGGGCGCCGCTGACCGGGTGGCTGGCCGACCGGTTCGGACGCCGGATGCTGCTGGCGGCGACGCTGGCGGTCCTGGCGCTGTCCTCCTTGCTTGGCGCCGCCAGCCCGGACGCTGCGTCGCTGACGCTATGCCGGGCACTGTCGGGCCTGGCGTTGGGCGGCTATCCGCCGCTGGTCGTGAGCTACCTGACCGACATCCTGCCGGCCGGGCAGCGCGGCCGGGGGATCCTGACGACCATCGCCGTGGCGGGGCTCGGGCAACCGGCCGCCTTGCTGCTGCTCCGGTGGCTGGGGGCGGCCGAGCCGCTCGGCCTGGCGGGCTGGCGCTGCGCCTTGCTGGCGGGCGGCGGTGCTGCCCTGGCGATCGTCCCGTTCGCCTGGGCGCTGCCGGAATCCGCCCGCTGGCTGGCGGCGCGTGGCCGGCCGGCCGCCTCGCTCGCCGCCGGCGCCCGGCCGCCACGGCTGTTGCTGTGCACGCTCTATTTCCTGACCCCGTGGGCGACCACCGGCTTTGCGGTGCTGAGCGGCGTCGTGCTGATCCAGAAGGGCATGTCGGTGGCCGACTCGCTGCTCTATCTGGGGATCGGCACTTTCGGGGGCGTGGCCGGGATGCTGGCCGCCGCCACCGCGGCCGACCGGATCGGGCGCCGGCCGGCGCTGGTCGGCTGCTCCGCCGCAATGGCCGCCGCCGGCTTGACCCTGGCCGTGAGCGTCGGTGCCATCTGGGTGATCGGGGCCGCGGTCGCCTTCAACCTGTTCGGCGCGATCTATACGGGCGTTCAAGGGATCTACGCCGCCGAGCTGGCGCCGACCGCGGTCCGGGCCCGCACGCTGTCGGCGGCCTGGGCGGCCAACCGGGTCGGATCGGCGCTGACGCCGCTTGCCCTGCTGCCGCTGCTGCACGCCGCCGGGCCGGTCACGATGTTCGCCCTGATTGCCGCCGTGCTCGCGACAGGGATCGGGCTGACCCTGGGCTTCGGCCCGCCCGGGCGCGCCGGACAGGCGGTCGCGTGAGCCGCTACAGCCCGTGCTGGCCCATGTCGAGATACTTGGTCCGGCGGGCCGCCAGGAGGTCGTCGGGCGATTGGCCGGCCAGCCGCGACAGGGCATCCGCGAGGGCATCGCCGACAGCGGCGACGACGGTGGCCGGGTCGCGGTGGGCGCCGCCGACCGGCTCGGCCAGGATCCGGTCGATCACACCCAGCTTCTGTAGGTCCGATGCGGTCAGGCGCAGCGCCTCGGCGGCGTCGGCCGCATGGTCGGCCGAGCGCCACAGGATCGAGGCGCAGCCCTCGGGGGTGATCACCGAATAGACCGAGTGCTCCAGCATCAGCACTTCGTTGCCGGCGGCGATCGCCACGGCCCCGCCCGAGCCGCCCTCGCCGATGATGCAGCAGACCAGGGGCACCCGGATCGACAGGCAGGTCTCGATCGCCCGCGCGATCGCCTCGGCTTGGCCGCGGGCCTCGGCATCGACGCCGGGATAGGCGCCGGCGGTGTCGACCAGAGTCAGGACCGGCAGGCGAAAGCGGTCGGCCAGCTCCATCAGCCGGCGGGCCTTGCGGTAGCCCTCGGGCCGGGCCATGCCGAAATTGTGGCGGACCCGGCTGGCCATGTCCTTGCCCTTCTCATGGGCCAGCACCACCACGCCCTGGCCCCGGAAGCGGCCGAGGCCGCCGATGATGGCGCGGTCCTCGCCGAAGGACCGGTCACCGGCCAGCGGCGTGAAATCCTCGATCAGCCCCTGGATGTAGTCCAGGCCGTGCGGACGGTCGGGGTGCCGCGCCACCAGGACCCGCTGCCACGCGGTCAGCTTGGCGTAGGTCTGGCGCAGCAGCCGGTCGGCCTTGGCCTGAAGCCGCGCGACCTCGTCGGCGATGTTCAGGCCGTCCGAGGCGGTCATGTGCCGCAGCTCTTCGATCTTCGCCTCAAGCTCGGCGATCGGCTTCTCGAAATCCAGGAAGGTTCGCATCATCACCATCGCGGGGACAAGCGGCGCACCCTGGAACCGGGATCGCGAAAAGTCAATCGATCCCCTGCGGCCCCGTCGTCGGAAGGATCCGGGAATCTTCGTTCACGGCGGGTGAGGCGAAGGCCGTGGCCGTTCAAGCAACGCTCGGCGCCACGTCTCGCGAAGCCTGTCTCAACCGCGCGGCTTCAGCGCCGCCAGTGGGTGATGATTCGCCACCACCGCGGTCAGGCGGGGCGCGGCGACATGGGTGTAGATCTGGGTGGTCGCGATATCGGCGTGGCCCAGGAGCTGCTGCACCGAGCGCAGGTCGGCGCCGCCCTCGATCAGGTGGGTCGCGAACGCATGGCGCAGCGCATGCGGCGATACCGCCTGCGGGTCCAGGCCGGCGTCCACGGCCAGCTGTTTCAATGACTGCCACACCCGGTCGCGGCCGACCGGTCCGGGCCGGCCCTTGACCGGAAACAGAAAGCGCGACGCCTGGCCCTCGGCCAGGAAGCCGGGCCGGACCGCCAGATAGCAGCGCGCGGCGGCCATGGCCGGCTCGGTCAGCGGTACCAGCCGCTCCTTGTCGCCCTTGCCCCGCACCACCAGGGCCCGGGCATCGCGCCCGAGCGCCGACAGCGGCAGCTGGGTCAGCTCCGAGACCCGCAGGCCCGAGCCGTAGAGCAGCTCCAGCCACAGCACCAACCGCGGCCCGTCCGGGGCGGGCCGGCCGGCGGCGGCCTGGATCAGCCGGTCCACGGCCGTTTCGGCCATGCCCTTGGGCAAGGGGCGGCCCAGCCGCGGCCCGTCCAGCGCCAGCGACGGGTCGTCCGGACGGGCCGCCTCGGCGTAGAGAAACCCGAAATATTGGCGCAGGGCCGAGAGCCGGCGGGCGAGCGTGCGGGCGCTGTAGCCGGCGGCGCTCAGCTGCGCGAGATAGGCGCGCAGGAGCAGGGTGTCGGCCGCCTCGAGCGGCACCTGGCGGGCGGCGGCGAAGGCGGCGGCGTCGGCCAGGTCGCGCCGGTAGGCGGCCAGCGTATTGCGGCTGGCCCCGCGCTCGACCGCCATCATCTCCAGAAACGGGTCGAGGCGGGCCCGGGTCACAGCCCGCCCGTCACCGCGGTCTCGAAGGCCAGCCGGCGGGCCGCGTCGCCCAGCTTGAGCCGGATCAAGGCGCGCACCGCCTGCGCGGCCGTCGTGGCGCTGACGAGCCCAGGCTGGCGATCGCCGAACAGCAAGGCGATGACGGCCACGGCCTCGCCGGTCCGGCCGCCGTCGGCGGCGGCGTTGAGTTCGGCCAGCAGCGCCGTCGGCTCCGGGCCGCTGGCGCTGGCCGAGGCATCGCCCAGCAGCGCCCAGGCCTCGGCCGGCGGCGGGTCGCCCAGCGCATCGAACAACGAGAACGCCAAGATCGCCCGCGCCGCGGCGCCGTCCGGCGAGCGCCGCCGGTCGGCCTCCAGCCAGGCGCCAAGCTCGGCCGGATTCATTGGCCCGGCCCGGCGCCCGGCCGCCAGCCGGTAGAGCGGCCACAGCGGCCCGGCCCGGCCGGCCTCCAGCCAGCGCAGCGCCAGGTCGCCCTCGCCGGCGGCCAGCAGGGCGCGGCCGATTTGAGCGCCGGCATCCTGCAGGGCCGGACTGGGCGGCAGGTCGCGCAGCAGCGGCCGATAGGCCAGGGCGGTCGGCAGGTACAGCCGGGCGCTCCGCGACGCGGCCAGGGCTGCGGCCGCCAGCACGCCGCGCTGGTCGAAATCGGTCTGCCGGCTGGCCTGCTGGAACGCCAGGGCCCGGGCCCGCGCCGTGTCGTCGACGCGCACCGGCCCGGCCGCGGCCGGCTGCAGGTCGGCGGCCGGGAAGGTCAGGGCGCCGTAGGCCTCGCCCAGCTCGGGCCCGCCCAGCGCGCCCGTCTGGGCCGCACGCTCGGCAGCGGCGGCGCGCACCAGCAGCGGCAGTCCCGTGTCGCCGGCCACCGCCCGGGCGATCGCCGGCGGCAGCGCCGGGATCAGCGCCAGCGGCAGGTCGCGCTTGGTGGCGCGCATCAGCACATAGTGCGGCACGGTCAGGGTGGCGGGCGGCTTGAGGGTGGCGCTGCTGTCGCCGTTGGCGGCGTCGACCAGGGCGGCGAGGAACGGATCGTCTGCGCCGCGTTCGCTCAGCAGCTGCACGCCCAGAGCGGCCTGGCGCAGGTCGCCGGCGACCACCTGGCAGGCAATCTGGGCCGCCTGCCACCACGGACCGGTGAACTGCTGGATCCGCTGCTTGACTGCGGCGCAGCCATCGGCCGTGCGACCCGCCAGCAAGAGCTGCTCGACGCGCACGCGTGCGATCGATTCGGCATCGTTTCGATCGGGCAGCTGCGCTAGCAGGGCGCCCAGGGTGGCGCGGTCGCCGAGTGCGGCGAGGCGGTCGACGCGGAGGGCGATGAGCGGCTGGGCCGGATCGGCGGGGCCCTCGGGCGGATCGGCAGCCACCGACAGCAGCCGGACCGCGAGCGCCCGCACCGTCGGCGACGCCAGCCCGGCCGGCAGCCGTTGTAGCAGCGCAACGACCAAGCCGCGCGGCGTGCCGGCCCATTGGTGCTGCCCCAGCGGCTCGCCCGGCGTGGCGGCCAAGCCGATGGCGTCGGCCGAAACCGGAGCAAGCGGCGCCACCGTGACCGCGCCGGGCAGCGGCCCCGTGGCCGGGGGAGCCGGCGCCACCTGCAGTTGCGGCTGCGTGCCCGGTTGGGTCACGACCAGCCCGCCGCCCGGCGGCTGGCTGACGACGATGGGCCCGGGTGCGGTGGCGACGGGTGCGGTGGCGACCGGTGCCTCCACCGGCGCGGGGGCCGATCCGGCCGCTGGGGCGGGCGTCGCTGGCGCCACGGGCGCCGGGCCGAGCGGCTCGGTGATGGGCGCGATCCGCAGCGGCTGCCGGGACTGGGCCTGTGCCGCGGCCGGCCCCAGGGTCAGCGCCAGGACAGGCACCAGCACGGATAGCAGGACGGGGGCGGCGCAGCTAGTGCGCGAACCGATCATTGGGGATCACTTTCTCGACCTTTGTGGACGGGGCCGGAATGGTCCACACGGCCAGGGTCGCGAGGCCGCCGATGACGATGAGTGCTCCGATGCCGACGAGGATCAGCACGATCCGATTCATGACATTGTCCGAAAACTTAGGATGCCGACGCGATATGACCCTGGCAAGGTGGCGGCGGTGTGGCGGCCAGGGTCGCGGGCGGAGTGTGTCAAAGGCCCAAGGGCGCCACAAGCCGCCCCTTGGTGAGGCTTCTGGCCCCATATGCGGCCCTTGGTGGCTTGGCACAACGCGACTACACTCGCGCCCCGTGTCTGCCTCGATCCTGCCCGACGCCGCCCTTGCCGGCGGTCCCGACCCCGACCCAGCGGAGGGCGGCGCGCATCGACTGCTGGCCGGCCTGGACCGCAGCGTGGTCCTGGTCGGGTTGATGGGCGCCGGCAAGACCAGCGTCGGGCGCCGGCTGGCCGGCCGCCTGGGCTGGCGCTTCGCCGACGCCGATGCCGAGATCGAATCGGCGGCCGGCCTGACCATTCCCGATATCTTCGAGCTGCATGGCGAGGCGGCGTTCCGCGACTGCGAGCGCCGGGTCATCGCGCGGCTGCTGCACGAGCCGCCGATGGTGCTGGCGACCGGCGGCGGCGCGTTCATGGACGCCGGCACCCGCGCCCTGATCGGCGAGCGCGCGGTGTCGCTCTGGCTGCGCGCCGAGCTGGACGAGCTGGTGCGCCGGGTCGCCCGCCGCAGCAACCGGCCGCTGCTGCGCCAGGGCGATCCCGCCGAGGTCCTGGCGCGCCTGGACGCGGTCCGGTCACCGATCTACGCCCTGAGCGACGTCGCCGTCTGGAGCAGCGCCGGCAGCGCCGAAGTCACGGTCGATCGCGCCGTGGCCGGCCTGGCCGCCTTCCTGGACCGCCGGACGCCATGAGCGGGACCGATCCTGGTATCGAGCGGGTCGCCGTCCCGCTCGGGCCGCGCAGCTACGAGGTCGTGGTCGGCGACGGCCTGCTCGACCGGGCCGCGGCGCTGCTCGACCCGGTCCTGGGCAGCGGGCGGCGGCTGGTGGTCGTCACCGACGAGACGGTGGCCGGACTGCATCTCGACCGGCTGCAGGCCGGGCTCGGGCGTCCGGCCCCGGTCGTGACGGTGCCGCCGGGCGAGGGCGCGAAATCCTGGGCCGGCCTCGAACGCCTGGTGGACCAGCTGCTCGCTCTGGGGATCGACCGCGGCGCCGTGATCCTGGCGCTGGGCGGCGGCGTGGTCGGCGACCTGGCCGGGTTCGCGGCGGCGATCCTGCTGCGCGGGATCGACTTCGTGCAGCTGCCCACGACCCTCCTGGCCCAGGTCGACAGCTCGGTCGGCGGCAAGACCGCGATCAACACCGCGGCGGGCAAGAATCTGGTCGGCAGCTTCCACCAGCCGCGGCTGGTGCTGGCCGACATCGGCACGCTCGCGACGCTGCCGGTGCGCGAGGTGCGCGCAGGCTATGCCGAAGTGGTCAAGCATGCGGTGATCGCCGACGCCGCGTTCTTCGCGTGGCTCGAGGCTCATGGCGCGGCGCTGGTCGCCGGCGACGCTGCGGCCCGGCGGGTGGCGGTTCTGCATAGCTGCCGCACCAAGGCCGGCGTGGTGGCCGCCGACGAGCGCGAGGCCGGACTGCGCGCCCTGCTCAATTTCGGGCACACCTTCGGCCATGCGCTGGAAGCCGAGACCGGCTTCGGTGCGCGCCTGCTGCATGGCGAGGCGGTCGCCATCGGAATGGGCTTGGCGCTCGACCTGTCCCGGCAGCTCTCCGGCTGTCCGGCGGCAGCGGCGGAGCGGCTGCGGCGCCACTTGGCCGACGTCGGTGCGCCGTCGCGGCTGGCCGACGTGCCGGGGGCGCCCCTGGCAGCCGACGCCCTGGTCCACCATATGTGGGGCGACAAGAAGACCCGCGACGGGGCGCTGACCTTCGTGCTGGCGCGCGACCTGGGCGACGCCGTGGTGCGCCCGGGCGTCCCCCCCGAGGCGGTGCGCGCGATCCTGCTCCAGGCGGGCGCCACCTGACGACATCCGGAGGATCATGCCGCTCAGCCCTGCCGCCGCGCGCCGGCCGCTGCACACGCGCCGCATCGAGATGCACGGTTTCCGGCGCGACGACGGCCTGTACGACCTCGAAGCGCACTTGACCGACCTCAAGAGCTATCCGTTCCGGAATTCCTGGCGCGGGACCGTGGAACCGGGGACGCCGGTCCACGACATGTGGCTCAGGCTGACCCTGACCGCCGACATGACCATCGCCGCGGTCGAGGCGCGCACCGACGCCAGCCCCTACCGGATGTGTCCGGACATCACGCCCAACTTCCAGCGCCTGGTCGGATTGCGGATCGGTCGCGGCTGGCGGCGTGCGGTGCAGCAGCGGCTGGGCGGTGCGGAGGGCTGCACCCATCTGGTCGAGCTGCTGACGCCGCTGGCGACCACGGCGTTCCAAACCATCATGGCGGACCGCGACGCGTGGGCGGCGGCGCCGGAAGGGACCAGCAGCCGGCCGGCGCTGCTGGACAGCTGCCACGCCTTGTCACGCACCAGCGCGGTCGTGCAGCGGCTGTGGCCGGAGTTCTACGAGCCGCCCGAGGCGCTTTAGCTGGACGCCTGATGCTCGGGCGGCGGGCCGATCGTCTCGAAGGCCCCGGACATCGCGGTGCGGGCCAGGGCCTGGTCCAGCAGGTTGCGCGCGCTGGGCTCCGCCTCGGCGCACAGGAAGTAGCTGAGGATGAACACGCGCACCCGCGTCGTGCGGGGCGTGTTGTGGCGCAGCTCGTCGATCCGCTTGCACAGGTCGTTGACCGTGGTGCGCTCGCGGACGGCGATGTCCTGCAGCGCCGCCCAGAATGCAGGCTCCAGGCGCATGCTGGTCCGCCGCCCGTTCACCGACACGTTGCGGCCCTTCAGCGTGCTCGGCATGGCGGTACGAGTCGGCCTCGACGGAGCGGTCAAACGATTCAAATCCATAAGCGGCAACATGCAACCTGTAAAGACCCATTTACCAGGGTCCGCAACCGGCAGTGATCAGCGTCCCGGCGTCTTGGACGGCGCTTCGCCGGGAGCCAACGTGGTCAGCGCCAGGGCGTGGATGGGCCCGGCCAGTTCTTCGGCCAGCACCTGGTACACCAGGCGCTGCCGGTCGACCCGGCTGCGGCCGGCGAACGCCGCAGCCTCGATGGTGACCCGGAAATGGCTCTCGCCACCTGGCCGGGCGCCCGCATGCCCCGCATGGCGCGCCGATTCGTCGACAATGTCCAGATGGGTCGGCTGGAGTGCCTCGGTCAATTTGTGCGTGATCAGGCCGGCCACGGTCATGATCCTTCTGATGGCATCGCGGGCCGGTCCGAGCAAGAGCCGGCGACGCCGCACAGCCATGCATGGCGGACGCGGCGCCCGGCCGCGCGTCGCTTGCCTCGCCATTCCGCCCTTCCCATACTTGAACCCGTCATGACCCGCACGCGGACGACCTTCGTTGAGGACTCCCTGGCCGCCGCCGCGGGGCGGCGCTGCGACATGCCCAGTTGCGACTGTCCGGGGGCGTTCCGGGCGCCGAAGGGGCGCGACCGCCTGACCGACTACTACTGGTTCTGCCTGGACCACGTCCGTGCCTACAACAGCGCGTGGGACTACTACGCCGGCATGGAACCGGCCGAGATCGAGGCCGAGATCCGGGCCGACACCACCTGGCAGCGGCCGACCTGGCGGTTCGGCGAGCGCCATGCGACGACACGTCGCTTCGACCGTGCCTGGATGCGTGACGATTTCGGATTCTTCGAGGCCGAGCCCGGCGCCGGCGCGGACGCCCAGCGCCGCCCGCGCCCGGGCAGTGCCGAGGAGCGGGCCCTGGCCGTTCTCGACCTGGCGCCGCCGGTCGACTTCGCGGCGGTGCGGGCCCGGTACAAGGAGCTGGTCAAGCGCCACCACCCCGATGCGAACGGGGGCGACAAGGGCGCCGAAGAACGCTTAAAGTTGATCAACGAAGCCTACGCCACCTTGCGGGCGGCCCTGGCACCTGGCTGAGGGCCTTCGGCGACTTGAGGTCGATCGGCGGTCCCCTGGTCCGCGGGTGACCGATCCAGTGGCAACCGCCATCATCGCAGCAGGAACGGATTGTTTCTTATGGACGCCGCGACGACCCATGCTCCGGCTATGCTGAGCGAACCCGATATCAAGATTTCCGTCCGCCAGACCTTCGGCCTCGACACCGACATGGTGGTGCCGGCGTTCTCGAAGACGTCGGAGCATGTGCCCGACCTGGACGACGCCTATTATTTCGATCCCGAGACCACGCTCGCGATCCTGGCCGGGTTCGCGTTCAACCGCCGCGTCATGATCCAGGGCTATCACGGCACCGGCAAGTCGACCCATATCGAGCAGGTCGCGGCCCGCCTGAACTGGCCCTGCGTGCGCGTCAACCTCGACAGCCACATCAGCCGCATCGACCTGATCGGCAAGGACGCGATCGTGCTGAAGGAGGGCAAGCAGGTCACGGCCTTCCGCGAGGGCATCCTGCCCTGGGCGCTGCAGAACCCGATCGCCCTGGTGTTCGACGAGTACGATGCCGGGCGCCCCGACGTCATGTTCGTGATCCAGCGGGTGCTGGAGGTCGAGGGCAAGCTGACCCTGCTCGACCAGAACCGGGTGATCCGGCCGAGCCCGGCGTTCCGGCTGTTCTCCACCGCCAACACCGTGGGTCTGGGCGACACGACCGGCCTCTATCACGGCACCCAGCAGATCAACCAGGGCCAGATGGATCGCTGGAACGTGGTCGCGACCCTCAACTACCTGCCGGCCCCGGTCGAAGAGCGGATCGTCCTGGCCAAGTCGCCCAGCTACGACACCGAGGACGGCCGCAAGACGCTTGCCGCCATGGTGGCGCTGGCGGACCTGACCCGCGCCGGGTTCATGGCCGGCGACATCTCGACCGTAATGTCGCCGCGCACGGTCATCACCTGGGCCGAGAACGCGCGGATCTTCAACGACCTGGCCTTCGCCTTCCGGGTCACGTTCCTGAACAAGTGCGACGAGGTCGAGCGCGCGGTGGTGATGGAGTACTTCCAGCGCTGTTTCGGCCGCGAGCTGGGCGGCGGCAAGGCCGAGAAGGGCCGGTCCGGCCGGCTGAACTAGAGCCTAGTCCGATGACCGACCCCGAGACCCCGATCGAGGCGTTCAAGCGCGCCACCGCCGCGGCGTTGCGCGCGGTCGCGCATGAGCCTGAGGTCGAGGTGGCGTTCGCCGCCGATGCCGGCGGCCTCGCCGGCAAGCGCGCGCGCCTGCCGCTGCCGTCGCGCAGCCTGGCCGCGGACGAGGTGGCGCGCGTGCGCGGCGAGGCCGACGCCATCGCGCTCAAGCTTCGCCACCACAATGCCGAGCTCCATGCCCGGCGCCTGCCGACAGCCCCCACGGCCCGGGCCGCCTTCGAGGCGGTCGAGCAGGCGCGCTGCGAGGCATTGGGCGCCAACCGCATGGCCGGCGTCGCCGACAACCTGGCCGCGGCGCTCGACCACCGCTACCGCCGCCAGGGCTTCGAGCGCATCCAGGACCGCAGCGACGTGACCTTGGCCGAAGTGCTGCGGCTGTTGGCGCGCGAGGCCATGACCGGAGCGCCGCCGCCGCCGGCGGCGCGGCATGTGGTCGATCTCTGGCGCCCGATGGTCGAAGCCAAGATCGGCCACGACCTGGGCCAGCTGACCCGGCTGATGGCCGACCAGGAGGGCTTCGGCCGCCAGGTGCGACGGCTCCTGGCCGACCTCGACCTCGACGCCGGCGAAGAGGAGCCGGCGACCGAATCCCAGGACTCGGAGGGCGACAGCGACGCCGAGAGCCAGGGCGACGCCCAGATGCAGGGCGAAGCCGGCGAGCAGGACGCCGACGACAGCGCCACCGCCGCCGACTCGGGCCAGAAGGAGATGAAGCCGGGCGACGAGAGCGACGGCGAGGGCGAGGAGGATGAGGGCGAGATCGGGCCCGGCAGCGGCGACGACCAGCCGGCGCGCCAGGGTCCGCCGTCGCTGCTCAACAATCGCCACAACCATCCGCCCAACGAGGCCCTGTACCGCGCCTTCACCACCCAGTTCGACGAGGTGGTCGGCGCCGAGGAGCTGTGCGACGCCGACGAGCTGACCCGGCTGCGCCTGCTGCTCGACCAGCAGCTCAACCATTTGCAGGGCGTGATCGGCCGGCTCGCCAACCGGCTGCAGCGTCGCCTGATGGCCAAGCAGCAGCGCGCCTGGGAGTTCGACCTGGAGGAAGGCCTGCTGGACAGCGGCCGCCTGGCCCGGGTGGTGGCGAGCCCGGTCCACCCGTTGTCCTACAAGCGCGAGAAGGAAACCCAGTTCCGCGACACGGTCGTGACCCTGCTGATCGACAATTCGGGGTCGATGCGCGGGCGGCCGATCTCGATCGCGGCCATGAGCGCCGACATCCTGGCGCGCACGCTGGAGCGCTGCTCGGTCAAGGTCGAGATCCTGGGCTTCACGACCAAGGCCTGGAAGGGTGGGCAGAGCCGCGAGCGCTGGATCGCCGACGGCAAGGCGCCTCAGCCCGGCCGCCTCAACGACCTGCGCCACATCGTCTACAAGCCGGCCGACGCGCCGTGGCGGCGCGCGCGCAAGGCGCTGGGCCTGATGCTGCGCGAAGGGCTGCTCAAGGAGAACATCGACGGCGAGGCCCTGCTGTGGGCCCACGACCGTCTGCTCGGCCGGCCCGAGCAGCGGCGCATCCTGATGGTCATCTCCGACGGCGCCCCGGTCGACGATTCGACCCTGTCGGTCAACCCCGGCAATTTCCTGGAGCGCCACCTGCGCGAGGTGATCGGCTGGATCGAGCGCACCTCACCGGTCGAGCTGATGGCCATCGGCATCGGCCACGACGTGACCCGCTATTATCGGCGCGCCGTGACCATCGTCGATGCCGAGCAGCTGGGCGGCGCGATGATGGAAAAGCTGGCCGAGCTGTTCGACGAGGACCAGCCGGCGGGTCGCGGGGGGATGCGTCGGGCCGGGTAGTGGCACCGCGATAGCGTGCGAGATTTCGGGCACAAGCCCGGGCAACGCTCTCCGCCCACTCTTCGTCATTCCCGCGAAAGCGGGGATCGTGCGCGCGCAAGCGCAATTGGTCAGG
>CAZEFK010000183.1:12533-14767 GCA_964511405.1 uncultured Comamonadaceae bacterium | reverse complement strand
GTCGAAGATCGAGTCGGGCACGGTCTCGGTCGAGGCCGAGGAGGTCTTCTTCAGCAAGATCCAGGACATGATGGCCCGGCCGTTCCGCCACGAGGCCGAGCAGCGCCGGCTGTCCTTCGAGGAGCACATCGACCCCAACCTCGGCCGCAGCATGGTCACCGACGCCAAGCGGCTGCAGCAGATCCTCAAGAACCTTCTGTCCAACGCCTTCAAGTTCACCGAGCATGGCGGCGTGCGCCTGACCGTCTCGGCCGCCACCGGCGGCTGGAGCGTCGACCATCCGGTGCTGAATGGCGCCCCGACCGTGGTCGCGTTCGAGGTCTCGGACACCGGCATCGGCATCCCCATCGAGAAGCAGAAGATCATCTTCGAGGCGTTCCAGCAGGCCGACGCCGGCACCAGCCGCAAATATGGCGGCACCGGCCTGGGCCTGGCGATCAGCCGCGAGCTCGCCAACCTCCTGGGCGGCGAGATCCAGCTCCGCAGCACCCCCGGCGTCGGCAGCACGTTCACGCTGTTCCTGCCGCTGCGCTATGCCGGCCCGAACGCCAATCCGGCGCTGACCGCCTCGGGCCCGATGTCCGGCCCGCCGCCGCTGATCCGCCTGCCGGAACGGGCGCCCGAATCGATCCAGGACGACCGCGCGACGCTCGAGCCCGGCGATGCCGTGCTGCTGATCGTCGAGGACGACGCGCACTACGCCCGCATCCTGGTCGACCTGGCGCGCGACAAGGGCCTGAAGGTGCTGGTCGCGACCGCCGGCGCCGAGGCGCTGGCGCTGGCCCGCGACTATCAGCCGACCGCGGTCAGCCTGGACGTGTTCCTGCCCGACATGCTGGGCTGGACCGTGCTGACCCAGCTCAAGCAGAACGCGGCGACGCGGCACATCCCGGTCCAGATCGTGACCCTGGACGAGGACCGCCAGCACGGCCTGGCGCGCGGCGCCTTCTCGTTCCTGACCAAGCCCACCACCGCCGAAGGCCTGGAGGCGGCGCTCGACCGCATCACCGACTACGTCAAGCCGCGGCGCAAGCGGCTGCTGGTGGTCGAGGACAACGCCATCGAGCGGATGAGCGTGACCGAGCTCCTGGGCCATGACGACATCGATGTCGTCACCGTCGGCACCGGCGGCGAGGCGATCGAGATCCTGGAGACCGACGCCCCGGATTGCGTGGTCCTGGACCTGCGCCTGCCCGACATGAGCGGCTTCGAGGTGCTGGACCGGATCCGCGCCAACCCCGTGCTGGCCGACGTGCCGGTGGTGGTGTTCACCGGTCGCGAGCTGTCGCCGGAGGAGGACGCGCATCTGCACACGCTCGCCCGCAGCGTCGTGGTCAAGGGCGTGGAGTCGCCGGAGCGGCTGCTGGACGAAACCGCCCTGTTCCTGCATCGGGTGGTCTCGGACCTGCCGACGCACAAGCAGCAGATGCTGGAGCGGCTGCACAATTCCGACGAGGACCTGATCGGGCGCACCGTGCTGCTGGTCGACGACGACGCCCGAAACATCTTCGCCCTGTCCAGCGTGCTCGAGCGGCGGGCGATGCATGTGCTGACCGCCACCACCGGCCGCGAGGCGATCGAGATCATCGAGCGCACGCCGGGCTTGGGTATCGTGCTGATGGACATCATGATGCCGGAGATGGACGGCTATCAGACCATGCAGGCGATCCGCGCCGACCCGCGGTTCCGGCGGCTGCCGATCATCGCGCTGACCGCCAAGGCCATGAAGGGCGACCGCGAGAAGTGCCTGGAAGCCGGCGCGTCCGACTACCTGGCCAAGCCGGTCAACACCGAGCAGCTGCTGTCCGCCCTGCGGATGTGGCTGCACCGGTAGCGGAGGATCGATGTCGGTGACACCACCGGAGCCCGACGACAAGGTCAACATCCTGCTGGTCGACGACCAGCCGGCGAAGCTCCTGAGCTATGAGGTCATGCTCCAGGAGCTGGGCGAGACCCTGCTCAAGGCCAACTCCGCCAACGAGGCCCTGGAGCACCTGCTGCGTACCGACGTCTCGGTGGTGCTGATCGACGTCTGCATGCCCGACCTGGACGGCTTCGAGCTGGCGCGGATGATCCACGATCATCCGCGCTTCCGCGAGACCGCGATCATCTTCGTCTCGGCGATCTTCATGAGCGAGCTCGACCGCCTGCGCGGCTACGAGTTGGGGGCGGTCGACTATGTCCCGGTGCCGGTGGTGCCGGTTCCCGTCCCGACCGTGCCGATGAGGGTGCCC
>CAZEFK010000183.1:0-12523 GCA_964511405.1 uncultured Comamonadaceae bacterium | reverse complement strand
CGGTGGTGCCGGCGCTGCTGCGGGCCAAGGTCAAGGTGTTTGCCGAGCTGCACCGCAAGAGCCGGCAGCTGGCCCGGCTCAACGGTCAGCTCGAGCAACGCGTGGCCGAGCGCACGGTCGAGCTGGAGCGCGCCAACGCCGAGCTCGAGCGCACCAATGCCGAGCTCGAGGAGCGGGTCGAGGAGCGCACGCGCGAGCGCGAACAGGCGCTGGCGCAGGTGCACCAGATGCAGAAGCTGGAGAGCCTGGGCCAGCTTACCGGTGGCGTCGCGCACGACTTCAACAATCTGCTGATGGCGATCCTGGGCAACCTGCATCTGCTCCAGAAGCGGGTGCCCGACGAGCAGCGGGTCCGGCGCCTGATCGAGAACGCCATCGAGGGCGCCGAGCGGGGGGCCACCCTGACCCGGCGCATGCTGGCCTTCGCCCGCCGGCAGGAGCTGACGCCTGAATCGGTGAACGTCCGTCACCTGGTCGAGGGCATGGCCGACATGCTGCGCCATTCGCTGGGGCCGACCATTCAGATCGTCACCGACTTCCGGCCGTCGCTGCCGCCGGTGCGGGTCGACCGCAACCAGCTCGAGCTGGCGCTGCTGAACCTGGCGCTCAACGGGCGCGACGCCATGCCGATCGGCGGCCGGCTGACCATCGCCGCCCGCGTCCAGCGGCTGGCCGAGGGCAATTCCGCGGGCCTCCAGCCCGGGACCTTCCTGGCGCTCGAGGTGTCCGACAGCGGCTGCGGCATGGACGAGGCGACGCTCAAGCGGGCAACCGAGCCGTTCTTCACCACCAAGGGCACCGGCAAGGGCACCGGCCTGGGCCTGTCCATGGTCCATGGCTTCGTCATGCAGTCCGGCGGTCGCCTGCAGATCACCAGCAAGCGCGGCACCGGCACGACGGTCGAGCTGCTGCTGCCCGCGGCCGAGCCGGCCACGGCCGTCGAGCCGACCCGGCGGGCAGCGGCACCGGCGCCGCGCAGCGGGCCGCCGCGGCACGTGCTGATCGTCGACGACGACCCGCTGGTCGCGGCGGGCACGGCGGCGCTGCTGGAGGATCTCGGCCACAGCGTCGTCGTGGCACAATCCGGGATGGGTGCCCTGGACCTGCTGCGCAATGGGCCACTGTTCGACCTGGTCATCACCGATCATGCCATGCCGGAGATGACCGGCACTGAGCTCGCGCGCCAGATCGCGGCGACCTGGCCCGAGCTGCCGGTGGTGCTCGCCACCGGCTATGCCGAACTGCCGAACGGCGAAACCCCTGGTCTGCCCCGACTCTCGAAGCCCTATCGGCCGGAAGAGCTGGCCGCGACGATCGACAGTGTGATCAGTCCACGCCCAGCCGGCAACGTCATCCCGATCGAGCTGGGCCGTGCGTCGCGATGACCGCGGCTCGGGGTCGGCCAGACAGCACCGGTGCCGGGCGCCGGGCTAGTCTTCACCAGTTTCCGCCCGGGAAACCGCTAGGCCGCGCCCGCCGGCCCCGAGCGTCCGCCGCGCGCCAGGGTTTCGGCGATCAGGCGATCGCCACAGCGCATGCGCACCAACTTGCCTGCGAATTCGCGCTGGGCCTCCGCGAATACGGCCTGGGCCAAGGCGATGCTGGCGGTTCGGGCGATAACCCGCTCGCCGCCGGACTGGAATGGGATCCCGATCTCGACCGTATAGGCCAGCGTATCGCTGTCTGGCACCGTGGCCCTGTCGAGGCTGTCTGTTCTGTTGACGGTCATTCGCGCCCGATCAATGCGTAGAACAGTTCCATCGGCTAAGCACGCTGTTCTTGTGCCGCAGAGTGATGCAGCGGCCCGGATATTCGCGGGTCGCCGCGTAATAGGCTGCATAACCGATGCTTGCGTTGGCGGTCACAGCCACCACCAGCTCGACACTGGTGTTCTTTTCGTCCCAGATTTCCACGCGATAGGGCAGATCATCGCCGTCGGCGGCGGCGGGACCCGGCGGCAGCCGCTGGCTCGATGGATCTCCATCCTGATCCCCCGAGGGGTGAAAGCGCAGAGCACCAGCAAACAACTTAGTCCCCTTGATAGCTGGCCCACGCTAATCCAGCGCCTGGACGGGCCTGTTTTGGGTAGCCATAAAGGGATGTACGAGCATGCGCCGGCTTCGGTCAAGCCGGCCGTCCTTCCATCAGCCTGCTAGTCGGATGAATCCGATGTCGACCGGTGAGCCGCCGCCGTCTGAGCCGCCCGACGGCCTTGCCGCGTGCGAGGCGCAGCTGGTCGCCAGCGCCCTCGGCGACCACGCGATCCTGCACGTCGACGTCACCGGACGGTTCGTCGGCTGGAGCGACGCGGCGGTGCGGCTGACCGGCTTCGGACCCGACGAGGGCCTGGCGCTCGACCTCGGGCGGCTGCTTCCGGGCGCAGCGCCGGCCTTGTCCGCGGCGCGGCAGCTTGGCCGCGGCCAGGTCCACGGCTGGTGCCGCCGCCGCGACGACAGCCGGTTCTGGAGCACGGTCCGAATCGGGGCGATCCGCGACGGCGCCGGAATGCCGACCGGCTTCGCGCTGCTGATCCAAAGCGAGCCCCAATTGCAGGGGGCCGAGCGCGCCGTCTCCGACAGCGAGCGCCGCTTCCAACTGCTGGTCAACGGTGTCGTCGATTACGCGATCTACATGCTGGACCCCGACGGCATCATCTCCAATTGGAATACCGGTGCCGAGCGGATCAAGGGCTACAGCGCCCGGGACGTCCTGGGACGGCATTTCAGCTGCTTCTACACGCCGGAGGATCGCGCCGCCGGACTGCCTGCCCGCGCCCTGGCCATCGCGGCGCGAGAGGGCCGCTACGAGAGCGAAGGCTGGCGCCTGCGCAAGGACGGTTCGCGCTTCTGGGCATCCGTCGTCGTCGACAGCGTCCGCGACGAGGCCGGGGCGGTGTCCGGGTTCGCCAAGGTCACCCGCGACATCAGCGAGCGCCGGATCGCCCAGGCGGCGCTACAGCAGAGCGAGCGGCAGTTCCGCCTGCTGGTCGGCAGCATGACCGACGCCGCCCTGGTCATGCTGGATCCCGACGGTGTGGTCAGCAGCTGGAATCTCGGGGCCGAACGCATCACGGGCTACCGGGCCGACGAGATCATCGGCCGGTCTTTCTCGCTCTTCTACACCGCCACCGACCGCGGCGCCGGCCTGCCCGCCGCCGGGCTCGCCCGCGCTCGGGACCACGGTAAGCTGGTGGTCGAGGGGTGGCGGGCGCGCAAGGATGGCAGCCTGTTCTGGGCCCATGTGGTGATCGAGCCCATCCGCGACGAGTCAGGCGTGCTGGTCGGCTACGCCAAGATCACCCGCGACGTCACCGAGCGCCGGGAGGCGCAGCTGGCCCTGCACAAGGCCCACGAGCGCCTGGCCCACGCCCAGAAGATGGAGGCCCTGGGCCAAGTCACCGGCGGCGTTGCCCATGACTTCAACAATCTGCTGACCGTGGTCGGCGGCCATGCGCAGATCCTGCGCCGGCTGGCCGGCGACGAGCCGCGCGGCCGTCGCGCCGCCGACGCCATCGACACGGCCGTCGAACGCGGCGAGCGGCTGACCCGCCAGCTCCTGACCTTCGCGCGTCGGCAGCGCCTGCAGCCGCGCGAAATCGACCTGCCCCAGCAGATCGCCGTCCTCTGCGAAATGCTGACGCGGGCGGTGGGCGAGCAGATCCGGATCGAGGCCGACGTCCCGAACGGCCTGTGGCCGGTCGAAGTCGACGAAGGGGAGTTCGAGCTGGCCCTGGTCAATGTCGCGGTGAATGCGCGCGACGCCATGCCCGGCGGCGGCGCGCTCAGGGTCAGCGCCGCCAATCGCCATCTCGCGCCGGGCGACGACGGCCAGGATCTGCGCGGCGAGTATGTCTGCCTGGTCCTGGAGGACGAAGGCACGGGCATGGCGCCCGACATCCTGGCGCGCGCCTTCGAGCCGTTTTTCACGACCAAGACTGTCGACCGGGGATCAGGCCTGGGGTTGAGCCAGGTCTACGGGTTCGCACAGCAGTCGGGCGGCGCCGTCGCCATCGACAGCCAGATCGGCCAGGGAACGCGCATCCGGCTGTATCTGCCGCGCGCGACGGCCGCCGCCAGGCCCATCGCCGGGGCGCGCATCGATCCGCTGCAGCGGGCGCCGGGCGGGTGCATCCTGCTGGTCGAGGACAATCCCGAGGTCGCCGAGGCGACTGGCGCGCTGGTCGAACTCCTGGGCTACCAGGTCCGCGCCGTCGGCGACGCCGCCGCGGCGCTCGCCCTGCTCGACGCCGGTGCAGCCTTCGACCTCGTATTCAGCGACGTCGTGATGGCCGGATCCCTGGACGGCATCGGCCTCGCGCGCCAGGTCCGGCAGCGCTGGCCCGGGCTGCCCGTCCTGCTGGCCACCGGCTACAGCCGCGCCGCCGAGAGCATCCGCGACGAGTTCCCGGTGCTGCGCAAGCCGCTCCGCCTGACCGAACTGGAGCGGACCTTGGGCTACCTGATCGCCGATGCCCGCAACCCCGCCCCCGCCGACAACGTGGTGCGGCTGGACCGGCGGCGTTAGCAGCGGGATGAGGTCAGGTTGCCCCGCTCAAGAAAGCCTCGGACTGGCGGGAGTCCCCCTCCCTCCCAGCCTCCTCCCACAAGGGGAGGAGGAGTTCTGTCGCAGCAGCTTCGCCCCTCCTCCCCTTGTGGGTGTAGGTCGGGTGGAGGGGTGCCAGCACGGCCGCCCGAAGCTCTCTTGATCGGCTCAACCTGATCTAGCGGTTCTCTACCGCCACGGACTCTTGGCGGGCGCTGCCACCGTGACGGACGTGGCAGCGGGTGGCGCGGGCGTCGGCGCCGAGTCCGGCAGCGGCGGCACCACCACCGGCTCCAGATCGGGCGCCACGTCGCTCTGCCAGTTGGCCAAGAGCCGCAGCACGGCCACGCGCGCCGCGGCGGGATCGCAGCGGCGCACGGCCACCACCACGTCCCAATGGAAGGGCAGCGACCGTTCCTGTTCGCGCACCACGGTCAGGGTCAGGTCGCGGTTGGCCAGCAGCGTCGGGCCGATCAAGTCGATCATCCGGGCCATCAGCACATTGTGCGAGGCCTCGAACAGGGCCGTATGGAACTCGAGGTCGGCCTCGCAATGGGCCTCGGCATTGCCGATGGTCGCGCACATGCGGTCATAGGCCCGACGCATCGCCTGGATGTCGGCGACGGTGGCGTTGCGCGCCGCGAACTCGGCAGCGGCCGGCTCGATGACCCGGCGCATCTGCACGACCTGGCGGAAGAACTCGTCGGTCGGGCCGGTCTCGTAATGCCAGCTCATGACGTCGGCATCGAGATGCTGCCAGAACCGATATTCGCGCACCCGCGTGCCGGTCTTGGTGCGCATCTCCACCAGGCCCTTGGACGCCAGCACCTTCATCGACTCGCGCAGGGCCGTGCGGCTGACCCCGAGGCTACGGCACAGATCATCCTCATTGGGCAGCACGGTGCCCGGCGGCAGTTCGCCGCCGACGATCCGCGTCCCCAGCGTCTGGACCACATGGCGGTGGAGGTTCCGCCGCGGGCTGGCCCAGGACCCGGTGACAAACTCGCGCGCAGCAAGACCCTTCATCGCCGCCGGCTCGATCCGTTCAATTTCATTAGCGAAAAATCTAAATGCTTGTGTAAGCTTAATGACAGCGCCTACGTCATGTCAATGGCAGCGCTATGCGAATAGTTGCAGGCGTTGCGAACGAGGTTGCGCCTCATCTCGGCAGATCGCGACCGATGCCAGTCGCAAGGAGCAGCCGAAGCCCCAGCGCCAGGCGCGGCCCGGTCACTCCAGACTAAAGCCTTTACGACGGACGAAGGCACCGAAGTCGGCGCGCTCGGCGCGCGAATATTGCCGGGCCTTGTCCTCCGACCAGCCATAGGCGGGATCGATGCCGTCTTCGTCTTGATGGCGCTGACGCGCATAAGGCTGAAGCACGGCGCGGCGCCGGTCATAGGCCGCGATTTGGGATTCGATCGCCGCGTCGTCGAAGCGGTCGACATGGACGGTCGCCGCCAGCGGCAGGCGCAGGCTGACCGTGCCGGCATCGGCCGGCCAGCCGAGCGCCAGCCCGGCGACCGGGAACACATGGTCGGGCAGGCCCAACAGCGTGCTCACGGCATCGGCGTGGTTGCGGATGACGCTGACCGGGCAGGTCCCCAGCCCCGCCGCTTCGGCCGCCGCGACCAGCCAGGCCAGAGCGATGGCGGCGTCGACCGTGGCGTTGAAGAAGGCGTCCAGATGGTCGTTGGCGAACGGCCGGCCACGCCAGGCATGGAGCTGCCGCTGCCGCCGGTTGTTGCCGCACACCACCAGGAACGCCGGCGCGCCCGGCACCCAGTCCTGGCCGTCGGCCAGAGCATCCAGCCGGCGCCTGAGGTCGGGATCGGCGACAATGATGATATCGCGCTGCTGCAGGTCGCTCTTGGTCGGCGCCGACAGCGCGACGGCCGCAAGCTGCCGCAGCAGCGCGGGTTCGACCGGGCGGCCGGCGAAGGCGCGATGGCAGCGATGCTCGGCCAGGCCGGCCAGCGCGGCCGAAGCGGCGGGGGCGGCGATCGGCTCGCCGAAGCGGTGCTGCAGGACCCGTTCCAGCCGCGTCCCGTCGGGATCTGGCATGCTCGACCTCCCATTAGAAAAGCTAATCTGTCGCCCCAGAAACCATCCTTTGTGGCAGCCGGCGGCGATCCCCACGTTTCGGGTCCGAGACTGGAGTTCGTTCGATGCCGTTCGATGGCACCACCTTTCGCCCCGACCCGCGGCCCGCGCGCCTGACGCGGTCGGTTGCCGACATCCTGCGCGGCTGGGCTCCCGCCCGGCCCCGGCGCGACCGCCGGCGCACCGCCTTCGCCCACTGGATACGCCGGTTCATCTCCTAGGAGCGTCTGCTATAAGAGCAGGCATCCGGGCCGGCAAGCGGGGGAGGATGCCATGGCGGGAGCAGCTGTCATGCTGGCCTTGTTGATCGGACCGGCTGCGGCCGCGGTACCGGCTTGCCCGATCAGCGCGCCGGCCGCGGCGGCGATCGTCGGGGCCATGGACGACACGATCGCCCAGGGCGTGATGCGGATCCGGCTGGATTGGATCGACCAGCGCCGCCGTGACATCGGCGACAAGCTGGCGGCAGCCCTGACCGCTTGCCAGTCGGCCAAGCTGACCTGGGACTACGGCACGGTCTCGGCCGACGTCACGCGCTGCAGCGACCGCGCCGCCACCGTGACCCTGATGGTCCAGGAATCCGGCCCGCCCGAGAACGGGGCCATGGGCTTCGGCATGGTGAAGCGCGTGCTGGACTCGGAGGTCAGCGACGGGGTCGGCTGCCCGAAGCCGTGACGCGGCGCCCCCCACAATCTTGCGTGCGCGCTGTGCAAGAATGACGGTTTCCGGAGCCCCAGCACCGGGCCAAGGATAAGGCGGCCCTGCCCGAAGGATGACGCCGATGTCCCCTGCCGTTCGCCAGCCGACCCTGTACATCACCCACGGCGGCGGCCCGTGCTTCTGGATGACCTTCCCGCCGCCGCTCGGACCGCATGCCTTCGATCGCCTGCGGGCCTATTTCGAGGGCCTGCTGGCCGGGCTGCCGGCCCGGCCGCGCGCCATCCTGATGGCGTCGGCGCATTGGGAAGCGGCCGTGCCGACCGTCAGCACCGCGGCCGCGCCACCGATGCTCTACGATTATTACGGCTTCCCGCGGCATACCTACGAGCTCAAATATCCGGCTCCCGGCTCGCCGGCGCTGGCCGCGCAGGTGACGGCGCTGCTGCGGGACGCCGGGATCGCCTCGGCCACGGACGACAGCCGTGGTTTCGACCATGGCGTGTTCGTCCCGATGCTGATCGTCGACCCCGAGGCCCGGATCCCGGTGGTCATGCTGTCGCTGCAACAGGACCTGGACCCGGCCCGCCATCTCGCCATCGGCCAGGCCCTGGCGCCGCTACGGGACGAGGGCGTGCTGATCGTCGGCAGCGGCAGCAGCTTCCATAACCTGCGCACCTATTTCCACGGCGACGGGCGTAATGCGCAGGCCTTCGACAACTGGCTGAACGAAACCGCAACAGCGGATCCGGCGCGCCGCCGGGCCCGCCTGATCGAGTGGACCCGGGCCCCCGGCGCCCGCGCCTGCCACCCGCGCGAGGAGCATCTGATTCCGCTGATGGTGGCGGCCGGCGCCGCCGGCGACGACGCTGGCCGGCGCACCTACCAGGACGTCATCGGCGGCAACGCCTTCTCGGGCTTCGCCTTCGGGTAGAAGCCCGGCTACGGCTTGACCCAGCCGCGGATCTCGCCGCCCGGGTTCTTGGCTGTGTGGATGTTGATGTAGTCCTTGCCGGCCATCAGATCGGCCAGCTGGGCATCGGTGACCGTCGCCTGGCCCTTGATCGGCGATGCGCCAGCATTCGGGATCGGCACCGCCACGCCGGCGTTCGCCCCGGCTGCGGCCGGCCCGTGGAAATGGGCCGCGGTGGCGGGGCCGGTCAGGCCGGAATAGTCGATGGTCCAGCTGACCGTCTTGGTCGCCTTGTCGACGGTGACCGTCGCGGTGCCCTTGCCCGGGCTGGCGGTGGGCGGCACTTCCGCGGCCGCGGTCAGGTCGGCGTGCATGGTCTCGGCCATGGCCGAACCAGCCAACAGCGCCGCGGCGGCGAGCGCCGCGGTGAAGACTCCAGTGCGCATCGGCTTTCCCCCTGTGGTGTGGAGGCGCCGACAGTAGCAGCGCCCGGCCGGGGTTTACCACGGGAGTCGGCTGGGCAATGATCCCGGGCAAGGGAACGGGGATGGAAGGACCGAACATGGCACGCCGGAACGTACGCTTGGCCGCGGGAGCCCTGGTTGCAGCGGCGCTGGCGACGCCGGTGCTGGCCGCACCGCCCGATTCGATCGTGGTCGGCATGACCCTGGAGCCGCCGGTGCTCGACCCGACCGCCAGCCCGGCCGCGCCGATCCGGGACGTCACCTATGCCAACGTCTATGAGGGCCTGACCCGGATCGCCAGCGACGCCTCGGTCCAGCCCGCGTTGGCCGAGCGTTGGGACGTGTCGCCCGACGGCAAGGTCTATAGCTTCCACCTGCGCCGCGGCGTCACCTTCAGCGACGGCACGCCGTTCGATGCCGCCATCGTCAAGTTTTCGCTGGAGCGCGCGACGGCGCCTGATTCGACCAACGCCCAGAAGCAGCTGTTCGAGCCGATCGAAAAGGTCGACACCCCGGATCCGCTGACCGCCGTGGTGACGCTCAAGCGCCCGGTCGGCGAGTTCGCCTATTCCATGGCTTGGCCCGACGCGGTGATGATCGCCCCCGCCAGCGCCGCGGGCAACAAGACCAACCCGGTCGGCACCGGCCCTTACAAGCTGGTCGACTGGAAGCGCGGCGACCATATCGAACTGGTCAAGCGACCGGACTACTGGAACGCCGCCGCAGTCAAGCTCACCCACGTCACCTATCGCTTCATCGCCGATCCGCAGGCCCAGGTCGAGGCGGTCAAGACCGGCGGCGTCGACGCCTTCCCGATCCTGGCGGCACCGCAGTCCTTCGACGACCTGCGCAAGGATAGCCGCTTCCAGGCGGTGATCGGCAACACCGAGGGCAAGGTGCTGCTGGCCCTCAACAACGCCAAGAAGCCGTTCAACGACGTCCGGGTCCGCCGGGCGCTCAACTACGCCATCGACAAGAAGGCGGTGATCGACGGCGGCTATGCCGGCTTCGGTACGCCGATCGGCAGCCACTACTCGCCCAACGACCCCGGCTATGTCGACCTGACCCAGCGCTATCCCTACGACCCGGCCAAGGCGCGCCAGCTGCTGGCCGAGGCGGGGTATCCCAACGGCTTCAGCGCCACCCTGCGGCTGCCACCGCCGACCTACGCCCGCCAGCCCGGCGAAGTGGTCGCGGCCATGCTGGAGGACGTGGGCGTCAAAGTCTCGATCGAGAAGATCGAATTCGCGCAGTGGCTGGACCAGGTTTTCAAGCGCAAGGACTACGACATGACGATTATCTCTCATGTCGAGCCCCGCGACCTGAACATCTATGCCCGCGACGATTATTATTTCGACTACCACAATCCCGAATACAAGCAGGTGCTGACCGACGCCGCCCAGGCCCTGGACGAGGGCAAGCGCCTGGAGCTGTACAAGAAGGCGCAGACCATCCTGGCCGACGACGCGGTCAATGTCTGGCTGTTCATCCTTCCCAAGCTGGGCGTGTGGAACAAGAATCTGCGCGGCATGTGGCAGAACTACCCGATGCCGACCTTGGACATGACCGGGGTGAGCTGGGCGCCGTAGCGTCGACCCGACGCGATGGCCTTCCTGATCCGCCGGCTGCTGACCCTGGCGGTGACGCTGCTGATCACGTCCGTCGCGATCTTCACCGTGATGGAGGTGCTGCCGGGCGACCCGGCCGCGGTGATGCTGGGCACCGAGGCGCGGCCGGACACGCTGGCGGCGCTGCGCCGCGACCTCGGCCTCGACCGGCCGGCGCCGCTGCGCTACCTGGACTGGATGGCCAGCCTGGCCGATGGCAGCATGAGCATCAGCTACACCTACCGGGTGCCGGCCGGGCCGCTGATCGCCGAGCGGCTGGCCGTGACCTTGCCGCTGGCGCTGCTCGCGATCCTGCTGTCGACCGCGATCGCCCTGCCGCTGGGCGTCTACGCCGCCGCCCGGCACAACCGGCCGGGCGACTGGGGCGTCATGGCCTTCGCCCAGATCGGCGTGGCGGTGCCCAATTTCTGGCTGGGGCTGCTGCTGATCCTGCTGTTCTCGGTCGAGCTCGGCTGGTTCTCGGCCGGTGGTTTCCCGGGCTGGACCGCGCCGTGGGCGTCGCTGCGCGCCCTGCTGCTGCCGGCCCTGGCGCTGGCGCTGCCGCAGGCCGCGATCCTGGCCCGGGTCACCCGGGGCGCCGTCCTGGAGGTGATGAGCGAGGACTTCGTGCGCACCGCCCGCGCCAAGGGCCTGAGCCGCCGCGCGACGCTCCTCCGGCACGTGCTGCGCAACGCCATGATCCCGGTCGCGACCGTGCTGGGCCTGCAGTTCTCGTTCCTGATCGCGGGCGCCATCATCGTCGAGACCGTGTTCACCCTGCCCGGCCTCGGCCGGCTGGCGTTCCAGGCCGTGGCCCAGCGCGACCTGATCGTGGTCCAGGACGTGGTGATGCTTCTGGCCGCGGTGGTGATCGTGGTCAACTTCCTGGTCGACCTGGCCTACGGCCTGCTCGACCCGCGCCTGAAGCGGCTGGCGTGAGCTTGATCCGGCGCAATCCCAGCCTGGCGATCGGACTGGCGCTAACCCTCCTGGTGGTCGCCGTCGCGCTGCTGTCGCTGGCCTGGACGCCGCTGCCGCCGACCCGCATCGCCATCCCGCAGAAGCTGCAGGGGCCGTCGGCCGCCCATTGGCTGGGCACCGACGCGCTCGGCCGCGACGTCGCCTCGCAGATCATGGTCGGCGCCTGGAACTCGTTGCGCGTGGCAGTGCTGGCGGTCGGGCTCGGCCTCGCCGCCGGGATCGGGCTTGGCACCGCGGCCGCGGCGCTCCGGGGCTGGACCGACGAGCTGGTGATGCGCGCCGCCGACGTCGCCTTCGCCTTCCCGGCGGTGCTGTCGGCGATCATGCTGACGGCGCTGATCGGCCCCGGCGTGGCGACCGCCGTGCTGGCCATCGGCATCTTCAACACGCCGGTGTTCGCGCGGATCAGCCGCGCGGCGGCCCTGCAGGTGTGGACCCGCGACTTCATCCTGGCGGCGCGCGCGGCCGGCAAGGGGACCGCGCGCATCACGCTGGAACATGTGCTGCCCAACATCGCCGGCACGCTCGTGGTCCAGGCCACGATCCAGACCGCCCTGGCGCTGCTGGCCGAAGCCGGCCTGAGCTTCCTGGGCGTCGGCATCCAGCCGCCGGCGCCGAGCTGGGGCCGGATGCTGTTCGACGCCCAGACCTACCTGGCCCAGGCGCCGCAGCTGGCGCTGTTCGCCGGCCTCGCCATCGCGGTCGCGGTGCTCGGCCTCAACCTGCTGGGCGACGGGCTGCGCGACCTGCTCGACCCCCGCAGCCGGGGACGGTGATGCTGTCGGTCGCCGACCTCACGGTCACGCTCGCGCTCCCGGACGGCCCGGTCGCGGTCGTGCGCGGCGTGTCGCTGGACCTGGCGCGCGGCAAGACCCTGGGCATCGTCGGCGAGTCGGGTTCGGGCAAGACCTTGCTCGGCCTGTCGCTGATCGGGCTCCTGCCCCCGCTCGCGGCCGCATCGGGCTCGATCCGCCTGGACGGCGCCGAGCTGCTGGGGCTGGACGACGCCGGCTGGTGCCAAGTCCGCGGCAAGCGCGTCGGCATGGTGTTCCAGGAGCCGATGACCGCGCTCAATCCCTGCCACACCGTCGGCCGCCAGATCGCCGAGGGCGCGCGCTGGCATCTCGGCCTCGGCGCCCGCGCCGCCCGCACCCATGCCCTGGAATTGCTCAACCGCGTCGGCATCCCCGATCCGGCCCGCCGCCTCGACGCCTATCCGCACGAGCTGTCGGGCGGCCAGCGCCAGCGCGTCGGCA
>CAZEFK010000182.1:0-14953 GCA_964511405.1 uncultured Comamonadaceae bacterium | reverse complement strand
GCAGCCTCGCCGATCACACCACCCAGCCAAAGGTGGGCGCAGAACAGCGCTTACCCAGGTGGCGATGTCGCCCGATCGCGATCCCCGGTTCCGCGATCGGCGGAACGGGGCGACGCCGGCCTATAACTTCGAGGGGTGACGCGATGTCGGTGAGCGAGGTCAACAAGCGGCGCTCGGCGCTGCTCGACTATCTGGTATGCACGGCTGATCCGGGACGGGCGCTCATCAGCGATGCTGATCATGAACGGCTTTGTCCGTGTCGGGTGGCGTCTCCACGGTAAACCTGCCGGCCTTCACGATATCTCCGTCTATATTGAACTCGGCTTCATACTTTCCCGTCAGATTAATGGGCAGCATAGTACCAGTGAATGCCAGTCGCGCGTTAATCTCTATCGCGTTTTCATCGCGGATGGGAGTTTCTAGTTTGGTATCGTCGAATTTCGCCACGAAATCGCCGTTCGGATCCTTTATATAGAATGAAAGTGTGCGCCCCTTGTCCGATACTGGACAGACTATCTCCGCAACAAATCCGATTTTCGGAACAACAACAGGGATGACCGGAAACGTTAGTCGTGATGACCCAACGCCTACAAGCGTGAATTTCCCATCAATCTCTCGCCTTACATCTTCGCATATAAGAAAATGCGCCCTCCTGGTCATAGTCATGAGAATACCAATTCTCGAACTGTAGAAATTGCGGGAGTAACCGCGGTAGTCGGTTGAACAACATCGAGTTTCACAATGACCGGCGCAATAACCATCGAGTTTGATGAGCTATGGGTGGCCAGGGGAACCTGTTTCACGCTAATTCTCGATCCAAGAAGAAATGCGAGACGCGCGATCGTCTTTATTGTGAGGTTTGAACCACCTGTGAGTGCGCGATAGACGACCGATCGATTGACACCCATCTCGGCAGCCAGGCTTTGAATGGTGGCACGACCCGCGGCATGCTCGCGCTCATAGGCCTCGTTAAGTTCACCCACCACATCACCCAATAAGCGGGCGTGATACTGGTCAACGAGGGGCGGCCGGGGAGATTCCGAGGAGCTCATGGTGACTAGACCTTGTGTCGATGCTGAGGTTGAGCCGCCGGCGGAGGCGCTCAGCCCCCCTGCGGTATTGCGATGCGGTGGTGGTGCCGTTGCGTGCCGCCGCGTGTACGACCGAGCTGAGCGCGCCGCCGGCGGCGATGAACACGCAAGGCCGCTCGAACCAGCCATAGAGCCGGGTCTGGCGTGGGCGCCATTCCCAGATACCCTTGGGCTGCGGAGTCATCCGTATCAGCTCGCCATGGTATAGGCGCTGGCCGGCCACGAAGCGGTCGAGCCAATCGATCAACTCGGCGTGAGGCGACAGGGGTTCGACGCGGCGACCTCGCCGCTCCGGAGGTAGGCCGGGCAGGCAACGGGCAATGATGCGATCCAGGGCGGGGCGTAGATACAGGCATCGCTCCTCCTGCCGATCGTCGTCATTGCGCAGATGCCACTGAACCAGACGGCCCTGCCCCGATAGGAGCGCAGCTGTCAGCATATAAGTAGACAACGAGAGATGGCTGTCAACGTTCCTGTCCTGCGGCCCATCAACTCGCCTTCCGCCCCTCGCTGAGCCCGGCCACCAGATAATGGATCATCGGGTTGACGCCGGCGGCTGCGACGTCAGGGTTCGCCCGATCGTAGCTGGTGGTGCTGAAGGTGGCGAACGGATCGCACCCTTCCTTCCAGCCGTCGAGGTCGTAGTGGATGAGTGGATCGAGGCCGGCCGCCGCCACGTCCGGGTTGTGCGCCAGGTAGTACGATATTACCTTTAATATCACGTATCGCTCATCGCCCGTCATTCATTTTCTCCGTTCGACAGCGCATACGGGTGATTCAAGGTGACTTGCTTCAAGCGATAGTCTTCCAGGGTTGCCGCGCAGACATGCTTCGGAGACGACGAACGCCGTTGCGCCGTCGGCATCGCGCGTCAAGGTCCCGCCCCCGACCGACGCTCCCGTCCGGTCGCCCAGATGGAGCCCGAGGACGGCAGCCCGTGGGCTCACCTACATGTCCTCGTCGTCCCTGAGTTCGATGAACAGCTCGTCAAACCGGCCAGTGGCGTTATCGGATCCGTGGACCGGTGCAGCCCCGGCCTGGCCGATCAGCGCTCGAACGTCAAGCGTGCGCGACCGCGGAACAAGGACGGGAACGACGCCGAGCGCTTCGCAAAGGTCCACCAGCAGCGACAGCCGGTCCCTGATCGGTTGGCTCGATTTGAGGCTCGTCTCGAGTTCGGCGACGCGCGCCTGCGTCCTGCCGACCTTGCGCGCGACGGCGCGCTGGCTCAATCCCTTCGCCCGGCGCGCGTCAGCCAGCGCCTGCCCCAAGTCTCGAGAGATGGCGCTTTGATCCGTCATAACGTGTCACGATGCAGGTATGAACCGGTTTAACGGTTCAATCGACCCGGGCGCAGAGTCAAGGACATCGCATCGATCCGCGATAGGGGATCGGTGCCGGCGACTGATTTCAGCCGCCCGGCGGTGCCGCCCCCGGCGGCGGCGCGCCCGGCGGCCCGCCCGCACCGTTGGGCGGCGGATTGATCAGTCCCTGCAGCGCTTGGATCACGCCGCCGATGACCGCCGTCAGGTCGCGGGTGTCGGGCGGCGGCTGGCCTTGGAGCGCCGCCTGGGCCGCCTGTTCCTGCAGTTGGCGCACCGGCTGGCCCGGCCCGGCGGGGCCCTGGGCGTCGGCGTTGATGGCGGCCACCGTCTCGCTCGCGGCGGCGGCGATACGGGCGCGCTCGATCCCGGCGGCGGCGTGGATCGCGGCCGCCCGCGCCGCCGTGTCGGCCTTGAGCTGGGCGCCCTGGGCCTTGAGCTGCAGCTCCATCGCCTCCGGTCCCGGCCCCTGCCCCTGCTCGGCCTGGGCGATACGCTCCTTGAGCGTGGCCTTGCCCGGCAGGGTCGACAGGTCGACCAGCACGTCGGACGGGATCGGCACGCCCTGCTGGCGCAGGGTCATGGCATCGTCGAACACGCCCTCGAGGAAGGTGTCGCTGACCGGGCTGGTCTCGACCGTGGCGAGATAGGTGCCCAGGGTCACGTCGTTCTCGATCTCGCCGGCCGCCGTCTGCCAGTTGATCTGGATGTCCTGGCTCTGGCCGCTCTCGGGGTTGCGCACGCGCAGGATCCGGGGCTCGGTGTAGAAGTCCTGGATCAGCTCCACGCGCTTGCGGCCCTTGATTTCCTGGTACCGCGCGAAGTTGTCGAAATAGACCTCGGCCCCCAGCACGGACTGGCGCTGCCGGGCCTGGATGGCGCGGCCGGACTGTACACGGTCCATCTGGCCCATCGCGGCGTCGTTGATGCCGGCGATCTCCTTGATGTCGCTGGTCGCGGCCTCCTCCAGCAGGCGCAGCGCCTGGGGCGGCATCATCGGCGTGATGCGCTCGGGCTTGGGCCGGCCGGCCTTGTACTCGACCACCACGCCGGGCTTGGCGCCCGAGGCCCTGAGCTGCTCCTTGACGTCTTCCTCGACGCTGTCCTCCTCGATCATCCAGCCCGAGTTGGCGGTGGTCATGACGTAGTGGAGCAGCGCCGACCGGCGCTTGTTGACCTCGCGCTGGGGGTCCAGCAGGTCGTGGACCAGGCCGGTGGTGATGCCGCGCCGGAACTCGGCGAAGAACGGCACCACCGTGAAGGTGCGGTAGATCGACCAGTCGTCGAAGACGATGCGGTCGGCGGCCGTGACCGTCACCCGCACCCGCGGCAGCCAGGCCTTGTCCACGGTCAGCGCCTGGCCCTGCCCTTCGGCCCAGGCCAGGATCTGGGCGATGCGGTTGCGGTCCCAATGCTCGGGGATGGTCACGAAGGTCCCGGTCTGCAGGTCGACGAAGCGGTTCTGCAACACGCGCTGGCGGTGCTGGCACTCGATCACCCGGATCAGCTTGCGCTGGCGGTTGACCAGGTCCTGCAGCGGCAGCATCGACATGTCGACGCCATAGGCCGACAGGTCCGTCAGCGTCGGGTCGGTCTGGCCGAAGAAGCGCTGCGGCGTGATGTCGTCGAAGAATTCGGCGCCGGTCGCGGTGCCGACCGGGATCCCGGTCTCCTGCAGCATGCCGGCCTCGGCAGCGCTGGCCTGGCCATAGAGATGGACCAGGTCCTCCCAGCTCATCCAGCTGTGGGTCTGCACCCAGCCCCAGTCATTGGGGTCGTAGCTGTCGGCCTCGGGGTCCAGGAACACCGCGAACGGGTCGAGCACCGTCTCCTTGATCTCGCCCAGCACGGTGCGGCCGAAGTCGAGCCGGCTGTCCAGGAAGCCGCGGCCGCCGGTGATGCCGTCGTCGAACACATGGCCATCGGCCCAGCCCGACTGGTTGACCACGTCCAGATGCTTCGACAGGCGGGTCAGCAACTCGGCGATTTCATCGCTGCCGCCGCCATCGGCACCCGGCAGATAGGCGATGTCATAGCGGTTGGACCGGAAATAGCCCTTCAGCAGCTTGACCAGCGGCTTGACCTTGTTGAGCGTCAGCGCCGGCAGTCCGGCCTCGGCCAGGGCCGCCAAGTCGGCCTCGCCCCATTGCCGGCCTTCGACGAAGTCGACGCAGGTCTTGGCCGTCAGCGCCCAGTCGCGATGGCCGATCTTGGCCCGCGTGAAGCGGTCCATCTGCAGCGCCAGCACGGCGAAGTCCTGGCGCGGGACGCGCTTGGGTACGTCGCGGCCGATCAGCGGCGGCGGGCCCTTGCCGTCGCGCGAGGCGGGCGGCGGCGTGCCGTCGTCGGTCGGCACCGGCGGATTGCGGGGCGGTGTGATGGTCATGGGCGGGATCCTCAGGCACGACGAGGCCGACGCGCGGGGCGGCACATCCCACGCGGCTCACGTCATGCACGCTGTCGTATTGGAGGGTGAGCGGCGGGTGGAGGCGCGGCGCCGGCTCTGGGCACCAAGCCGCCGACTATTCGGAGCACCGTGCCCCGATCTGGTGGCGTCGCCGCCACCGGTCTCGTCCCGCACCGCGCGGAACCCCACCGTCCGGCCATAGCCAGCGGCGGGCTCAGTGCTCCGCTTGCCTGGAAGACCGCGGATCTGACGGCCGGCATCCATCCGACGCGGCCGGTGGCGGATTGCCACCACTCAATTACGTGTACTTATGCCGGATATCCCGGGAAAAGGCAAGAGTTTTTTCGCGGTCTGCGGACGCTCGATGCACCCCATGCGACTGTGCCGCGTGGACCAGGCCGGCGATCAGTCGATGGCACCGGCCGTCGACAGGTACAAGCGTGGGACAGCGGCGGTCAGCCAGGTGGCGGCGTCGGCGCAATAGAACGCGAGCCCGTCGCGATGCATCCGCCCGGCCGCCACGGTCAGCACAACAGGCGCGCCATGGCGCCGGCCGACCGATCGCGCCAGGTCCGGATCTGGGCTCAGATGCACGAAATGCCGCGCGCCGGCGCGCAGGCCGTCCCGCAGGATGGCCTCCAGAAACCGCGTCGCCGTGCCGTGATACAGGATCTCGGGCGGCTCGGCCGGCTGGTCGCGCACCGCGACGCCAGGGTGCGAATGGCCGTGCGTGGCCCGGATCGACACCCCGTCGGCGGAGATTGCGAATCGCGGCTTGTCGCCACCGGTCGCGATCTCCAGGACGATGTCGCGGGTGATGGCGACGCCGGCAGCGGTGCTGCGGGCGACGAGATCGTCGATCGAGGCCCAGCCCGCTGCGTCAAGCGCCAACCCGATCCGCTCGGGCTGGTGCCGCAGGACCAGGCTCAGGAACTTGCTCAGGCGGACGCGGTCTTGCATGGGCTCAACCTCCGGCTCGGCGCCACCGGCGTCAAGCGATGCGGGCCACCCGCCGAATGCCATAGGCGCGGCTATCCCCTCTGGCCGCCTTTACAGGGTCGGCCGCCGGTTCCAGCGTTCAGGGCGGCTGTCGAGTCGCGGCCGCTGACGCGGGGCTCAACAGGTGCGAGGGCATTGGATGACGGATGGGGGCCGGCACGATCATCGCCGGGAGCATGCCGCCGGGTGCAGCCCGGCGCGAGCCGCAGGGCCGTGAGTTCGACCCCGGCCATGCCCGATCGCGGCGCCGACGCGTCCCGCCTGCAGCAGCTGATCGACGCCCTGGACGACCACGCCCTGCTGCTGTTGACACCGCGCGGCACCATCGCCAGCTGGAACCGCGGCGCCGAACGGCTGACCGGCCATGGCGCGCCCGATGTCTTGGGGCAGTCGCTGGCGCTGCTGTTCAGCGACGGCGACGATCGGCGAAGCTTCGTGCATCAGCTGCTCGCCAGCGCGCGCCTAGCCGGCGGCGCCCGCACCGACGCCGAGGCCGTGCGCCGCGACGGCAGCCGGTTCCAGGCCGCGATCACGCTGACGCGGCTGGCGGAGGAGGCCGGCCGCGACGCCGGCTTCGCCTGCGTCGTCACCGATTGCAGCCGGCGACTCGACGACCGCGCCGCTCAAGCCACCCGTGACGCCCAGTTCCGGCTGCTGGTCGACGGCGTCACCGACTATGCCCTGTTCATGCTGGACCCGAGCGGCGTCGTCACCAGTTGGAACCAAGGCGCCGAACGGCTCAAGGGCTATGCCGCCGACGACATCATCGGCCGCCATTTCAGCCTGTTCTACACGCCCGAGGACCGCACCCGTGGGCTCCCGGCCCGCGCGCTGGCCGAGGCCGCGCGCACCGGGCGCCATGAATCCGAAGGCTGGCGGATGCGCAAGGACGGCAGCCGGTTCTGGGCCCTGGCCGTGCTCGACGCCATCCGCGACGAGACCGGCACCCTGGTCGGCTTCGCCAAGATCACCCGTGACACCAGCGAGCGCCGGGCCGCCCAGGCCGCGCTGGCCGCCAGCGAACGGCAGCTCAGGCTGCTGATCGAGGGCCTGAGCGACCACGCCCTGATCATGCTCGACCCCAACGGCGTGGTCGTCAGCTGGAATTCGGGCGCGCAGCGGATCAAGGGCTATACGCCCGACGAGATCATCGGCCAGCACGTCTCGAAGTTCTACACCGCCAGCGATCGCGCCGCCGGACGGCCGGCCATGAGCCTGCAGCGGGCCCGCGAGGAGGGCCGGTTCGAGTCCGAGGGCTGGCGCGTCCGCAAGGACGGCCAGCTGGTCTGGGCCAGCGTGGTGGTCGACGCCATCCGCGACGAGGCCGGCCAGCTGATCGGCTTCGCCAAGATCACCCGCGACATCACCGAACGGCGCGAGGCCGAGGCCGAGCTGCACCGCACCCAGCAACGCCTGGCCCAGGCCCAGAAGATGGAGGCGCTGGGCCAGCTGACCGGCGGCGTGGCCCACGACTTCAACAACTTGCTGACCGTGATCGGCGGCCATCTGGAGCTGCTGGCGCCCTGGGCCGAGGGCGTGCCGAAGGCGCGGCGCTCGATCGGCGCCATCGAGCAGGCGGCCGGCCGCGCCGCCGGCCTGACCCGGCAGCTCTTGACCTTCGCGCGCCGGCAGCCGCTCGACCCTGTTGCGGTCGACTTGGGGGCCCATGTCCAGGACATGGTCGACATGCTGGGCAACGCCGTCGGCCCGACCGTGCGCCTGGTGCTGGACATCCCCGCCGACAGCTGGCCGGTCCAGGTCGACGCCGGCGAGCTGGACCTGGCGCTCCTGAATCTGGCGGTCAACGCCCGCGACGCCATGCCCGACGGCGGCGAGCTGGTGATCCGCGCCGAGAACGTGGTGCTGCGGCCCGACGACGGGTCCGGCAGCCCGGACGAGCCGCTCGACGGGGACTTTGTCGCCCTCGCCCTGTCCGACACCGGTACCGGCATCCCGCCGGACATTCTGTCCAAGGTGTTCGACCCGTTCTTCACCACCAAGGGCCCCGACAAGGGCACCGGGCTGGGCCTGAGCCAGGTCTACGGGTTCGCCCGCCATTCGGGCGGTGCCGTGACGATCCGCAGCGAGGTCGGCAGCGGCACCACGATCATCCTGCACCTGCCCCGCGCCGGCGCGTTCCCGGAGCGCCCGGCTGCCGAAGCCTCGGCCCCGGTGCCCGCTGGCCGGGCGGTCCTGGTGGTCGAGGACGATCCCGAGGTGGCCGAGGTCACCATGACCATGCTGGCGCAGCTCGGCTACCGGCCGCAGCTGGCCGCGGGCCCCGAGGCCGCGATCGCGACGCTGGAGCGGGGCGAGCCGGTCGACTGCCTGTTCAGCGACGTGATCATGGCCGGCCCCATGGACGGGCTGGCCCTGGCGCGCGCTGTGCGCGCCCGGGCGCCCCGCCTGCCGATCGTGCTGGCCACCGGCTATAGCGGGTCGGCCGCGGCCGCCTCGGACGAATTCCGCATCCTGCGCAAGCCCTACCAGCTGGCCGATCTGGACCGCGCCATCGGCACCGCCATCGCAGCCGCCGCCGAACCGCCGGAAGGCACAAACACGAACTTGGTGCGCATCGACGACCGGCGCCGCCGGCGGGGGCCAAAGCCGGCCTGACGTGATGCGCGCCGCGCTCCTCAGCTCCGCAGTGGCGGAAAGAACGCCTCGAACTCTTCGTCGGTTAGCTGGATCAGTCGCGGTGGCCGCGGCACATAGATCATCAGGCAAAACATCCAGGGCATGCCATTTGTCCGTGGGCCCGAACTCGGCATGTGGCCCTCGACGTAGTTCAGCCCGACGAGTTCCTTCTGGGGATCGTACCGGGCCAGGAAGTTGATGTAGTCCTCCAAGAAGGCGGGGCACACCGTCAGTCGCGCCGTACCGTCCCGCCAATCGGCGTACGCGTCGTAATCCGGAACGATCGTCATCTCCACCACGCCGTCCTTCGCGGTGGGCACCATGATCAGCTTGGAGAACCGACCGTCACGCAGCCCTTCAAGGTGCTGGAGCAAAGGCGGGATATCGGCGTCGCGCGGATCCATCCTGACACTCGCCAGGAAGCCGGTGGACGCATCCGCCCGACACGGTTCGCGAGGGTCCTGGCGCAGCGGCCGGAAGCCGATCAACAGGGGAAGCATCAGGATCGGGGCACTCATGCGACTAATCCTCAGGGAAGTAGAAGTGGACGTTCCGCGATACAGCTCGTCACGACGTTTTCCGTGCCCGCTCGGCGTGGATCTCGTCCCGGTATTCTCGGAATCCGACGCCGGGACCATAGCCTGTCTCGTCGGCCGGAATCGCGCGCACCAGGAACTTCCGGTCGGGATACAGCATGGCCAACCGCGCGCGCCAGGCCTCCGCGACCAACTCGGCAAGCATCATATGCTCGCCTTCGGCGTCATCGTCATCACTACGGGTTTCCAGCCGTCCCAGGTAATCGTACAGATCCCTCCAGTTGCAGTTCTCCTGCATATCGTCCAGGCTCTGCGTTGGGTCTTCGCTGACTTGCGGGAGTTTGATCCTCTCGCGATCGATCCCATCATCCAGGTACACCCGGTCATCGATAACGCAGAAATTCGGAACAAACAGGATAGAGTACAGCAACGCTCCAGCGATATTTCCACAGGCAAAGAGGTAATCCTTAGCGTCGTAATCCAGTATGTCGCAAGCCTCCTTCACCATTATCGGGAATCGGCGTTTTAGCATGCCGAATAGCGTCGTCCGCCTTTGTTCCGCATGGCGTTCATCTTGGGACATCGGTGCCTCCGTCTTATTCCGTGGGGTCTTCCGGATGAAGGCCTGGGCGGTGAAGCAGTTGGAAGGACGGGGAGATCCCTCCACCGCTCCCGCCGCTGCCCCTCGGAATCTCGCCCGGAAGTGCCGGACGGGGCACCTCGGGTGCGCGGCCCAGCCCCTTGCCCGGCCGATGCTGGCTCACGCCGACGGGCCCGACAACCGGTGCGAAGCGGCCGGCGTCCGGCCCATCGGCCGGCTCGTCACGACCTTGTCCGTGCCCGCTTGGCGTGGACCTCGTCCCGGTATTCTCGGAATCCGACGCCGGGCCCATAGCCCGTCTCCTCGGCAGGAATCGCGCGTACCAGGAACTTCCGGTCGGGATACAGCATGGCCAACCGCGCGCGCCAGGCCTCCGCGACCGACTCGGCAAGCATCATATGCTCGCCTTCGGCGCCGTCATCATCGTCACTACGAGGGGGGTCGAGTCGCCCAAGGTAATCGTACAGATCTCTCCAGTTGTAGCTCTCTTGCAGATCATCCAGGCTCCTCGTTGGGTCGTCACTGACCTCCGGGAGTTTGATTTTCTCGCGATCGATCCCGTCTTCCAGGTACACCCGGTCGTCGATGACGCAGAAATTCGGAACAAACAGGATCGAATACAGCAACGCTCCAGCGATATTTCCACAGGCAAAGAGGTAATCGGTAGCGTCGCAATCCACTTTGTCGCGAGCCTCGTACTCCGCAATTATCGGGAATCGGCGTTTGAGCATGCCGAACAGCGTCATGCGCCTTTGCTCGGCATGGCGTTCATCTTGGGACATCGGTTCCTCCGTCTTATTCCGTGACATCTTCTGGACTAAGGCCTGGGCGGTGAAGCAGTTGAAAGGTCGGGGGCATCCCGCCACCGCCGCCGCCACCCCCACCGCTGCCCCTCGGAATCTCGCCCGGAAGTGCCGGACGGGGCACCTCGGGGGCGCGGCCCAGCCCCTTGCCCGGCTTCTGCTCCAGAATAAAGGGCGGGTTCAGCGGATAGTGAGGTTTGCCGTCTCCGCGATAGCGCAGGAGGGGAGCGTATCGACCGGCCCGATCATTGTACTCGTAGGTCTCATAGTGCTGAATGATTCCGGTTGTCGGGTCGCGCCGGAAGGATGTATGCGGCCCGTCCCCGCCGGGCACCGGCGCAAGCTCGTTCTTGGTCCCCGCCGCGACAGCGAAGCCCGCTCCCGGATCACGATCCGGAAACGGCTGTCCAGTGCCATCGCCGCTACTACCGATTGTATCGCCGGCGGCAGATGGCGGCAAGGGCCCCGGCTGAGACCAGGCCTGCCCGACGTCCGCCGGACCGGCGGTGAAGCTCGCAGGATCCACAACGGCGCGTCCGACCCCCGGCAGCGCCGAGACGGAGACCTGCCAGATCGCGCTCCGCGGCGCCAACCCGGCCGCCGGCCGCACAGAGGCCGCAAGGGCAGGCCACCAAGGGGCAGCCAACACATCGGCCGCGCGGATCGTCGACAGCGGGCTGGCCGGCGCGCCGTCGTCCACGATCGGGTCGTTCCAGCCGAAGTCGTCTGTAGTCATGGGCACTCCTCAAAAGAAAAGCCCGCCGAAACGGCGGGCCAAAACGTCAGGCTCGGAGGCTGCGGAAGACGCTCATCCCGCCATCCAGGTCCTGGCCCGGCCGCCGCGGAGCTTGGCGCGCGCCGCTGCCAGCGGATCCCACGCCCGGCCCTTGGGCTTGCGCGCCAGCAGCGCCGCCGCCTCGCCGGCGCCCGACAGCAGGTATTGCAAGGCATCGGCCGGGTGGCTGTAGCGGTTCTTGTCGGGCTTGTCCGAGAACCGCTGCTCGCCGGCCAGTTGCAGCCGGCGATAGGCATAGCCACCGGCCAGGGCCTTGCGCGTGACCGCGCAGGTCGGCGACAGCAGGAAGCCGGGCTTGCCGTCGATCAGCCGGCCCAAGGGTGCGGCCACCGACTCGCGGCGGATCACCATGTCCTGGGCCGGTGCGGCGCGCGGCGAGAAGCCCTCCGCGCGCAGGATGTCGAAGCAGGACCGCTCGTCGGTCTCGGCGCGCTGGGCACCGGCCGGGTCGCACCAGAGCTGGATGTCGGCGCCGTCGATGCCGGGCGCGTGCTCGGCGATGGCGGCGCGCAGGCCCTCGGCGAAGCGCTGGATGCCGATGCCCTCGCCGATCAGCTCGTGGAAGATCCGCCAGCGCCCGGCCACGTCGCGCTGGCCGAACAGGGCCGCCGGGGTCAGGCCGAAATCGAGCCCGATCGCCAGCGGCCGCTCCGGCAGCACCCGAAGCGGCTCGCGCGCCGTGTGCAGCTGGTCGTTGAATTCCGGGAACACCGGCCGACCCTCGGCCACGAAGCCGTACTGGGCGCGCACATAGACCTGCACCCAGTCGTCGGGTGCGCCGGCCATCAGGTTGGCGTAGTAGCCGGGCGGCAGGTTGGCCAGGTTCTCGGCGTCGGGCGCCAGCGCCGACGGCTGGCGGAACAGCGCCCAGTTGTCCGGCCGCAGCTCCTCGAACTGCCGGTACCACCAATGATCGACGTCGGGCGGGTTGGTGTCGGCGATGGCGCCGAACCAGGTGGGGCCCCCGTCGCGCGCCGACGGAAAGCGGCCGACCCGGCCCAGCACCCCCAGCACGATCGCCAACGGCATCTCGCGCGCCTCGTTCAGCCACGCGCCGGTCAGCTCCAGGCTCAGCAGCTTCTTGGCGTCCTTGGGCTTGTCCAGGGCCCGGAACAGGATCTCGCAGTCCAGCCGCGTGCCGTCGGTGAGCACCGGCGTCAGGTGATAGCGCATGTCGTCGGCGTGCCAGCGGAAGGCGCCGCCATCGGGCGGCACCCAGTCATGCATCGTGCGCACGGTGGTGTCGGCCAACTCGCCATAGGTGTTGCGCAGCACGGCCCAGCGGGTGCGCCGCACGCCCTGGGCGTCGGGCGCCTGGGCCACGGCGCGGCGCAGCAACTCGACGCAGCAGGCCACCGACTTGCCCGAGCCGATCGGCCCCAGGCAGCCGCGCATGAAGGCATCGGAGCGATGGAAGCGCGACAGCGTCGGCGACGCCCGGTATTCGCGCCCGGTGGCGATCATGGCTCCTCCAATCGCATGACGAAGCTCAGGCCGCCGCGCTTGGCGTCGTCGCCGCCGGCGTCGAGCTTGAGCAGCTTGGCCAGCGCCTGCAGGGCGCCCAGCTTGGGATGCAGCTTCACGCTGATCGCACCACCGCGCGCGCCGCCCTTCAGTTCCAGGATGGCGGCGGCGGTGGCGGGATCCAGGCTGGCGGCGTCGCGCACCTGCAGCGTGCCGTCGGCCCAGGTGGTGACCTGGCGGATGTCGGCGAAGGCGATCGCCGCCAGCTCGGCGATCAGCCGTTCGCGCGTCACGCCGGCCTGGGCGGCGGCACGCTCCGACGCCGCATCGCGCGCGGCGTCCAGCCGGTCGCGGTGCTGCGCCAGCGCCGCCGCGACCCGCGGGTGGCGGGTCAGGCGGTGCGCGAGATCCCCCACGGTCTTCGGCCGCATGCGCCCGCAGTCATAGGCCTGGCGATAGGCATCGGCGGCGGTGGCGCCCGCGACCAGCGCATCCAGGAAGCGCTGCTGCTTGGCGGTAAGCGGCCGGTCGGTCGGCATGGGCGCGCATCCTCCGGGATTTGGGCAGCAAAAAACCCGCCGCGGCCGGGCCGGGCGGGCGTCTCTTGGGCTGTGCGGCAAGCATTTCGACGATCATGGCGGAGCGCCCCTCCCGATCACCGCCGGAATGCCCCGTGGATAGATCGGCGCTGGATCGCGCCTTCTTATCCAGAGAGCCCGCCGCGGGACGGCGGGTTGCAACGGGCAACCGATCAAGCGGGTCAGCCGGCGCCGGGCCGACGCGGCACAAAAAAACCGCCGCGGGAAGCCCCGGGGCGGGTTGGGTCCTGGCAGATTGCCAGCCATCAATTACGTGTACAAATACAGAACATCAGCCAGCGATGCAAGCTTTTTTTGGGCAACCTTTTTTCCCGCACCTCCAGGTCCCGGTCGGGCCGCGTCACCGGGAAGCGCAACATAGGGGTGGTACCGCTCTCGCCGTTCGGCTGGGGATGCTGTTCCATCGTCCGTTCCGCTGGACCGGGCCTGGAGGTTCACCATCGTGCCCCGACGCGCGCGCCGGCGCTGAAACGGTGTCAGCGCCCGACCGATTTCTTGGCCGGGTTCCTGTCGGGCAGGATATACAAGCGCGACGACGGCACCAGCTTGCCGCTGCGCACCCAAATGCCGATCTGCTCGGCGGTAACGACCTCACCGGCCGCCGCCAGCGGCTGGCCGGTGCGGTCGATCAGCGGCCGGACCAGGGTGCAGTCCTCCGTCACGCCGTCGGCCAGGCGCATCTCGATATTGTCGAGGGCCTTGGCGGCCTCGACCGCGGCCTTGGCGGCTTCGACCGGCGGCTGCGTCGGGGCGATGTTGACATAGACAGCGTCGGCCGGGGTTCCGATGGCCAACGCCACCTTGGGTTGCCATTTGATCGACACGGTCGAGACATCGCGATCGGCGGGAATGGCCAGGTCGAAAGTGTCGAACACCAGGTTCAGAAAGTCCTGCGCCGAGACCGGGACGGTCATCACCCCGGCGTAGAGATCGCCGCAGATCAGCTTGAGCGCGTCGTCGGCCAACGGGTGATAGATCAGGCAGGGGGTGTTGCGGTCGCCCTGGGTCTTGCCCAGGCGCATCATCTTGACGAGGCCGGCGCCGGGGATCCGGGGCAGGTCGGCGCTGATGAAGGCCATGTCCAGATTGCCTAGCGTGATGCCGAACAGATCATCGGCATCCTTGGCGTCGGCGGTCTCGTGGATCTTGGTGCAGCCCTGCTCGCGCAGCAGTTTGCCGATCAGCCGGCGATGGGTGACGTTGGCGTCAAAGATCAGCGCGCTCATGCCCTCCAGCGGTGCCGCCAAGCCAGCGCGCTCCAGTCTACTGAACGTCATCTCGCCCCCAAAGTCCCTGGCAGTTCTGCAATAGCGGACAGCCCGGGACGCGGCGCGCCAGAGCCAACGCCCACGGCGCCTCCGGCGGGTCCTGCCGAACGCGGGATCCTCGCTCATCGCGGCGGTGGATTCCAAGGGCCATCTGCCGCCCGCGCCGGTGGGCGCAGGCGTCCCCCGAACCGGATCAACCACCGCCCCGCGAGAGGACTTCCACCTCCAAGTCGCCAGGCCCGCCACCACAGCGAAGCCGGTCAGCGCCAGTCACGGCGCTTCGCGCCATGCCTGGCGCACCAGCAAAACACCGGCCACGGCCGGGCCGGGCAGGCGTCTCTTGGACTGTACGGCGTGGTGGCCGGCGGGAAAGGAGCTGTTAGAGCCGATCCCAAAAGGTCTTGAATCGGATCAATATGTTGTGATTCGG
>CAZEFK010000181.1:0-14978 GCA_964511405.1 uncultured Comamonadaceae bacterium | reverse complement strand
GCGGCGATCGTGGAACTTGGGGTTGATCCGCTCCAGCCCGGCGAAGTCGAGCCCCACCGCCATCGCCTCGGGCACGAAGTCGCGGATCAGCTGCTCGACCAGCAACGGATGCGCGAACAGGCGATGGTACAGCGCGTCGGACATGCGTCAGCATCGCCGGACAACCCGGGCGAGGCAACGCTTCCCCCTGCGCTTGCCGAAGCCCTCCGAGATTCATAGAGTCGCCGCCCCTTCCCGGGAGAGCAACGTGACCAAACCAAACCTGGCGCCGGCCTCCGGCACTCGCGACTTCCTGCCGGCCGAGATGCAGGTCCGCCGGCGCGTGCTGGCGACGGTCGAGCAGGTGTTCCAGCGCCACGGCTTCTTGCCGCTCGACACGCCGGCCTTCGAGCGCGTCGAGACCCTAACCGGCAAGTACGGCGACGAGGGCGAGAAGCTGATCTTCAAGATCCTCAAACGCGGCGAGCAGGCCAAGACCGGCGAGGTCGACTTCGCCCTGCGCTACGACCTGACCGTGCCGACCATGCGCGTGATCGCCGGCAACCGGCACCTCCTGCCGCGCATCTTCAAGCGGTACCAGATGGGCCCGGTGTGGCGCGCCGACCGGCCCGGGCGCGGCCGTTTCCGCGAGTTCTACCAATGCGACGTCGACATCGTGGGCTCGCCCTCGACCCTCGCCGACGTCGAAGTGCTGCTGGCGCTGGCCGCCGCGGCCACGGCGGTCGGGCTCGGCGCATTCCGGATCAAGCTCAACAGCCGCAAGGTGCTGAAGGGCCTGATGGAGGTTTATGGCGTGGCCGAGGCGATCCAGGGCAAAGTGGTGATTGCGCTGGACAAGCTGGACAAGATCGGGCCCGAGGCGCTTCCGGCCGAATTGGAGGCCGCTGGGCTTGCGGCCGATGCCGCAGCCACCCTGGCGCGCGAACTCACGGCCGGCGACATCAGCCACCTGCGCGCGCGGCTGGCCGCCAGCCCCGTCGGGGCCGAAGGCCTGGCCGAGGTCGACGCCATCGTCGCCGGCGTCGCACCCGCGCTGGCCGAGGGCGCCGGCATCGCCTTCGACCCCCTGCTGGCGCGCGGGCTCGACTACTATACCGGCGCGATCTTCGAATTTGTCGCCGAGGGCTTCGGCGGTTCGATCGCCGGTGGCGGCCGCTATGACGGCCTGACCGGCCTGTTCGGCGCCAAGCCCGAACCGGTGTGCGGCGGCTCGCTGGGCATCGAGCGCATCCTGATGCTGCTGCAGGAAGGCGGCGCCCCCGAGCCGATCGGCCCGACCGCCTATGTCACCGTCTGGGACCAGGCCGCCCAGTCGGCGGCGCTGGCCCTGGCCGGCCGCCTGCGCGCCGCCGGGGTCTCGGCCGAGCTCGACCTGGTCGGCGGCGGCATGCGCCAGCAGCTGAAGGCGGCCAGCGAGCGGCGCGCCCGCTACGCCATCCTGTGCGGTCCCGATGAGCAAGCCGCCGGCACCGTGGTGATCAAGGACATGGACGCCGGCACCCAGGTCACCGTGCCGCTGGACCAGGCGGTCGAAGCGCTGGCCGGCAAGGCGTAAGGTAACGGCCGCGGGACTCCCGACGAACCCCGGGGACAGCGCAGAAACGAGAGGCTGACCGTGCGTGGCACCCTGCTGGCGATGATCCTAACGGTAGCCGCAGCGCTGCCCGCGGCTGCGGCGCCCGTCGCCACGGACACCGGCACCGCCGAGCTGATCGCCGCCCGCACCGCGCTAGTGCCCGGCCAAGCCGCCCAGCTGGCGCTACGCCTGACGGTCAGGCCGGGTTGGCATTCCTATTGGCGCAACCCCGGCGAGGGCGGCTTGCCGACCACCCTGGATTGGGCGCTGCCGGCCGGCTATTCGGCGGGCGACATCCAGTGGCCGGTGCCCCAGCGCCTGGTTTCGGCGCCGCTGGTCAATTACGGCTACGAGGGCACCGTGGTGCTGCCGGTGACCGTGTCGGTGCCGGCCTCGGCCAAGCCGGGCGAGGCGGTGACCCTGGCCGCCCATGCCGGCTGGCTCGCCTGCAAGGACATCTGCATCCCGGGCGACGCCGACGTCGCCCTGACCCTGCCGGTGGCGGCCCAAGCCGCCGATGACCCGGAGGGGGTCGGTCCGATCGCGGCGGCACGTGCCCAGTTGCCCATGCCGGCACGCTTTCCGGTGTCGGCGATGGCGTCCGGGAAGCGGCTGACCCTGCACGCGGCGCTGCCGGCCGGAGCCGCGCCGACCGAGGCCCACTTCCTGCCCTACGACGCCGGCGCTATCGACGATGCCGCGCCACAGTCCCTCACGGTCGGCGCCGACGGGCTGACCCTGGCGCTGGCGCGCGGCCGGCTGCAGCTGCCGGCGACCGTCGGCGGCGTGCTGCTGGTGACCTCGGGCAGCGGGACCGACGCCTTCAGCGTGGCAGCGCCGGCGATCGCCGCGCCGGCCGCTCCCGATTTCGGGCTGGTCGAAGCGGTCGGGCTGGCGCTGCTGGGCGGCATCCTGCTGAACCTGATGCCATGCGTGTTCCCGGTCCTGAGCCTCAAGGCCCTGTCGCTGGCGGCAGAAACCGTGCGCCAGCGGCGCGGCGAAGCGTTGGCCTACGGCGCCGGCGTGCTGGCGAGCTTCGCCGCCCTGGCCGGGCTGCTGCTGGCGCTGCGCGCCGGCGGCGCCGAGTTGGGCTGGGGCTTCCAGCTGCAGGCGCCCGGCTTCGTCGCCGTGCTGGCGTTGGTCATGGTCGGCATCGGCCTGATGCTGTCGGGCGCGGTCGAGCTGGGTGGCGGTGCCGTCTCGGCCCTGATGGGATTCGGCGGCACAGTCGCCGGCCGGCCCGGCCTGGTCGGCGCGGCCGCCACCGGGGCCTTGGCGACGGCGGTGGCGACACCGTGCAGCGCGCCCTTCATGGGCGCCGCCCTGGGCTTCGCCGTCACGCAGCCGCCGGCGACGGCGCTGGCGGTGTTCCTGGCGCTCGGCCTGGGCATGGCCCTGCCGATGACGCTGCTGGGCCTGGTGCCGGCGCTCGCTCGCCGGCTGCCGCGCCCCGGCCCGTGGATGGTCCGGCTGAAGCAGGTCCTGGCATTCCCGATGTACGCGACCGCGGCCTGGCTGGTCTGGGTGCTGGCCCAGGAGGCCGGCCCCGGCGCCGTGGCGGCGGCGCTGGCCGGCATCGTGCTGGTCGGGTTCGCTGCCTGGGCCTCGGGCCTGCGCGGCCGGCTGGCCGGCGCCGCGAGCGGTCTGGCCGCCGCCGCCGCGGTGACCCTGGCCATCCTGGTTCCGGTCAGCGGGGTCCCGGCTGCCGACACGGCCGAGCGCTTCACGCCGGAGCGGCTGGCCGCCGCCCGCGCCGACGGACGCCCGGTGCTGATCAACGCCACGGCCGCCTGGTGCATCACCTGCCTGGTCAACGAGCGCGTCGTGCTGGAGCGCAGCAGCGTCGCCGCCGCGCTCAGCCGGCATGGCGTGGCCTATCTCAAGGCCGACTGGACCCGCCAGGATCCCGCGATCACCCAGTGGCTCGCGAGCTTCGGCCGCAGCGGCGTGCCGCTTTACGTGCTGTACCCGGCCGATCCGACGGCGCCGCCGGAGGTGCTGCCGCAGATCCTGACCGAGGCCACACTGCTCGACCGGCTCGACCGGTTGCCCACCCGCAGCGCCGGTACCGTCGCCGCGCAGCCGCGGTCGTAACCGTCCCGCGTCCCCAGAAAGCAAGAGGGCGGCTTTCGCCGCCCTCGTCCCGCTATCTATGCGGCTGCCTCGGTCAGGCCGCCGCTTCCTCGGCGACCTCGACCGGACCGCTGTCCTGGCCCTTGGCGGCCGGGTCGCGGTCGACCAGCTCGATCACCGCCATCGAGGCGGCATCGCCATAGCGGAAACCAGCCTTCAGCACGCGGGTGTAGCCGCCGGCGCGATCCTTGTAGCGGGCGGCCAGGCTGTCGAACAGCTTGGCGGTGATCGTGTCGTCGCGCAGCACCGCCCAGGCCTGGCGCCGGGCGTGCAGGCCGCCGCGCTTGCCCAGGGTAATCAGCCGCTCGACGATCGGACGCAGGTCCTTGGCCTTCGGCAGGGTGGTGGTGATCTGCTCATGCTTCAGCAGCGCCACGCACATGTTGTCGAACATGGCGCGCCGGTGGCTGGACGTGCGGTTGAGCTTGCGGCCGCTCACTCCGTGACGCATTGGATTGGTCTCCTGCTCGCTCGGCGCTCAGTACGGCTCTTCCAGCCGCTTGGCCAGGTCTTCGATGTTCTCGGGCGGCCAGCCCGGGATTTCCATGCCCAGCTGCAGGCCCATCTGTGCCAGCACTTCCTTGATCTCGTTCAAGGACTTGCGGCCGAAGTTGGGCGTCCGCAGCATCTCGGCCTCGCTCTTCTGAACGAGGTCGCCGATATAGACGATGTTGTCGTTCTTCAGGCAGTTCGCCGAGCGCACCGACAGCTCCAGCTCGTCGACCTTGCGCAGCAGGTTCTTGTTGAACGGCAGGTCGCTGGCGCGGTCCTCCTCGGAGGCGTGCTGCGGCTCGTCGAAATTGATGAACAGCTGCAGCTGGTCCTGCAGGATGCGCGCGGCCAGGGCCACGGCGTCGTCGGGCGCCACGGCGCCGTTGGTCTCGACCCGCATGGTCAGCTTGTCATAGTCGGTGACCTGGCCGACGCGGGTGTTCTCGACCTTGAAGGCGACCTTGCGCACCGGCGAGAACAGCGCGTCGACCGGGATCAGGCCGATCGGCGCGTCCTCGGCGCGGTTCTGCGAGGCGGCGACATAGCCCTTGCCGCTCTCGACCGTCATCTCCATGACGATCTTGGCACCCTGGTCCAGGGTGCACAGCACCAGGCGGGGATTCATCACTTCGATGTCGGGGCCGGTCTCGATCATGCCGGCCGTGACCTCGCAGGGACCGGTCGCGCGCAGGCGGATCTTCTTCGGCCCGTCGCCATGCATGCGCAGGCCCATGGCCTTGACGTTGAGGACGATGTCGGTCACGTCCTCGCGCACGCCCGGGATCGACGAGAACTCGTGCAGCACGCCCTCGATCTGGATCGAGGTCACCGCCGCACCCTGCAGCGACGACAGCAGGATCCGGCGCAAGGCGTTGCCCAGGGTCAGGCCGAAGCCGCGCTCCAGCGGCTCGGCGACCACGGTCGCGGCGCTGTTGGGGTCGTGACCGGGTTCGACGGTCAGCTTGTTCGGCTTGATCAGGGCCTGCCAGTTCTTCTGTATCACGGACGGAAATCCCTGAAGTGGCGGGAGGGTCGCAACGCCACGGCCCCCGCGCCGATATGCGCAGGGGCCGTGGCCGAATAAGGGGCGCCTGGACCAGGCGCCGGGCGCTCAGACGCGGCGGCGCTTGGGCGGCCGGCAGCCATTGTGCGGGATCGCGGTCACATCGCGGATCGACGTGATGGCGAAGCCCACCGCCTGCAGTGCCCGCAGCGCCGACTCACGGCCGGCCCCCGGGCCCTTGACCTCGATGTCGAGGGTGCGCATGCCGTGCTCCTGGGCCTTGCGGCCGGCATCCTCCGCGGCCACCTGGGCGGCATACGGGGTCGACTTGCGGCTGCCCTTGAAGCCCTTGGTGCCCGAGGACGACCACGCGATCACGTTGCCCTGGGCGTCGGTGATCGTGACCATGGTGTTGTTGAACGACGCGTTCACATGCGCCACGCCCGACGTGATGTTCTTGCGTTCGCGGCGCCGGATGCGCGTCCCTGCAGGCTTCGCCATAACTGGTCCTTCTTCGGATGGGGGCCGGACGGCCGCTTACTTCTTCTTGCCGGCGATCGGCTTCGCCTTGCCCTTGCGGGTCCGGGCGTTGGTATGGGTGCGCTGGCCATGGACCGGCAGGCCCTTGCGGTGCCGCAGACCGCGATAGCAGCCCAGGTCCATCAGCCGCTTGATGTTCATCGCCACTTCGCGGCGCAGGTCGCCCTCGACCCGATATTCGCGGTCGATCAGCTCACGGATGCGCAGCACCTCGTCATCGGTCAGCTGATTCACCCGGCGCGCCGTGGGAATCCCCAGCTTGCCGCAGATCTCCGACGCCTTCGCGGGGCCGATGCCAAAGATATAGGTCAGCCCGATCTCGACGCGCTTCTGCGTCGGAATGTTCACGCCTGCAATGCGCGCCACGCCATTCTCTCCCGATCATCCAAGGCGCCACGATCCCACGCGTAAGCGCCGCCACGTCGGTGCTCACACACCAACGGCAAGGGCGAAAATTATAGGGACCCCCAGTCGAACGTCAAGCGTTCCGCTCCGTCACCCCAGCATCCTGCGGCAACACGTCTGCCAGCACGGTCTCGATCTGCTTCGTGACCTCGTCGATCTCGGCCATGCCGTCGACGGTGCGCAGCATGCCCTTGGCCCGGTAATAGGGCAGGATCGGCTCGGTCAGCTCGCGATAGGCCTTCAGGCGCCGGGTCACGGTCGACACCGTGTCATCGGTGCGCCGGGTCAGGTCGCGGCTGCCGCACAGGTCACAGACACCGGGCATGCGGGTCGGCTTGAACAAGTCATGATAGCCGGTGCCGCAGGTCGCGCAGCTGAACCGGCCGGTGATGCGGGAGACCAGCGCATCCTCGTCGATAGCCATCTCGACCACCGCGTCCAGGCCCATCCGCTTGGTCGCCAGCACCTCGTCCAGCGCCTCGGCCTGGACCACGGTGCGGGGGAAGCCGTCCAGGATGAAGCCGGCGCCGCAGTCGGGCTGGTCGATGCGGCTGGCGATCATCGCGATCAGAACCGAATCGGGCACCAGTTCGCCGCGATCCATGATCGCCTTGGCCTCCCGGCCGATATCCGAGCCGGAGGCGACCTCGGTGCGCAGCATGTCGCCGGTGGACAGCTGGATCGGCCCATAGCGATCCTGCAGGCGCTTGGCTTGGGTCCCCTTGCCGGCCCCGGGCGGGCCAAGCAGGATGATGTTCATCCCCGTCTCCCGCGGAGTTTGGCCTTCTTGATCAGCCCTTCATATTGATGGGCCAGCAGATGGGAATGGATCTGCGCGACCGTGTCCATGGTGACGGTCACCACGATCAGCAGACTGGTCCCGCCGAAATAGAACGGCACCGAATACTGGGCGATCAGGATTTCCGGAAAGGCGCAGATCACCGCCAGATAGGCGGCGCCCAGCACGGTCAGCCGGGTCAACACGTAATCCAGGTGGTCGGCCGTGTTCTTGCCAGGACGGTAGCCAGGCAGGAAGCCGCCATACTTCTTCAGATTGTCCGCCGTCTCTTCGGGATTGAACACGATCGCGGTGTAGAAGAACGAGAAGAAGGCGATCAGCGCGACATACAGCACCAGGTACAGCGACTGGCCATGCGCCAGGTTCGCCGACAGCCAGCCGAGCCAGGCCGGGCGGTCGGCCGACTGGCCGGCCAGGCTGGCCACGGTCGCCGGCAGCAGCAGCAGCGAGCTGGCGAAGATCGGCGGGATCACGCCCGAGGTGTTGATCTTCAGCGGCAAGTGCGAGCTGTCGCCGCCGAACATCCGGTTGCCGACCTGGCGCTTCGGATACTGCACCAGGAGCCGACGCTGGGCGCGCTCCATGAACACGATGAACGCCACCACCGCGGCCACCACCACCACCATCAGGATCAGCAGCAGCGGCGAGATCGCCCCGGTCCGGCCGAGCTCCAGCATGCTGATGAGGGCGGTCGGCAGATTGGCGACGATGCCCGAGAAGATGATCAGGGAGATACCGTTGCCGACGCCGCGGGCAGTTATCTGCTCGCCCAGCCACATCAGGAACATGGTCCCGCCGACCAGCGAGATCACCGTGGTCGCGCGGAAGAACAGACCAGGGTCGACCACGGCCGAACCCTGACTGCCGTGGAAGCCCTCGAGGCCGACGGCGATGCCGTAGGCCTGGAACGCGGCCAGCACCAGTGTCAGGTAGCGGGTGTACTGGTTCAGGACCTTGCGGCCGGCCTCGCCCTCCTTCTTGATCGCCTCCAGCTTCGGGCTCACTGCCGATAGCAGCTGGATGATGATCGAAGCCGAGATGTACGGCATGATGTTGAGGGCGAAGATGGTCATCCGCCCCAGCGCCCCGCCCGCCAGCATGTCGAACATGCCGAGGATGCCGCCGGAGTTCTGGTGGAAGATGTCGCTCAGCACCGCCGGGTCGATGCCGGGCAGCGGGATGTAGGTGCCGAGGCGATAGAACACCAGGGCGCCCAGGGTGAACCACAGGCGCTTCTTGAGCTCCGTCGCCTTGGCGAACGCGCCCAGGTTAAGGTTGGCGGCAAGCTGTTCGGCGGCAGAAGCCATGAACTGGATACCTCTGGCGGCTAGCGGCGGACCGAGCCTACTCGGCCGCCGGCTTCGCCGCTACGGTCACCGATCCGCCGGCCTTCTCGACCGCGGCCACCGCGGCCGCCGAGGCCGCGGCCACGTCGACCGCCACCTTGGTGGTCAGGTCGCCCTTGGCCAACAGGCGAATTGGCGCGCCGCCGCGGACCAGGCCCGCGGCGACCAGCGCCGCCGCGTCGATCGTCGCGGCCGGATCCAAACGCTTGGCCTCGATCGCCTGTTGCAGGCGGCCGATATTGACGACCTGGTAGGCGACGCGGAACGGGTTCTTGAAGCCGCGCTTGGGCAGGCGGCGGTGCAGGGGCATCTGGCCGCCCTCGAACCCCTTGATCGCCACGCCGGTGCGCGCCTTCTGGCCCTTCACGCCCTTGCCCGAGGTCTTGCCCTTGCCCGAGCCGATGCCGCGGCCGACGCGGATCTTCTCCCGGCGCGCCCCCGGGTTGTCGCGGATTTCATTGAGCTTCATGACGGGTCCCCCAAGGGTGGCCGGCCGGGCCGGCCGCCCCTTCAAGCCGATGAGCGGCCGGTCAGGCCGGCTCGTCGACCTTTACCAGATGACGCACCTTGGTGATCATCCCGCGCACCGAGGGTGTGTCCTCGAGCTCGCGGGTGCGGTGCAGCTTGTTGAGCCCCAGGCCGATCAGCGTCAAGCGCTGATAGCCCTGGCGGCCGATCGGGCTGCCGATCTGGGTGACGCGCAGCGTCTTCTTGGCTTCGGCCATTACGCCTCTCCCCGAACCGCGGCCTGATCGCCGTCGCGACGGCCGAGGATGTCGCTGACCTTGCGGCCGCGGCGCACCGCCACCGAGCGCGGGCTGACCACGCCGCCGAGGGCGGCGAAGGCTGCCTTGATCATGTTGTGCGGGTTCGACGTGCCGACCGACTTGGCAACCACGTCCTGCACCCCCAGCGCCTCGAAGATCGCGCGCATCGGGCCGCCGGCGATGATGCCGGTGCCGGCCGGGGCGCTGCGCAGCACCACGCGCCCAGCGCCATAATGGCCCTGGATGTCATGATGGAGTGTGCGGCCCTCGCGCAGCGGCACGCGGACCATGCCGCGCTTGGCGCTTTCGGTCGCCTTGCGGATGGCCTCGGGCACCTCGCGCGCCTTGCCCGAGCCGTAGCCGACCCGGCCTTTGCCATCGCCGACCACGACGATCGCCGCGAAGCCGAAGCGCCGGCCGCCCTTGACCACCTTGGCGACGCGGTTGATTCCGACCAGCTTCTCGACAAACTCGCTGTCGTCCCGGTCGCGGCCCTGGCGATCGCCGCGATCGCGGCCGCCCCGTTCTTCCCGTGCCATATTCCGTCTTCCCCTGATTCGCTCGGCCGCCGCCGCTTAGAAGTCCAGCCCGCCCTCGCGCGCGGCATCCGCCAGCGCCTTGATCCGGCCGTGATAGATGTAGCCGCCGCGGTCGAAGACCACCTGCTTGATGCCGGCGGCCAGGGCGCGCTCGGCGATCAGCTTGCCGACCGCGACGGCGGCGTCGGCATCGGCGCCGGTCTTGAGCGAGCCGCGCAAGCCCTTGTCCAGGGTCGAGGCGGCCGCCACGGTCACGCCGCTGCGGTCGTCGATGACCTGGGCGTAGATGTTCTTGCTCGAACGGAACACCGACAGGCGCGGACGCCCGCCGCTGTTCTTCGCGATCCGGGTCCGCGTGCGCATCTGGCGCCGCGCGAACAGTTCCTTGGAATTGAGCATGGCGGGCCTACTTCTTCTTGCCTTCCTTGCGGACGATCACCTCGTCCTCGTACTTGACGCCCTTGCCCTTGTAGGGCTCGGGGCCACGGAACGCGCGGATCTCGGCCGCCACTTGGCCGACCTTCTGGCGGTCGGCGCCGCTGACGGCCAGCAGCGTCGGCTTCTCCGCCACCACCTTCACGCCCTCGGGCACGACATACTTGATGTCGTGGCTGTAGCCGAGCTGCAGCGTCAGCTCCTGGCCCGCGACCGCGGCGCGGTAACCCACGCCGTTGATCTCGAGCTTGCGGGTGAAGCCGGCCGATACGCCCTTCACCATGTTGTTGACCAGGGCCCGGGTGGTGCCCCACTGCATGCGCGCGGCCTTGTCGGCCGAGCGCGGAGTGACCACCACCTGGCCGCTCTCGACCTTGGCTTCGATGCGGTCGGACAGCGGCAGGGCCAACGCCCCGAGCTTGCCCTTGGCCGTCAGGGTGCCACCCGCGATCGCCACTTCGACGCCGGCGGGGATCGGCACCGGATGCTTGCCGACTCGGCTCATGGTTCGATCCTCCGCCTTAGAACACGCGGCACAGCACCTCGCCGCCGACATTGGCGGCGCGGGCTTCGCTGTCCGACATGACGCCCTGGGGCGTCGACAGGATCGCGATGCCGAGGCCGTTATAGACCCGCGGCAGATCCTTGATCTTCGAATAGACGCGCCGGCCCGGCTTGGAGACCCGCTTGATCTCCTTAATGACCGGCTCGCCCTCGTGGTACTTGAGCTCGATGCGCAGCTCATGCACGCCGGCGCGCATCTGGCTTTCGCTGTACCCGCGGATGTAGCCCTCGCGCCGGAGCACTTCGAGCACGTTGGTGCGCAGCGACGACGCCGGGGACGACACCACCGACATGCGGGCCCGTTGCGCGTTGCGGATGCGCGTCAGCATATCCCCGAGGGGATCGCTCATCGCCATATCCAGATCCTCCTTACCAGCTCGACTTGACCATGCCCGGGATCATCCCGGACGAGGCCAGCTCGCGCAGCGCGATGCGCGACAGCTTGAACTTGCGATAGAAGCCGCGGGGGCGCCCCGTCAGCTCGCAACGGTTGCGAATGCGGGTGGCGCTGCCGTTGCGCGGCAGCTCCGCCAGCTTGAGCCGCGCCTGGAAGCGCTCCTCCGGCTGCAGGCTCTCATTGTCGGCGATCGCCTTGAGCCGCGCGCGCTTGGGCGCCTGGCTCTTGACCAGCCGGGTGCGGCGCTTGTTCTTCTCGACCGAACTGACTTTGGCCATGGTCTGCTACCTTTTCCCGGGTTCAGGACGCGAACGGCATCTGGAACCCCTTGAGCAGGGCCCGCGCCTCGTCGTCGGTCGTCGCTGTGGTCACGATCACGATGTCCATGCCGCGAACCTGGTCGACCTTGTCGTAGTCGATCTCCGGGAACACCAGCTGCTCCTTCAGACCCAGGGCATAGTTGCCGCGGCCGTCGAAGCTCTTCGGATTGACCCCGCGGAAGTCGCGCACGCGCGGCAGCGCGATCGTGATCAGCCGATCCAGGAACTCGAACATGATGTGCTTGCGCAGCGTGACCTTGACGCCGATCGCCATGTTCTCGCGCAGCTTGAAGCCGGCGATCGACTTCTTGGCCCTGGTCTTGACCGGACGCTGGCCGGCGATGCGCGCCAGGTCCTGGAGGGCCGCGTCGACCCTCTTGGAGTCCTGGGTCGCCTCACCGACGCCCATGTTGATCACAATCTTCTCCAGGCGCGGCACTTGCATCGGGTTCTTGTAGTTGAACTCCGACATCAGCTTCGGCCGGACGACCGACTCATAATGCTGCTGGAACTTGGTGGCCATGGCCCGGGACTCCTCAGGCGTCGATCACGTCGCCGGAGCGCTTGGCAAAGCGCACCTTGCGACCGTCGGCCAGGAACTTGTAGCCGACTCGGGTCGGCTGCTTGGTCTTGGGGTCGATATGGGCGACGTTGGAGACGTGGATCGACGCCTCCTTCTCGACGATGCCGCCGGTCTGGGTGGCCGAGGCGCGCGTGTGGCGCTTGACGATGTTCACACCGCGCACCTTCACCCGGTTCTCGGCCGGCATCACCTCGATGATCTCGCCGGTCTTGCCCTTGTCGCGGCCGGTCACGACCACGACGGTGTCGCCCTTCTTGACCTTGAGCTTGGTCGCCATGGTCACAGCACCTCCGGCGCCAGGCTGATGATCTTCATGAAGTTCTTGGTGCGCAGCTCGCGCGTCACCGGCCCGAAGATGCGGGTGCCGATCGGCTCGTTCTGCTTGTTGATCAGAACCGCCGCATTGGTGTCGAAGCGGATCAGGCTGCCGTCGGTGCGGCGGATCTCCTTGGAGGTCCGCACGATCACCGCGCGGTGCACGTCGCCCTTCTTCACGCGGCCGCGCGGAATGGCTTCCTTGACCGACACCACGATGACGTCGCCGACCGATGCGAACTTGCGCTTCGATCCGCCCAGCACCTTGATGCACATAACGCGGCGCGCACCGGAGTTATCGGCGACGTCCAGGTTCGTTTGCATCTGAATCATGGGATCAGGCTCCCGCTTGGCCGGCGTCGGCCGAGGCCGCGTCGTCGAGAACGACTTCCCAGCGCTTCGACTTGGAGATCGGCGCGCACTCGCGGATGCGCACCACGTCGCCCGCCTTGAAGCGGTTCTCGGCGTCGTGCGCGGCGTACTTCTTCGAGCGCGTGATGAACTTCTTGTACACCGGGTGCATGACGCGGCGCGACACCAGGACCGTCACGGTCTTGTCGCACTTGTCGCTCACCACGGTGCCCTGCAGGATGCGCCTTGGCATCGTCCTACTCCTCGAACCCCGGCCCCGATCAGGCCGCGCCGGCGGCGGGTTTGGCCTTCTCGGCCAGGATGGTCTTGATGCGCGCGATGTCGCGGCGCACCTCGCGCACCCGCGCGGTGTTCTCGAGCTGACCGCTCGCCCGCCGGAAACGCAGGTTGAACTGTTCCTTCTTGAGCTCCTCGAGCTGGATCTTCAGCTCGTCGGAGGTCTTCACACGGACGTCGGCGATCTTCATGCCGTCACCTCTTCGCCCAGGCGCTGCACGAACTTGGTGCCGATGGGCAGCTTGGCCGCGGCCAGCTCGAACGCCCGTTCGGCCAAGTCCTTCGGCACGCCGTCGATCTCGAACATGATCCGGCCGGGATGGACCCGGCACACCCAGTATTCCGGCGAGCCCTTGCCCGAGCCCATGCGGACCTCGGCCGGCTTGGTCGATACCGGCACGTCCGGGAACACCCGGATCCACACGCGGCCGACGCGCTTGATGTGGCGCGTCATGGCGCGCCGCGCGGCCTCGATCTGGCGCGCGGTCACCCGCCCCGGCTCCATCGCCTTCAAGCCGAAGGCGCCGAAATTCAGCGCGGTGCCGCCCTTCGCGGCGCCATGGATGCGGCCCTTGTGGGCCTTGCGGAACTTGGTGCGCTTCGGCTGCAACATGTCCTTGGGTCCTTGTCTTCTCGCCCGCCGCTAGCGCGCCGGCTGCTGCTCGGAGGCGCGCTTGTCCTGCGCCATCGGGTCATGCGCCAGCACTTCGCCGCGGAACACCCACACCTTGACGCCGCAGGTGCCATAGGTGGTCTTGGCCGTGGCCGTGCCGAAATCGACGTCGGCCCGCAACGTGTGCAGCGGCACCCGGCCCTCGCGGTACCACTCCATGCGCGCGATCTCGGCGCCGCCCAGGCGGCCGGAGCAATTGATCCGGATGCCGTTGGCGCCCAGGCGCATGGCCGACTGCACCGCGCGCTTCATGGCGCGGCGGAAGGCGACCCGGCGCTCCAGCTGCTGCGCGATGCCCTCCGCAATCAGCTTGGCGTCGATCTCGGGCTTGCGGATCTCCAGGATGTTGAGGTTGACCTCGCCACCCGTCCGCTTGGCCAGCTCCTGGCGCAGCTTCTCGATGTCGGCGCCCTTCTTGCCGATCACCACGCCGGGCCGGGCGGTGTGGATCGTGACGCGCGCCCGCTTGGCCGGCCGCTCGATCACCACACGGCTGATCCCGGCCTGGCTGAGCCGCTCCATCAGGAACTTGCGCAGCTTCAGGTCCTCATGCAGCAGCCCCGCATAGTCGCGGTTGGCGTACCAGCGCGAGTCCCAGGTCCGGTTGATGCCGAGCCTGAGCCCGATCGGGTTGACCTTCTGACCCATGGTTATGCCGTCTCCTCGCGCTCGCGCACGATCACCGTCAAATGGCTGAAAGGCTTCTCGACCCGCACGCCGCGGCCACGGGCGCGGGCGTGGAAGCGCTTCATCGAGATCGAGCTGCCGACGAAGGCCTCCTTGACGTACAGGCGGTCGACGTCGAGCTGGTGGTTGTTCTCGGCGTTGGCGATCGCCGACTGCAGCACCTTCCTGACGTACTTGGCGATGCGCCGGGTCGAGAAGGTGAGCTCGGCCAGCGCCGCCTGGGCCTTCTTGCCACGGATCAGCTGCGCCACCAGGTTCAGCTTCTGCGGGCTGATCCGGAGGTTGCGCAGCACGGCCTGGGCTTCGGTCTCGGCCAGCCGGCGGGGATTGGGCGACTTGGACATCGCTACTTCCTCTTCGCCTTCTTGTCGGCCGCATGGCCGTGGAAGGTCCGGGTCGGCGAGAATTCGCCGAACTTGTGGCCGATCATGTTCTCGTTCACGACGACCGGAATGAACTTCTGGCCGTTGTGGACGCCGAACGTCAGACCGACGAACTGCGGCAGGATCGTGGAGCGGCGCGACCAGATCTTGATGATCTCGTTGCGGCCGGAGCCCCGGGCCTTCTCTGCCTTCTTGAGGAGGTACCCGTCGACGAACGGGCCCTTCCATGTCGAGCGCGCCACCTGGTGCCTCCGTTACTTCGCGTTGCGGCGGCGGATGATCATCTTGTCCGTCGCCTTGTTGTGACGTGTCTTGTAGCCGAGCGTCGGCTTGCCCCACGGGGTCACCGGGTGGTGGCCGCCGCGCGTGCGGC
>CAZEFK010000180.1:0-15015 GCA_964511405.1 uncultured Comamonadaceae bacterium | reverse complement strand
CCAGCGGCGTGTCGGCGGCCGGGCGCTCGCCGGTCGGCGCCTTGACGATGCCGGCGGCGAGCCCGGCGGGTACCGGGGCGTCGGTGTACTCGGCCGCGGCGCGGTCGGCCAGCAGCCCCTGGACGTCGCGCTGGCGCTCCGCCGCCGCCGGCCGGGCCGGCCGGCCGGGCACCGTCGCCAGGTTGGGATAGGGCTGGTCGGCACCCGGAACCGGCTGTGACATCTCGCCAGTGTCGAACCAGTTGGCCGGGTTCATCCGGTCGAGCGAGGCGCAGCCGCCCAGCAGCAGCGCAGCCGCCAGCCCGGCCCCCAAGCCAGCCTGCCGCATCGGACGCCTGCCGCGCCGCGTTCCCCCGCCCATCATCCCCCGCATCGCCGCAGCACCCACCGGCCCTGGGGTGGCACGGCGCCCGCAGCCCGTCAAGCGCCAGCGCCATCATCGGCAACCCTTGCGCTTGTCTCCCCCGGTCGATCGCAATACAACCCCGACAGCACCGAAAGGGGCAGAATCGGCCGCCTTTCGGCAGCGCCGAGTCAGGAGCCTACATGACCGAGCAGAGCGGCCAGCAGATCAAGCTCCCCGACGCCGTCGAGTGGTCAAAGGCGATGAGCCGCGTCGCCGAGCAGAGCCACCGCATGGTGACCGAATTCCTGTCCCGCCAGAACGGCGCCGATCCCGGCCTCGGCATGGCCGATCCGCTCAATGTCGGCTCGGCCTTCTTCGAGATGGCGACGCGCATGATGGCCGACCCCATGCGCCTGGTGCAGGCCCAGATGTCGCTGTGGAGCGATTATCTGTCGCTGTGGCAGACCGCGACCCGGCGCATGATGGGCGAGCCCACCGAGCCGGTGATCGAGCCCAACAAGGACGACCGCCGCTTCAAGGACGCCGCCTGGAACGAGAACTTCGTGTTCGACTTCATCAAGCAGTCCTATCTGCTCGCGGCGCGCTGGATGCAGTCGAACGTCAAGTCCGTCGAAGGGCTGGACGACAAGACCGCCAAGAAGGTCGACTTCTATACGCGGCAGTTCGTCGACGCCATGGCGCCGTCGAACTTCCTGCTGACCAACCCCGAGGTCCTGCGCACCACGGTCGAGTCGGGCGGCGACAACCTGCTCAAGGGCCTGAACAACCTGCTGAACGATCTGGAGCGCGGCCACGGCCAGCTGCAGATCAAGATGACCGACCTCGAGGCCTTCAAGATCGGCCAGAACATCGCGGTCACGCCCGGCAAGGTGGTCTTCCAGAACGACCTGATGCAGCTGATCCAGTACACGCCCACCACCGAGCAGGTGGCGCGCCGGCCGCTGCTGATCATCCCGCCCTGGATCAACAAGTACTATATCCTCGACCTCCGGCCCACGAACTCGCTGGTCAAGTGGGCGACCGACCAGGGCCTGACCGTGTTCATGATCAGCTGGGTCAATCCCAACGAGCATCTGGCCCAAAAGACCTTCGAGGACTACATGCTCGAAGGGCCCCTGGCCGCGCTCGACGCCATGGCGGCGGCGACCGGCGAGCGCGAGGCCAACGTCATCGGCTACTGCCTGGGCGGCACGCTGCTGGCCAGCACCCTCGCCTACATGGCGGCCACCGGCGACACGCGGTTCACCAGCGCCACCTACTTCGCGACCATGGTCGACTTCACCGAGGCCGGCGAGCTGTCGGTGTTCATCGACGAGGCCCAGCTCGACGCGCTCGAGGAACGCATGAACAAGGCCGGCTACCTGGACGGCCGGGCCATGGCGACCACCTTCAACATGCTGCGCGCCAACGACCTGATCTGGTCGTTCGTGGTCAACAACTACCTCCTGGGCAAGGACCCGTTCCCGTTCGACCTTCTGTACTGGAACTCCGACGCCACGCGCATGCCGGCGGCCATGCACAGCTTCTATCTGCGCAACATGTACCAGGAGAACCGGCTGGCGCAGCCGGGCGGCATCACGCTCAAGGGCGTGCCGATCGACCTCACCCGGATCAAAACGCCCAGCTTCATCATGGCCAGCCGCGAGGACCATATCGCGCCCTGGAAGTCGACCTATGCGGCGACCCAGCTCTATGGCGGGCCGACCAAGTTCGTGCTGGCGGCCTCGGGCCATATCGCGGGTGTGGTCAATCCGCCCGCCGCCAACAAATACTGCCACTGGCTGAACAGCCGCACCCCCAAGAACGCCGACCTGTGGCTGCAGAACGCCACCCAGGTGGCAGGCTCGTGGTGGCCGGAATGGCTGAAGTGGGTCAGTCGTTTTGCCGGCGGCAAAGTGCCGGCGCGCCAGCCGGGATCCGGCAAGCTGCCGGCACTGGAGGACGCACCCGGCGCTTATGTCCGGGTTCGCGCCGATTGATTTAGGCTAAATAGCCGCCGGCGTCACCGCGAGCCGGTCGCTTCCAACCATCGTTCTCCGTCCCGTCAGGAATGGAGAGGACGATGGCGAAGCTTTTGGCGCGCGGCTGGCTGGCCGCGGCACTGGTGATCGGCACGCTGGTCTGTGGCGGCCCGGCCCGGGCGTCGGACCCCAACGATGCGGCGGCCCCCACAGGCCAGGCGGTGGATGTCGAGCTGGTGCTGGCGGTCGACGTCTCGCTGTCGGTCAACGACGAGCGGTTCGCGCTGCAGATGCAGGGCTACGCCAACGCCTTCCGCGATCCGCGCGTGATCGACGCCGTGGGCCGCCTGGCCCTGGGCGGCATCGCCGTGACGCTGGCGCAATGGTCGGCCTATGGCAACTACGAGCAGACGGTGCCGTGGATGCTGGTCCGCGATCGCAGCAGCGCGGCCGAGTTCGCCGCCGCCGTCGCCCATGTCAGGCGCATGCCCGGCAGCGCCACGTCATTGTCGGGCGCCATCGACTACAGCCTGAAGCTGTTCCCCCAGAACGGCTACACCGGCGCCCGCCGGGTCATCGACATCTCGGGCGACGGCAGCAACAACAACGGCCGCGACGCCGCCAAGGCGCGCGACGAGGCCCTGGCCCAGGACATCGTCATCAACGGCCTGCCGATCCTGACCGAGGAGCCCGGGCTGCTGGACTGGTACAAGGCCAACGTGGTCGGCGGCCCCGGCGCCTTCACCATCCCGGCCGCCACCTTCGAGGACTTCGGCGAGGCCATCGTGACGAAGCTGGTCGCCGAGATCGCGCGGCGCGAGACCGGGCCCAGGCGCACCGAGCTGGCGGAAGCCGTCGCGCCGCCGCGGAGTCCCGCCTACTCCGCCGGAGCGGCCTGGTAGCCCCGGGCGTAGCCGACATAGCGGGTGGCCGAGGCCAGCAGCCCCTCGCGCTCGCCTGATTTGAGCGGCCGCATCAGCTTGGCCGGGTTGCCGGCCCACAGCTCGCCGGTCGGCACCCGCTTGGCCGGCGTGACCACGGCGCCGGCCGCGACCATGGCCTCGCTCTCGACCACCGCCTCGTCCAGCACCACCGCGCCCATGCCCACGAAGCAGCGGGCCTCCAGGACGCAGGCATGGAGCACGGCGCCATGGCCGATGGTGACGTCGTCGCCGATATAGGTGCCGGCCCGCCCCTGGGTCGCGTGGACCATGGTCAGGTCCTGGACATTGGTGCGGGCGCCGATGCGGATCTCGTGGACGTCGCCGCGGATCACGACCCCGAACCAGATGCTGGCCTCGGGGCCGATCTCGACGTCGCCGATGATCGTGGCGTTGGGCGCCACATAGGCCGTGGGGTGGATGACCGGCAGCCTGCCCTTCCAAGGAAGGATCAAGGGGCCGGTCATCGTCCGGGCTAGCGCTTGGAGAACTGGAAGCTGCGGCGGGCCTTGGCCTTGCCGTACTTCTTGCGCTCGACGACGCGGCTGTCGCGGGTCAGGAAGCCGCCCTGCTTCAGCACCGGCCGCAGGCCGGGCTCATAGAAGGTCAGGGCCCGGCTGATGCCGTGGCGGACCGCGCCGGCCTGGCCCGACAGGCCGCCGCCGGTGACCGTGGCGACCACGTCGAACTGGTTCATGCGGTTGGCGACCAGGAACGGCTGGCTGATGATCATGCGCAGCACGGGCCGGGCGAAATAGGCCTCGCCCTCGCGGCCGTTGATGGTCAGCTTGCCCGACCCCGCCTTCACCCACACCCGGGCGATCGCGTTCTTGCGCTTGCCGGTGGCGTAGGCACGGCCCTGGGCGTCGCGCTGGGGCTGGGCTTCCTCGGCCGGTTGGGCGGCGACCGCCGCCTTCTGGAGGACGGCGAGGCCGGCGAGGCCGGCCGGCTTGTCTTGGATCGTCATGGGATCAGGCGCTCCGGGCGTTCTTGGGATTCATGCCGGCGACGTCGAGCACGGCGGGCGTCTGGGCCTCGTGCGGATGGCTCGGGCCCTTGTAGACGCGCAGGTTGCGCATCTGCTGGCGGCCGAGCGGCCCGCGCGGCACCATGCGCTCCACGGCCTTCTCGATCACCCGCTCGGGATGGGCGCCGCCCAGGATGGCGCCGATCGTCCGTTCCTTGATCCCGCCCGGATAGCCGGTGTGCCAGTAGAATTTCTTCTGCTGCTTCTTGTCGCCCGTGACCCGGACCTTCTCGGCGTTGATCACTACGATATGGTCGCCGCAATCCATGTGCGGGGTGTAGCTGGTCTTGTGCTTGCCGCGCAGGCGGTTGGCGATGATGCTGGCGAGCCGGCCGAGCACGACGCCGTCGGCGTCGATGACGAACCACTTCTTCTCGATCTCGCTCGGCTTGGCGGAGTAGGTCTTCATGAGGCGAGGATCCATGGGGATGAGCGAGCGCATGGCCGGCGAGGGCGGGGCCCGCAGTCAGGGCGGATCCGATACGCCGCGGCGGCCCGCTGCGTCAAGCGCGAAATCGCCTGGAACTCGGCCGAACTGACGCACGGTAAGATGATACCGCACCGCAAACGCGGTGAAAACCGAGGGGAAATCGCCATGGACATGAGCCCGCCCGTGCTCGCCGAGGCCCGCGACGGCCCGGTGGCGACGCTCACCCTCAACCGGCCGGCCGAGCGCAACGCCCTGTCGCGCGCCCTGATGGCGGCGCTGCACGCCGCCCTCGACCGCATCGCCGGCGACCCCGGCGTGCGCGTGGTGGTGCTGGCCGGCGCCGGCCCGGCGTTCTCGGCCGGGCACGACCTGAAGGAGCTCAAGGCCTGCCGCGACCTGGCGGCGGTCGCGGCCCTGTTCGAGCAGTGCAGCCGCCTGATGCTGCGCCTCGTCACCCTGCCCCAGCCGGTGATCGCGCGTGTCCATGGCATCGCCACGGCGGCGGGCTGCCAGCTGGTCGCGACCTGCGACCTGGCGGTGGCCGCCGAGAGCGCCCGCTTCGCCACGCCTGGAGTCAATATCGGCCTGTTCTGCTCGACACCCATGGTCGCGCTGAGCCGCGCGGTCGCCGCCAAGCCGGCCATGGCGATGCTGCTCACGGGCGACCCGGTCGACGCCGCCGAGGCCCGGCGCATCGGCCTGGTCAACCGCGTCGTGCCCGATGCCGAGCTGGATGCCGCGGTCGCCGACCTCGCCGCCCGCATTGCCGCCAAGCCGGCCCGCGTGCTGGCGATCGGCAAGGAGGCCTTCTACCGGCAACGCGAGCTGCCGCTGGCCGAGGCTTATGCCTATGCCTCGGCGGTCATGGCCCGCAACATGGCCGAGCCCGACGCCGCCGAGGGCATCGACGCCTTCCTGGCCAAGCGCCAGCCCACATGGTGCAGCTAGGATCGCCCCCATGAACCACGACAGCTACGACGACGCCTATCTGCGCCGCATCCTGCGCTCGGTCCGCACCATCGCCATGGTCGGCGCCTCGACCAACTGGAACCGGCCCTCCTACTTCGTGCAGAAATACCTGACCGGAAAGGGCTTCCGGGTGATCCCGGTCAATCCCGGCGCGGCCGGGCAAGAGCTGCTGGGCGAGACGGTGGCGGCACGGCTGGAGGACATCGCCGGCCCGGTCGATATGGTCGATGTGTTCCGCCGCGCCGACCAGGTGCTGCCGATCGCCGAGTCAGCCATCGCCCTCGGCGCCAAGGTGCTGTGGATGCAGGTCGGCGTGCGCAACGACGACGCCGCGGCGCTGGCCGAGGCGGCCGGCCTCCAGGTCGTCATGAACCGCTGCCCCAAGATCGAGTTCGCGCGCCTCAGCGGCGAGCTCGGCTGGAGCGGCATCAACACCGGCATCGTCAGCGCCCGCCGGCGCCGTTAGGAGCCTTGCCCATGGCCGACCGTTACGGCTTCGAAACCCGCGCCATCCATGCCGGCGCCCAGCCCGACCCGACCACCGGCGCGCGCGCGACGCCGATCTTCCAGACCACCGCCTATGTCTTCGACGACGTCGACCAGGCGGCATCGCTGTTCAACCTGCAGAGCTACGGCTACATCTATTCGCGCCTGACCAATCCCACGGTCGCGGTGCTGGAGGAGCGCATCGCCAGCCTGGAAGGCGGCCGCGGCGCCACCTGCTGCGCCTCCGGCCACGCCGCCCAGATCCTGGCCGTGTTCCCGCTGATGGCGCCGGGCGCCGATCTGGTCGCGGCCAACCGCCTCTATGGCGGCTCGATCACCCAGTTCGGCCGGACCTTCAAGAAGTTCGGCTGGGAGTGCCGGTTCGTCGATGCCGACGACCCCGACGCCTTCGCCCGCGCCACCACCGACCGCACCCGCGCCTATTTCTGCGAGAGCGTGGCCAACCCGGCGGGCTCGGTCTCGGACATCGCGGCCATCGCCGCCCATGCCCGGGCTGCCGGCGTGCCGCTGATCGTCGACAACACGATGGCGACGCCCTGGCTGTGCCGCCCGATCGAATGGGGCGCCGACCTGGTCGTGCATTCGACCACCAAGTTCCTGGGCGGCCACGGTAACGCCATGGGCGGCGCGGTGGTCGACAGCGGCCGCTTCGACTGGTCGGCGTCCGACCGATACCCGGCCCTCAGCCAGCCCGAACCTGCCTATCACGGTCTGAAGTTCCACGAGAACTTCGGCGACCTGGCCTATACGGTGCATGCCCATGCCGTCGGGCTGCGCGACCTCGGCCCGGCCCTGGCCCCCATGAACGCGTTCCTGACCATCACCGGGATCGAGACCCTGCCGCTGCGCATGGAGCGTCACTGCGCCAACGCGGCGGCGGTCGCCGAGCACCTGGCCCGGCATCCGGCGGTCGCCTGGGTCTCCTATGCCGGCCTGCCCGGCAGCCGCTACCGGCCGCTGGCCGACAAGTACCTGCCGCGCGGCGCCGGCTCGGTGTTCACCATCGGGCTCACGGGCGGCTACGCCGCCGGCGTCAAGCTGGTGGAGTCGGTCGAGATCTTCAGTCACCTGGCCAATATCGGCGACACCCGCAGCCTGATCCTGCATCCGGCGTCGACCACCCACCGGCAGCTGACCGCCGAGCAGCAAGTCGCCGCCGGCGCCGGGCCCGAGGTCGTGCGGCTGTCGATCGGGCTGGAGACCGTCGCCGACCTGATCCGCGACCTGGACCAGGCGCTGGCCGCGTGATCCGTCTGGCCAAGCCGTCCCTGGATCTCCTGCCCGGCTACCGGACGCTGCTGGAGCTGGGCTGGTCGCCCGATACCGTCCGCGGTGCCGCCGCGGCACGCGAGGAGCTGGCGCGGATCGCCGAGGATCCCGCCGCCTTCGTCGCCAGCCTCGACGATCCCGACGCCAAGGGTGCCCCGATCATCCTGCCCGACGGCTCGCAGGTCCCGCGGCTGCCCGGATTCCGGCGCTGGATCTTCGATGGCACGGTTACCGGCAGCATCGGGTTGCGCTGGCAGCCGGGCACGCCCGCCTTGCCGCCCCATGTGCTGGGCCACATCGGCTATACGGTGGTGCCCTGGAAGCGGGGCATGGGCCATGCCGGCCAGGCCCTGCGGCTGATGCTGGCCGAGGCGCGCGGGCTGGGCCTGCCCCATGTCGAGCTGACGACGGCGCTGGCCAACACGGCGTCCCAGCGGGTGGTCGCGGGCTGCGGCGGCCGGCTGGTCGAGCGCTTCCGCCTGGGCGCCGCCTATGGCGCGACCGAGGAACTGCGGTGGCGGATCGAGCTGTAGGCGCGCCGCGTTGCGAACCTGTGTGGTGACGGCGGCGGACTCGGGCTACATGCCCCTGCTCCGTGGCCTCGTCGCGTCGATCCGCCAGGCCAGCGCCATCGCCTGCACCGTCCTCGACCTGGGCTTGACGGATGCAGACACGAACTGGCTCGCCGACCAGGGCGTGACCGTGATCGCCGCCGAGAACGACTTCCCGGACATGGTCGGGCCCAACGCCCCCCGCTGGTTCCGGGCGATGACCGCCCGCCCGTTCCTGCCCCGCTACCTGCCCGGCTTCGATCGCTATATCTGGATCGATGCCGACGCCTGGGTCCAGGACTGGCCCAGCCTGGAAAGCCGGCTCGCGGCCGTGCCCGCCGGCTGCATCGGGCTGGTCCAGGAGCGGTGGCGCCGCGCCTTGGATTTCACCATCGTGGTCAACGGCGTGGCCTACCCGATCAAGGGCGATCACGCCTATTTGCTGGAGCAGCACCGGCTCTATTGGGAAGCGGCGTTCGGCCGCGAGATCGCCCAGGCCCAGCGCGGCGCGCTGATGTTCAACATCGGCGTCTTCACGCTGACGCGCGACAGCGCCTTGTGGGCGCGGTGGGCCGGCCATCTGGCCCAGGCCTTGGACGCCGTGCGCGTGGACATCAACAGCGGCGCCCCGGCGCAGGCCTCGTGGACGGTCGAGCAGGCCGCGATCAACCGGGCGCTGCTCGATGCGCCGGAGCTACGGGTCGCGCTGCCCGACCGGTACAATTGGTGCCTGCATCTCGGCCTGCCGGACTGGCGCGCCGGCAGCGGCTACATCGACCCGGACACCGGTGACCGCATCGCCGTGCTCCACCTGGTCGGGCTCAAGCGCTTCCCCCGGCTCCCGATCGTCGATCGGGACACCGGCGCGGTGGCCGCGATGTCGGTGCGGTTCGAGGATTAGTCCGCGCCGCCGGCCGCCGGCACCGCATGCGGAACACCCGCCGCGGGGTCCCGCGGCAGCAGCAGCGCGATGCCGCCGCCGATCAGCGCCAGCGCCGCCAGCGACAGATAGAGCGCCCCCGAGCCGCCGCCGTCATAGAGCCAGGCGACCAGCGGATAGCCCAGGGCCGAGGCGCCGAGCGCCAGCACGAACTTGGCGCCATAGGCCGTGGCCCGCCAGGCCGGCGGCGTGTAGCGCGCGACCAGCCCGTTCTCGGCCGGCGTGCCCGACACCTGCAGCACCATGGCGCCGATCAGCACGCCCATCAGCGTCAGCCCGGCCTGGCCGGCCACCAGCATCAGCAGCGGGATCTGCATCAGGTAGGTCACGACATAGAGGCCCTTCATGGGCACGCGGTCCGCCAGATGGCCGCCGACCAGGCCCGCGATCGCCGTGAACACGAACATCACACCGACCTGCAGCCCGACCCCGGTGCTGGAGCCGCCGATGAACGCCACAGGATGGTCGGCGAACAGCTTGGGCAGCACGATCGTGGTGGTCTGCGAGATCATGCCGCTGCAGAACATGGTCACCGACAGCACCCAAAAGGCGCGCAGGACGTCGCCGCGTTTGGCCGGCGGCTCGGGCTTGAGATCGCGGACCGCGTCCTGGATCAGGCCGCGCCGGATCGCCAGCCACAGGCCGGCGCCGGCGGCCAGCGATGCGAGCCCCGGGATGATGAAGGCGGCGCGCCAGGAGATCAGGTCCGACAGGCCGCCGGCCACCAGCGCCGCGCTGCCGATCCCGATCGAGCCGAACACGCCGTTGATGCCCAGCGCCTTGCCGCGGTTGACCGAATTGCGGATCAGCCAGGCGATCCCGACCGGATGGTAAATCGAGGCGAACAGGCCGATCAGCGCCAGCCCGCAGGCCAGCGTCAGTTCGCTGCCGGCCAGGCCGGTCAGCACCGCCGCGGCGCCGCAGCCCAGGAAGAACACCACCATCATGCCCGATGCCGACCAGCGGTCGCCGAGCCAGCCGGCCGGCAGGGCGCACAGCCCGAACAGCACCTGCCCGGCCGCTGCCAGCGGCAGCAGCTCGGCATAGGAGCGGCCCCAGGCCGGGCCGATCGCCAGCACCGCGGTCGGGTACAGCAGCATCAACAGATGCGACAGGCTGTGCGCGAGGCTGGAGAAGCCGCCGGCCACCCGCGCCGTCGCCGCTGCCGAAGCCATTGTCTCCTCCGCCTGGGTTCCCTCGGCTGGCGAGCCTGCGCGCACCGGCTGGCCGATACAACCGCGTTGTCGGACTGGGGGCCATGCCCAAACCGGAGGGGCCATCCGTCGCCGTGACGAAGATCACGCGCAATTCATTCGATATTTGACTCTTACCTCCCATCCTTGCCATCCGGATTAACAAGAATTATGCAGCGCCCCGCCCCGACTTGAGGCACACTTGAGCGACATCTGTTGCGGAAGCCTGCCATGACGCCGGGTTGGACGCGGAACGGAGTTGGGAGGACATCGGCCTCGCGGATCCCGGCGCTGACGGTCGCCGCCGCCCTGGCCTTGGCGCCGGCCGCGGGCGCTGCCGACCCGCAATGCGGCGAGACCCTGTCGGGCCTGTCGCCCACCCAGTGGCGCAGCACCACCATCCCGGTCTGCTGGGAGACCATGGCGCCCGAGGACGCCCTGGACCGCGAGACGACACGCCAGGCGGTGGCCCGCAGCTGGGAGCAGAACTCGCAGTTGCACTTCGTCGGCTGGGACCAGTGCCGGCCCGACTCGCGCGGGATCCGCATCCTGGTCGAGGACGGGCAGGAGCCGCCGCGCACTTACGGCCTCGGGACCCAGCTCGACGGCCGGGTCGGCGGGCTTCGGCTCAACTTCCACTTCACGGCCTGGGCGACGACCTGCGCCGCCACCCGCGACTTCTGCATCGGTGCCATCGCCGTCCACGAGTTCGGCCACGCCCTGGGCTTCGCCCATGAGCAGAACCGCCCCGATGCGCCCGGCTGGTGCCGCGCCGACGCCATCGGCGACGCCCCCGACGCGCTGATCACCGCCTACGATCCGCAGTCGGTCATGAACTACTGCGCCAAGTCCTGGAACAACAACGGCCTGCTGACCGCCGCTGATCTGGAGGGGCTGCATGCCTGGTACGGCCGGCCCGACGAGCCCGGCCAGCGGTATGCCGGGCATTGGGAGGCGACGCTGACCTACAGCGATCCCAGCTGCCAGGCCGACCGGCTGGAGCTGAGCATCGCCCAGGGCGCGGCGAGCGGCAGCGCCGAGACGCCGCAGGGCCAGACGGTGCCGGTCACCGCCCGTATCGACGGCAGCTCGGCGATCCGCGACCTGGCCTTCGACTTCAGCCAGGCCGACCATGTCCAGATCACCGGCCTGTTCCCGAAGGCGATGGTGCGCAGCACCGACTGCGGCTGCGGCGCCACGCGCTTCACCCGGGTCGGCGACTAGCCATGGCCGCCTTGCCCCGCCAGCGCTGGACGACGCTGCTGGTGCTGGCGCTGGCCGCCGCGCCGGGCGCGGCGCAATCGCCCGCCGAGGCCAGCCGCCCGCCCGCCCCCCAGTCGCCGGCGCCCGATGCCGGCTTCCAGCGGCTGCTGCTGCCCAGCGACCTGGCCGGGCGCAGCTATTACGGTCTGGAGGATGGGCTGACCTGCCGCTCCAACACGCCCGAGCGCACGCGCATCAAGACCTGGCGCCAACGCCTGGAGTTTCGCGGCGACACGGTCCTGATCTGGGGCACGCTGTGCAACGACGCGGCCAGCGAAGTGCCGCTCCAGACGGTGCGCGACGACCTGACGATCCGCCCGGCCCTCGACGCCGTCCGCTTCCGCGACCAGACGCTGACCTACGCCGCCGAGCCGCCAAGGCTGTGCGATGCCGGGATCTGGTGTCCGGTGGCCGATCCGGAGGAGCCCAAATGACCGGCTTCGATCCCGGCCGCCGGCGGCTGCTGGCCGGTGCCGCGGCGCTGCTCGCCTGCCGCACCGCCCAGGCCGCGCCCGCCGCCGGCGCGCGCGGGTGCTGCCTGGTGGGCAAGGCACTGCCGGCGGGCGCGCTGGAGGAAACCTCGGGCAACCCGCGGCTGGACGCCGCGCTCGGCGATGTGCTGGCGACGCTGGCGCGGCAGCTCGCGGTCCGCCCCGGCTTCGCCTTCTACCATGACGGCCTGCTGCCCAATGCCATGGCGCTACCGCGCTCGGCCCTGCCTTCCAGCCGCGGCACCGTGCTGGTCGGGCTCGGGCTCTTGTCGCGCGTCGACCGTTCGGCCCATGGCGACCTGTTCGTCCAGGCCGTGTGCGCCCATGAGTTCGCGCATATCCGGCAATACCAGACCGGCTACTACGACCGGCTGAACCGGCCCGACTCGGCGCGGCTGATCGAGCTGCACGCCGACTTCCTGGCCGGCTACTGCCTCGGCGCCCAGCCTGTCGACTATGCCGACGACGCCCTGGTCGACCTGGGCCGCGCCTGGGAGGACCTCGGCGACAGCGACTTCACCGAACGCGAGCACCATGGCACGCCCGAGGAGCGGATCGCCGCCATGGAGCACGGCTTCGCCCTTGGCCGCCGCAGCACGGGCGTCGAGGCGGCAGCCGCAGCCGGCGCGCGCTACCTGGGAGCCTGACGCCGGTGCGCAACGCGGTGCTGCTGGTGCTCTTGGCCGCCGTCGCGGCGCTCCTGGCCGCGGCGCCGCACGCGCAGGCGTCGAGGCCGGCCGGCGAGCCGCCGCTCTGCCCCGACGGCCAACGCTCTTATTTCGGCAAATGCCCGACCGGCGGACCGGCGGTCGCCCCGCCCCCCGCTGCCGACACCGGCGCCACCAAGTGCAACCGGTCGCGCGCACCGCAGGGACCGGCCGACCCCTGCGACGAGACCGGCCGCAGCGTGCCGCCACGCCCGACCGGCGCAGCCGAGACCTTCCAGGACTGTCCGGGACCCTGCCCGACCATGGTGCCGGTTCCTGCCGGCAGCGCCGTGATCGGCTCCGATGACGGCGAGGCCGCCCGCGAGGGCCTGTCCGCCGCCCAGGCCGCCCGCGAGCAGCCGCGGCACCGGGTGACCATTGCCCACGCCTTCGCGGTCAGCCAGGACCCGATCACCTTCGCCCAATGGGATGCCTGCCTCGCTGCCGGCGGCTGTGCCGGCTACCAGCCGACCGACCTCGGCTGGGGTCGCGGCCGGCGGCCGGTGATCGGCGTGTCCTGGTCCGACGCCCAGGCCTATGTCGCCTGGCTGTCGCAGCGCACCGGCCAGCGCTATCGGCTGCTGAGCGAGGCCGAGTTCGAATATGCCGCCCGCGCCGGAACCACCACCGCGCGTTATTGGGGCGACGCCGCGGGCACCGGCCATGCCAACTGCCGCAGCTGCGGCGCGCGGTGGGACCGCGGGACCGCACCGGCCGGCAGCTTCCCGCCCAACCCCTGGGGCCTGCGCGACATGCTGGGCAACGCCTTCACCTGGACCGAAGACTGCTGGGCCCCGGACCATGCCGGCGCACCGGCCGACGGCTCGGCGCGCCGCGGCGGCGACTGCAGCCGCCGCGTCGTGCGCGGCGGCGGCTGGCACAGCACGCCGGTCGCCCTGCGGGCCGCCTATCGCTGGGGCGAAACCGCCGGTGGCCGCTTCAACAATATCGGCTTCCGGGTCGCCCGCGCCCTGCCATAGGTGCGGAACACCGCGTTTACAGGATCGCCCGGGATAGGCCAGAGTGCGCCCGCGATAAGGATTAGACCCAATGGCGACCCCGACCTCGGATCCGATCGAGCCGCTGCCGGCGGTGTGGGCGGGCGGCCGACCGCGCCGGACCCCGACCGCGGCCCAGGCCGCCTGGCTTGCCCGTGGCCTGGCCCAGGCCGGCGGCAAGCTGCCGCTGTTCGACCTCGACGGCCAGCAGGTCGACCCCAAGCTGATCCGCGGCTGCCTGGTGGCGGGCTGGGCCGAGCCGTGGTTCGCCAATCCGCTCAAGCCGGACTGGCTGGTGTGCAAGCTCACTGCCGCCGGCCGCGCCGCCGTGCTCGCCGCCGCCACCGTGGCGCCGGCCGGCACCTGACCGAGACTGCGCCCACGGGAGAGGCCATGCTGCTCGCGATCGACCAGGGAACCACCAGCACCCGAGCGCTGGTGGTCGACGAAGCCGGCCGGCTGCGCGGCCAGGCCCAACAGGACCTGCCGCAGATCTTTCCGCAGCCGGGCTGGGTCGAGCACGACCCCGAAGAGATCTGGCGCGCCACCCTGGCCACGGTGCGCGGCGCCCTGACCGCGGCCGGCATCGGGCCGGCCGATCTCGCCGGCATCGGCATCACCAACCAGCGCGAGACCACGATCGTCTGGGACCGCGCCACCGGCGAGCCGATCCACAACGCCATCGTCTGGCAGGACCGCCGCACCACGCCCGACTGCGAGGCGCTGATCGCCAAGGGCCACGAAGCGGCGGTGACGGCCCGGACCGGGCTGCTGATCGACCCCTATTTCTCCGCCACCAAGATCGCCTGGCTGCTGGACCGCGTGCCCGGCGCCCGCGCCCGCGCCGAGGCCGGCGCGCTCGCCTTCGGCACCGTCGAGAGCTTCCTGGTGTGGCGGCTGACCGGCGGCGCCCACCTGACCGACGCCACCAACGCCGCCCGCACCCTGCTGCTGGACCTCGACACCCGGACCTGGAGCCCGGAGCTGTGCGAGCTGTTCCGGGTGCCGCGCGCGATGCTGCCCCAGGTGGTCGACAATGCCGGCCGGCTCGCCCTGACCGATGCCGCGGTGATCGGCCACGCGGTCCCGATCGCCGGCCTGGCCGGCGACCAGCAGGCCGCCGCCTTCGGCCAGCTCTGCTTTCAGCCCGGCAGCATCAAGAGCACCTACGGCACCGGCTGCTTCGTCGTGCTGAACACCGGCACCCGCGTCGACAGCCGCCATCGGCTGCTCTCGACCCTCGCCTATCAGCTCGGCGGGCGGCCGAGCCATGCCCTGGAGGGCTCGATCTTCGTCGCCGGCGCGGCCATCCAGTGGCTGCGCGACGGCTTGCGGCTGCTCGCCAGCGCCGGCGACAGCGACGCCCTGGCGCGGACGTCCGACCCCAACCGCGCGGTCTAT
>CAZEFK010000179.1:3721-15031 GCA_964511405.1 uncultured Comamonadaceae bacterium | reverse complement strand
CCCGCGCTCGGCCGCGGCCGCCACCACCGGCGCCGCGGCGGCCGGATGGTCGAAGGTCGCGGCCAGGTGCAGGCCGGCCACCGCCGGCAGCGGCCGCAGCCCGCGGCCATGCCGGGCCAGCGCGTCGAGCAGGGCGGCGCGGCGCTCGCCATAGATCCGCCGCATCTTGCGGACATGGCGCGCCAGATGGCCTTCGGCGATGAAGGCCGCCAGCGTGTCCTGGGCCAGGACCGGCCCGTGCCAGTCGGCCAGCTGCTTGGCGGCGCGTAGCGCCTGCTGCGCCCATCCCGGCGCCACCACGAAGCCCAGCCGGAGCGCCGGAAACAGGCTCTTCGAGAAGGTGCCGACATAGACCACCGCCTCGCCGCCCAGCGTCTGCAACGCATCGAGCGGACGGCCGCCGAACCGGAATTCGCCGTCATAGTCGTCTTCGATCACCACCGCGCCTTGGGCCCGCGCCTGCGCCAGCAGTGCGGCCCGCCGCCGCGGCGAGAGCGGCACCCCCAGCGGGAACTGGTGGGACGGCGTCGCGCAGATCACCCGCGCCGCGGCCGGCAGGGACGCCACCACCAGGCCCTCGTCGTCGACCGGCACCGGCGCCAGGACCGCGCCGGCGGCGGCGAACGCCGCGCGCAGGGGCGGATAGCCGGGATCCTCGACGGCCACCACGGTCTCGCCCGGCGTCACCAGCACCCGCGCCAGCAGGTCGAAGGCCTGCTGGGCGCCCGTCGTGACCAGCACGTCGTCGGCGCTGCAGGCGACCGCGCGCGCGAACGAGACATGGGCGGCGATCGCCTGGCGCAGCGCCGGCCGCCCCTCGGGCGGGGCATAGGCGGCGGGCGCCTTCGACAGGGTCCGCAAGGCGCGGGCCGACAGCCGCCGCCAGACCTCGAACGGGAAATGTGACTTGTCCGGCAGGCCGACGCCGAAGTCGAAGCGAGGCACCGCCGCGGGCGCCCCGGGAGCCGGCGGCAGCCCCCGCCAGGGTGCCGCGAGCCGCAGGTCGGCCGCGGGAGCCGGCGGTCGCGGCGCGGGGCGTCGCAGCAGGTCGGCGACATAGGTGCCGGTCCCGGGCCGGGCGACCAGGTAGCCCTCGCTCAGCAACAGGTCATAGGCGGCGATGGCGGTGTTGCGCGAAATGCCCAGCAGCGTCGCCAGCGCCCGGGTCGCGGGCAGCTTCAGGCCCGGCCGGAGCCGGCCGTCCAGGATCGCGGCGCGCAGCTGCTCATGCACGGCCCGCAGCACCTGCCGCGACCCGGCAGGCGGAAGGGTCAGGGCCAGTTCGAAGACAGGATCCATGCGGACCAGCAGAATTGCCGATTCCCGGACCTGTTTCCAGACCGCACGGTTCGCGATCCTCCCGCCATCCCATGGTTGGAGACCAGTCCATGTCCGTCATCCCGAGCCACGATCCGCATCCCCGCAAGAGCATCGACCTGCTCGGCACCACGATCCGCTATCTCGACATCGGCAGCGGCGACCCGATCGTGTTCCTGCACGGCAACCCGACCTCGTCCTATCTCTGGCGCAACATCATTCCGGCCGTCGCCGGCCTCGGCCGCTGCCTGGCGCCCGACTTGGTCGGCATGGGCCAGTCGGGCCCGGCGCCGGACGGCGGGTACCGGTTCGCCGACCATGCCCGTTACCTGGACGCCTGGTTCGAGGCCCTGGGCCTTACCCGCGCTGTCGCGCTCGTGCTGCATGACTGGGGTTCGGCGCTCGGCTTCCACCGCGCCCGCCGGTTTCCCGATCAGATCCAGGCCATCGCCTACATGGAGGCGCTGGTGCAGCCGCGCCTCTGGGCCGACTTTCCCGCCGGCCGTGACCAGGCGTTCCGGGCGCTGCGCTCGGATGCGGGCGAGCGGCTGGTGCTGGAAGAGAACGTCCTTGTCGAGACCGTGCTGCCCAAGAGCGTGCTGCGGCCGCTCGACGATGCGGCGATGGCGGCCTACCGGGCGCCGTTCCGCGACCCGGCCGCGCGCCGGCCGACGCTCGCCTGGGCGCGCGAGCTGCCGATCGAGGGCGAGCCGGCCGACGTCGCCGCGGCGGTCGAGGCCTATGGCCGTTGGCTGGCCGCGAGCCCAGTGCCGAAGCTGCTGATCCGCGCCGAGCCCGGCGCCCTGCTGACCGGCCGCAACCTGGCGTTCTGCCGCCGGTGGCCGAACCAGTCCGAGGTCACGGTCAAGGGCATCCACTATGCGCAGGAGGATTCGCCGGCAGAAATCGGGCAGGCGCTCCGCGGCTTCCTGGCCGGGCTGCGCCAAACCGGCTAGCCGAGGCGGCGCACGACGAAGTCCACGAACGAGCGCAGCTTGGCCGAGTTGCGCATGGCCTGCGGCCAGACCAGGCGCGTCGGGCGGGCGCGCAGGGTCCAGCCGGGCAGCACCGGAACCAGCCGGCCGGTGGCCAGGGCATCGCCGACCAGGACCGTGGCCTGCACGGCGATGCCCAGTCCGGCCAGGGCCGCCTGGCGCAGTGCCAGGACGTTGTCGGAGCGGAAGGCCGGCGCGATCGCAACCGCCCGCACCTCGGCACCGCGTGTGAACCGCCACATCGGGTTCGGCCCCCAATGCACGAAACCCAGACAGGCGTGGCTGGCCAGCGCGTCGGGATGGTCCGGCGCGCCCCGGCGTTCCAGATAGCCGGGGCTGGCGCAGGCGGTCACGGCATAGGGCGCCAGCGGCCGCGCGACGAGGTCCGGGTCGACCGGGTCGCCGGTGCGGATCGCGGCGTGGAAGCCCTCGTCCGCCAGGTCGACGATCCGGTCGCTGATGCTGAGGTCGACCTCGACCTCGGGATGGGCCGCCATGTAGTCGGCAATCACCGGGACCAGCCGCTCGATCCCCAGCGCGGTGGGGGCGCTGACCCGCAGCAGCCCGCGCGGCTGCTGCCGCAGCGTGTCGCCCAGCGTGTCGGCGGCCGCCACCTGGGCCAGGATCGCCCGCGCCCGGTCCGAGAACTGCAGGCCCAGCTCGGTCAGGCTTTGGCGGCGCGTGGTGCGCGCCAGCAGCCGCCCGCCGAGCCGCCGCTCCAGCGCCTGGACATGCTTGCCGACCATGGTGCCCGAGATGCCGAACGCCTCCGCGGCCGCCGAAAAGCTGCCCAGATCGGCGACACGGACGAACACGGCCAGGCTGGTCAGGTAGTCCATTGCCAACTCCAACTTGGCAATAGACCAACCGCAGCGCCGATGATCAAGTCATCGGCGGCGGCCTACCCTGGGAGCCTCGCAACTGGAGGTTCCCAATGCTGCTTCGCGCGATCCTGGCCGCCGCGCTGCTGCTGGCCGCGCCGGCCTGCGCCCGGCCGATCCCCGAGAGCTTCGCGCTGCCGCCCGACTTCTATCCCGAGAGCATCGACGTCGCCCGCGACGGCACGTTTTTTGTCGGAAGCTGGCGCCAGGGTGCCATCGCCCGCCTGCGGCCGGGCCAGGCCACCGCCGAGGTGATCGTGCCGCCCGGCAGCAACGGCCTGACCAACACCCAGGGCGTGCTGGTCGACCGGGCGCGCGGACTGCTGTGGGCCTGCTCGGGCAATCTCGGCTACGCGACCGTGCCCCGGCGGCCGAGCGCGCTCAAGTCCTTCGACCTGGCCAGCGGTCGCCCCCGCGCCAGCTACGCCTTCCCCGGCGGCGGCTATTGCAACGACCTGGCCCTGGCACCGGACGGGCGGATCTATGTCACGGATTCCTTCAAGCCCCGGGTCCTGGTGCTGGACCGTCCGGACGCCGAGCTCAGGCCCTGGGCGGAGGATCCGCGCTTCTGCCTGGGCACGCAGGGCTTCTGCCTGAACGGCATCGCCATCGATCCCGGCCGGGCGGTCTATGTCAGCACGGTCGAGGCCCAGGACGCCCTGCTCGAGGTGCCGTTCGCGCCTACCGGCGCCGCGTCCCCGGCCCGCCCGGTGCGCATGCCGCGGGTTCTGAAGAACGCCGACGCGATCCGCTTCCTGGCCCCGGACCGCATCGTGATCTTCGAGAGCAACGCCTTCGCCAAGAACGACCCGCTCGACGGCAGCATCAGCCTGGCACGCCTGCAGCCGGACGGCACCGCCGTCCTGGACACGTTGGTCAACGGCTTGGCCGACCCGTCGTCAGGCATCGTCTTCGGCGGACGGATTTACTTCATCGAGTCGAAATACGAGATCCTGCTGCGCCACCAGCCCGACGACACCCGCGGCGTGCCGACAGGCGTACCGTTCAGGGTCGACTCGGTGCCGCTGCCTCAATGAGCCGGTCTTGGGCCCGATGCCAGCATGGCGGCGTAGTCGATCGCCTCGATCAGGCTGCGCTCGTTGGCGATGCCCTTGCCGGCGATGTCGAAGGCGGTGCCGTGGTCGACCGACGTCCGGATGATCGGCAAGCCCAGCGTGATGTTGACGCCGCTGAGCGCGTCCCAGCGGCCGGTCGCGGGGTCGACGTGGAAGCCCAGCAGCTTGACCGGGATGTGGCCCTGGTCGTGGTACATGGCGACCACGGCGTCGAACTGGCTGGCGCGCAGCTTGACGAAGACGGTGTCGCCCGGGACCGGCCCGACCACGTCGAGGCCTTCGGCGACGCAGCGCGCCACCACCGGCTCGGTCACCTCGATGTCCTGGCGGCCGAACAGCCCGCCCTCGCCGGCGTGGGGGTTGAGCGCCGCGATCGCGATGCGCCGGCGCGGCAGGCCGAGCCCGGCCAGCGCCTGATCGGTCAGGTCGATGACGCGGCGCAGCCGCTCCGGGGTCAGCCGCTTCGGCACCTCTTCCAGGGCGATGTGGGTGGTGACATGGCTGACCCGCATGTTGCCGTGGGCCAGCATCATCACCGAGCTCTTCACGCCGGTGAGCGCAGCCAGCATGTCGGTATGGCCGGCGAAGTGATGGCCGGCCTTGTTGAGCGCCTCCTTGCTGAGCGGCGCCGTGACCAGCCCGTGGACGCGCCCGGCCTCGGCCAGCCGCACCGCCCGTTCCACCGCCAGATAGGCGAAACGGCCGCCGTCGACCGACAGCACGCCCGGGCGGATCGGCTCGCCCTCGGGACCGGCCTGCAGGCAGGCGAGCGCCGGCCAGTCGGAGTCCGAGTCGGTTACCTCGGGGATGGCCAACCCGACGCCCAGGGCGGCACGCGCCGCATGCAGCGCCGGGTTGCTGCCGATCACCAGCAGCTTGAGCGTGCCCGCGGCCAGCCGGTCCTGCAGCTGGACGCAGGCTTTGACAATGATCTCCGGGCCGATGCCGGCCGGGTCGCCCATGGTGATCGCCAGATGCGGGGTCATGCGCGGTCTCCTTGCAGATCGCCGCCACCCTCGGCCAGCAGCCGGCGCAGCAGCAAGGGGTCGCCGAACGCGCCCGACTTCGACACCACGGGCACGCCGTCGAACCGGCCGCCACGCAGGACCGAGCAGGGAATGCCGGGCATCTGGGCGCCGGTGAGGTCCAGCCGCTCGACGCCCAGCGACCGGCACAGCCGGCGCAGCGTCTCGCCGCCGGCGATGATCAGAGTGGCGGGCAGGGTGGCGGGCCGGTCCAGGCCGCCCGCGAGGTCGGCGAACAGCCGTTCGATCCGGTCCGCCGCTTCATCGGCGGACAGACCTGGCGGCAGGTCGGGCCGAACCAGGGCGACGCCGCGTTCAACCAGCGTCCGCGACAGGCGGCCGGCCGTTTCTGCACCGCCGTCCTGCGCCGCGGTGACCAGCGCTCCGCACGCGGCAAGCTGGGCGGCGGTGACCGAATGATCGGTCCCGAACAGGCCGAGGATCGGCCGCGGCAAGGTAGCTGATGCGGGTGCCGCAGGCACGCCGAGCGTGCGGGCCAGGGCCGCCGCCAAGCCGCCGCTGCCGCTCCACAGCACGGGGGCCGGAAGCGCCAGCCCGCTCGCGGCGATCCTGTCCAGGTCGTCGTCGCTGGCGGCATCCCACAGGCTGATCCCCGGCGGCACCGGATCGCCCGGCCGGCAGCGCCGGATGGCCAGCCCCTCGCGCGTCAGGTCCACCGCCAGATCGGTGGCTGCCGGCTGCCAGCCGGCAGCGCTGCGCACCAGCTGGACGCCGTCGCGCGTGATCCGGCCCTGGAACGGAAAGGCGGGCGCCAGGATGCAATGAGCCGGCGCCAGGGTTTCGAACCAGGCCGCCAGCTCGGCCCCGGGATGGCCGCGCAGCAGGCTGTCCAGCTTGGCGTAGAACAGGCCGGGGCCGCGCGGCAGGCGCTGCACCAGCCTGGCAACGGTCGCCCGCGCCGCGTCGCGCCCGAGCCCGCGCGTGCCGCTGTCCACCGCCACGCTGGCGCCGTCGACGATCTCGCCCTGCCAGCGCACCGGGAGCGGGCAACCCCGGCCGGCGAACGGTGCTGCGGTATCCAGGGCGCCGGTCAGGTCATCGGCAATCAGCCGCAGCCGGATTGGCCGCTCGCCCCTGTCGTCCTGCTGTGCCGTGCCGCTCATGCCCGCACTACCAGCCGGGCGCCTGATTACCAGCCGGCGGCCTGCGCGCCCGCGACGAGCGCGGCCTCGATCGCCTGGTGCTGGTCCGGGACCGGCGCGGCGATCGGGCGGTCGGAGAGCAGCACCTGCCAGCCGTCGGGGTCGTGGCGCGTGACGCTGGCCACCAGCTCGCCGCGGCGGAACAGCGTCGCTCCGTCGTCGCCGCTCAGCACCGTCAGGTCGCCCACTTCGCGGATGGCAGTGCGCAGGGGCTGGGAGCGATGCATCGGGGCCTCATAGATCTAGTAGGCGAGTGGGCAGTGCATACCAGATCTTTGATCTCTCTGGCAATGCCGCGCCTCCGGTCAGGCGCGCACGCCGGTGCCGCGGGCGAACCGCTGATAGGCCCAGCCGATCCCGATCAGGCACAGGCCCAGCCCCAGGAACGAGGCCGCGCGCCACAGCCCGGTGAGGGCCGCCATATCGATCAGGAAAGCCTTGCCTACGGCGACAGCCAGCAGGCCGAAGCCGGCGTGGCGGAAGTCGGTCCGGGGCCAGCGCAGGCCGCCCGCCAGCAGCGCCAGGGCCAGCAGCAGCCAGGCCGCGGAATAGGCGTAGGTCTCGGCTTCGGCGACCTCGCCCAGGTCGAGCCGGGCGCCGTGGAACGCCTGGCGCACCTCCAGTGTCAGCGTGGCCAACGCGAACAGAACCGCGGCGGCGGCCGCGGCGCGCGCCGACCCGCCGTGGCCGCGGCGCCGCAGCTCGGCCGCGCCCAACGCCAGCAGCAGCGCCGGCAGGCCGTAGTCGAACAGCAGCTCGTTCAGCACCGGCGCGCTCCCGACCGTGGTCGGGGTCACCAGCGGGTTCAGGGCGCCCAGCGTGGCGACCGCGGTCCAAGCCAACCCGGCCCCGCCGATGATCCGCCAGCCCCACCCGGCGATGCCGGCCGGTCCCGGGCCGCGCGCTTCGGCTCCGCCCCCATGGTCCCGGCGTAGCAGCAGCACCGCCAGGGCCAGCCATCCGATGCCGACGGCCGCCGCCTGGCGCAGCGGCGCCGCCGTGCTGTCCAGCGGTCCGCCGCCGGCCGCGGCGTGCGACAGCTCCAGCGTCATCAGCGCCGTGACAAAGGCCAGCGCTGCGGCCTCCAGCAGGGTCGCCAGGCGGTCGGCCGGCGCCTGGCGGAACCAGCGCGCCGCCAACCAGCTCGCGGCCGCCGGCAGCCCATAGCCGTAGAGCGGCCAGTTCAGCAGGATCGGCAGGTCGCGGCCATAGGCCAGCACGGCCGGGTTCAGCAGCAGCCGGACGAGCAGCACCGCTGCGACCCCGCCGGCCAGGGCGCGCAGCGCCGGCAGGCCGCCGGTGTCGTCGGGATCCGCGGTGCGCCGCCAGATCCACGCCAATGCCGGCAGCTCCAGCGCCAGCGCGACGGTCAGCCAGGCCTCGCGCAGGGCAAAGGTGGCCGCCAGCGCCAAGGCCAAGGTGGCGGCCGCCGCATAGGCGGCCAGGGCGGCGTCCAGCCGCGGCCGGTAGCGGGCGACGCGCGCCGCCGCGGCCACCGCAAGGGCAGCCAGGGCCAGCGCGGCCGCCGTCCAGGGCAGGTCGGGCGCCTCGGCCAGCCGGGCGTACAGCAGTGCGAGCAGGGCAATCGGGGCCCCCGCCGACACCGCGGCCCACAGCCCGGGGCTGCCGGCCCCCCACAGCAACGCGAAGCCGCCGGCGCCCAGCAGGGCGCCATAGGCGACCACCGGCGCCAGATAGCGGGCCAGCACCGGCGGCAGCAGCGGCCCGTGCAGGAACCAGGCCCACTGCGGGTCGGTCGGCATGGCCGGTACGTCCCAGGCCGCGACCAGCCCAACGGTCAGCAGCGCCACGGCGGGCAGCAGCGGCGCCTGGGTCGGGGCCCGGCGCGCCAGCACCAGCAGCAGCGCCAGTCCGACGCCCCAGCCGACCGCCGCCACACTGTCATAACCGGTGGCACCGGCGATGCCCCACAGCAGGACGAAGCCGCCCAGCACCGTCAGGGCGACCGTCCACACCGGCACCGGCGCGGCCGGCCAGGCCCAACGCCACCACGGCCCGTCCGGCGCCGGCCACCGCTCGCCCTGCAGCAGCCCTGCCGCCAGGCTGGCCAGCGCCAGCAGCTGCAGCACGCGCGGCAGCGCCTGGGCACCGCCCATATCGACCGTCCAGCCCAGATGCCACAACCCGTTGCCGGCCAGGACCAGCCACGCCAGCCAAGGCCACGGGCGGTGGCGGAGCAGCGCCAGCACCGCGGCGCTGACCGCGAACAGATAGGCGAACAGGATGCCGGCGTCGGGCTGATCGCTCGCCACCAGCGCCGGGGCCAGCAGCGCCATGCCGGTGCCGAGCCCGGCCGCCAGCGGCCCGTACAGCAGCCCCGCCGCCAGGGCGACCGCGCCCACCGCGGCCAGCAGCCCGAACGCCACGACCGGCGGGATCAGATCGTAGAGCCCGTGCGCGGCGTACACCACCCCGTACAGCGTCACCAGCCCGGCGCCGCCCAACGCGGCCGGCACCTGCCGGCGCAGGTCGGCCAGGCCGGCATCGGGGGACCCGGCGGCGTCGAGCAGCCGCCGCCGGGTCCAGTCCGCGCCCGCCAGCAGCGCCAGGCCGACCAGCGCGCCCAGCACCACCCGCGCTTCGGGCCCCAGCAGTCCCTGCTCGATCGAATAGCGCACCAGGAACAGGCCGCCCAGCGCCGCCGTGACGCCGCCCGCGGCCACGATCCAGTGGCGGACCACCCACGCCTCGAGTTCGTCCCAGGCCCGCGGCCGCCGGGGCGTGGACGGGGCCGCCGGCGCCGGGCCCGCCTCGGCCGCCTCCAGCTCCGGCGGCGGCTCCGGCTCGGGCTGGGGCTGGGGCTCGGCAACCGGCGCCGAAACTTGCATCGCCCCCCCGTCCGGGGCGGCGCGGGCGCGCAGGGCCGCCAGCTCGCGCTCCAGCGCACCAACCCGGCGGCGCAGGCCGGCCGTGGCGATGAGCGGACCGAACAGCAGCCATCCCGCCAGGGCCAGCCCGATCAGCACGAACAATCCGTCCATGGCCAAGGCCCTCGGCCGAGTGTCTCGCCGTCAGCCTGGACCGGCCGGCCCCCGTGGGCAATCGACCAGACTGCCGGGGACGGCGTAGCCTGGGCCCGGGACAAGACGAGGAGAGCCCATGCGTGCGGTGCTGTATGAGCGGTTCGGGGAGCTGCCGCGGGTCGCCGAGGTCGCCGATCCCACGCCGACGCCGGCCGGCGCGGTGATCGCGGTCGAGGCCTCGGGCCTGTGCCGCAGCGATTGGCATGGCTGGATGGGCCACGATCCCGACATCGTGCTGCCGCATGTGCCGGGGCACGAGCTGGCCGGTACGGTCGCCGCGGTCGGTGCCGAGGTCCGCCGCTGGCGGCCGGGCGACCGGGTGACGGTGCCGTTCGTGGCGGCCTGCGGCCGCTGCCCGGAATGCCATGCCGGCCACCAGCAAGTGTGCGAGCACCAGTTTCAGCCGGGCTTCACCGCCTGGGGGTCGTTCGCCGATCTGGTCGCGATCGAGGCCGCCGACCTCAACCTGGTGCGCCTGCCCGACAGTTTGGATTTCGCCACCGCGGCCAGCCTCGGCTGCCGCTTCGCCACGGCGTTCCGCGCCGTCATCGACCAAGGCCGGGTGGCGCCGGGCGAGTGGGTGGCGGTGCATGGCTGCGGCGGCGTCGGCCTGTCGGCGATAATGATCGCGGTCGCGGCGGGCGCCCGGGTGGTCGCGGTCGACCGCACCGACGACAAGCTGGCCTTCGCCCGCGAGCTTGGCGCCACCGCGTGCGTCCGCGCCGACGCCGACGTGGTGGCCGCGGTGCGCGAGGTGACCGGCGGCGGCGCCCACCTGTCGCTCGACGCCCTGGGTCATCCGCAGACCTGCTTCAACTCGATCGCCAACCTGCGCCGGCGCGGCCGCCATGTTCAGGTCGGCCTGATGCTGGCCGACCATGCCCGCCCGGCCGTGCCGATGGACCGGGTGATCGCCCATGAGCTGGAGATCCTGGGCAGCCACGGCATGCCGGCGCACCGCTACGGCGCCATGCTGGCCCTGATCGCGGACGGCCGGCTGGCGCCGCAGCGGCTGATCGGCGCCCGCATCGGCCTGGACGCGGCGCCGGCCGCGCTGGCGGCGATGGACCGGTTCGACGGCCGAGGGGTGACGGTGATCGAGCGGCGGTGACGGTTACCGCAGCTTCCGCAGCAGCCCCAGCAGCGTCTCGCACTCGTCCGGCGACAGCGGCGCCAGCGTCTCCTCGGTGATGCGCAAGCCGGCCGGCAGGGCCTGTCCGATCACCGCCTCGCCGGCCGGGGTCAAGGCCACCATCAGCAGCCGGGCGTCGGCGGCGTCGGGGCGGGTCTCGATCAGCCCGCGCCGGCCCAGGCGATCGATCACGCCCTTGATGGTGGCGGCGTCCATGGCCGTCAGCCGGCCCAGCCGGTTCTGCGAGCAGGGTCCCTGCTCGGCCAGCTTGGCCAGGGCCGCGAACTGGGTCGGGGTCAGGTCCTCGACCATGTGGGCGGCGAAGATCGCCGTGTGCCGCTGGGTCACCTGGCGCAGGATGAAGCCAACCTGCTCGTCCAGGCGATAGCGGCGGGGGGAAGAATCGCTCATACGGCCAGATAGGCGTCCTTGATGGCGGGGTCGGCCTCGATCTCGGCGATCGTGCCGGAGAAGCGGATCGCGCCTTTCTCGATGATATAGGCGCGGTCCGAGATCAGCTTGGCAAAATGCAGGTTCTGCTCGGAGATCACGATGCTCAAGCCCTGGCGCTTCATCGCCAGGATGACGTCGGCCATCTGCTCGACGATGCGCGGGGCCAGGCCCTCCGAGGGCTCGTCCAGCAGCACCAGCGACGGATTGCCCATCAGCGTGCGGGC
>CAZEFK010000179.1:0-3711 GCA_964511405.1 uncultured Comamonadaceae bacterium | reverse complement strand
GCTCGCCGCCGCTCATGCGGCCGCCCGGCCGGCGGCGCATCTCGCCCAGGTTCGGGAACAGCTCGTACAGGCGCTCGGGCGTCCAGGTCGGGGCGCCGGGGCGCGGCTGCTGGCGGCCCACGGCCAGGTTCTCGTCGACGGTGAGGTCGGTGAAGATGCGCCGGTCCTCGGGCACGTAGCCGAGGCCCCGGCGCACGATCTCGTGGGTCGGCAGGCTCACGATGTCGGCGTCCTGGAAGCGCACCCGGCCGCGCCGGCTGGTCACCAGCCCGACCAGCGAGCGGAAGGTGGTCGACTTGCCGGCGCCGTTGCGGCCCAGCAGCGCCACCACCTCGCCACGCCCGACTTCCAGCGCCACGTCGTGCAGGATGTGGGCGGCGCCATAGAAGCTGTTCAGGCCCTCGACGGCCAGCATGGGCGGCTGCATGGTCATGCCGGGCCGTGCCAGCGGGTGTCGTAGAGCGTGCCCTCGCCCAGATAGACGGCGCGGACGTCGGGGTCGGCGCGCACCGCGGCCGGCGTGCCCTCGGCGATCAGCTCGCCGCGGTTCAGCACCATGACCCGGTCGGCATGCTCGAACACCACGTCCATGTCGTGCTCGGTGAACAGCACCGCGATGCCATGCTCCCGGGCCAGCCGGGCGACCAGCCGCATCAGGGCGATGCGCTCGCCCGGCGCCATGCCCGCGGTCGGCTCGTCCATCAGCAGCAGCGTCGGCTGGTTGGCCAGCGCCACAGCGATCTCGACCCGCTTCAAGTCGCCATAGGCGAGCTCGCCGCAGGGCCGCTCGGCATCGCCGCGCATGCCGACCAGGTCGAGCAGCCGGTCGGCCTCGTCGCGGTGGAAGCGCCCGGCCCAGCGCCAGAGCCCCAGCGTGCGGTGATGCGACAGCAGCGCCACCTGCAGGTTCTCGCGGACCGTCATCGAGGGAAAGGTGGCGGTGATCTGGAAGGTCCGGCCGACCCCCAGCCGCCAGATCTCGCGCGGCGCCAACCCGACCGCCTCGCGCCCGGCGATGCGCACGCTGCCGGCGTCGGGCCGGATCTGACCGCCGACCATGTTGAAGCAGGTGCTCTTGCCGGCGCCGTTGGGGCCGATCAGCGCCAGCATCTCGCCGGCCGCGACGGCGAAGCTGACGCCGCCGACGGCGCGCACGCCGCCATAGGCCTTGGCCAGGCCGCTGACTTCCAAGACGCTCATTTCGCCTTGGCCTCGACCAGCAGCGGCCGGCGCCCGCGCCACCGGACCTCGCCGAGCGAGCCGGCCAGGCCCTTGGGCAGGCCCACCACCAACAGCACGATCACCAGCCCCAGCACCAGCTTCGACAGGTCGGTCTGGCTCATCAGCCAGATCGCCAGCGCCTTGTAGACCACGGCGCCGACCACCGCGCCGGACAGGCTGCCGACGCCGCCCAGCAGCACCATGACCAGGCCGTCGATCGAGGTCGGGATGCCCAGCGCGTCGGGAAACACGCTGCCCTTCAGGAACACGAACAGGGCGCCGGCAACGCCCGCGACCAGGCCCGAGACCGCGAACGCCGCCCATTGCACGCGCATGCGGTCGAACCCGACCGCCTCGGCGCGCAGCGGCGAATCCCGAGTCGCGCGCAGGGCATAGCCGAACGGCGACAGCAGCAGCGCGCGCAGCCCCAGAACAGCGGCCACGGCGACCGCCAGCGCCAGGTAATAGAACCGCGCCGGCGTCGCCAGCCACGCCGCCGGCCACAGGCCGAGCAGGCCGTTGTCGCCGCCGGTCACCGACATCCATTGGAACGCCACCGACCAGGCAATCTGGGCGAAGGCCAGGGTCAGCATGGCGAAGTACACGCCCGACAGGCGCACGCAGAACCAGCCGACCAGCACTGCCGCGGCCAGCGCCAGCAGCGGCCCCAGCAGCAGCGCCGGCAGCATGCCGAAGCCGGCCAGCTTGACCAGCAGCGCCGCGCCATAGGCGCCGCAGCCGAAATAGGCGGCATGGCCGAACGAGGCCAGGCCGCCGCCGGCCATCAGCAGGTGCAGGCTGGCCGCGAACACCACGAAGATCAGGATCTCGGCGCCGACCCCCAGCAGGTAGGCGCCGCCGGCCAGCGGCAGCAGCGCCGCCGCCGCGACCACCGCCGCGGCGACCGCCCAGCCGCCCGGCCCGAGCGGCCGCCAGGGGCGCACACCGGCACCGGACGCCTGGCGCGCCGGAGCCTCGGCGCGGCCGAGCAGTCCCCAGGGCCGCACCACCAGGACTCCGGCCATGACCAGGAACACCAGCACCAGCGAGATCTTGGGCAGCACCAGGATGCCGAAGGCGTTGAGCTCGGACACCAGCACGGCGGCCAGGAACGCGCCCGGCACGCTGCCCAGGCCGCCGATCACGACCACCACGAAGACTTCGACGATGACGTCGAGGTCCATGCCGTGATTGACCGCATCGCGCGGGAGCTGCAGCGCCCCGCCCAGCGCGGCCAGGAACACGCCGAGCGCGAACACGCTGGTGAACAGCCAGCGCTGGTTGACGCCCAGCGCCGCCACCATCTCGCGGTCCTGGGTGGCGGCGCGCACCAGCACGCCCCAGCGGGTGCGCCGGAACAGCAGCCACAGCGCCGCCAGCGCCACCGGGCCGAGCGCGATCAGCAGCAGGTCGTAGCTGGGCAAAGGCTGGCCCAGCACGTCGACGGCGCCGCGCAGGCCCGGGGCGCGGCGGCCGACCAGGTCGTCCGGACCCCAGGCCAGCACCACCAGGTCCTCGATCGCCAGGGTCAGGCCGAAGGTCGCCAGCAGCTGGAACAATTCAGGCGCGGCATAGATCCGGCGCAGCACCGTCATCTCGACCACGGCGCCCAGCACGGCCACCGCCGCTGCCGCCGCCACCAGCCCGCCCCAGAAGCCCAGGCTGCCGGCCCAGGCCTCGGTCAGGCTGTAGGCCACGTAGGCGCCGACCATGTAGAAGGCGCCGTGGGCGAAGTTGACGATCCGGGTCACCCCGAAGATCACCGACAGCCCCGAAGCCACCAGGAACAGCGACGCCGCGCTGGCCAGCCCGGTCAGGAACTGGGCGACGATCAGGTCCACGCCGCCCCCTCCTGCTCGCGCGTCCTCATCCCTGCGGCCTGAGCTTCGCGACCTCGGCGTCGCTGGGCAGGTACTTGGCGCCGTCGCGGTACTCGAAGTCGACCATCACGCCCTTGCCGTCCTTGAGCGCGGTCCGGCCGACGAAGGCGCCGAGCGTCGACTGGTGGTCGATCTTGCGGAACTGGATCGGGCCGAAGGGCGTGTCGAGGCCGATGCCCTCGGCGGCGTCGACCAGCTTCTCGGCGTCGGTGCTGCCGGCCTTGTTGAGGATCGCGGCCATCGCCTTGACCGTCGAATAGCCGACCACCGAGCCCAGCTTGGGCGGCTCGCTGTACTTGGCCTCGTAGGCCTTGAGGAAGGCGTCGTGGGCCGGGGTCTTGATGCCGTACCAGGGATAGCCGGTGACCAGCCAGCCCTCCGGCGCCTCGTCCTTGAGCGGATCGAGATATTCCGGCTCGCCGGTCAGGAAGCTGACCACCGACCGGCCCTTGAACAGGCCGCGGGTGTTGCCCTCGCGCACGAACTTCACCAGGTCGGGGCCGAAGGTGATGTTCAGGATGGCGTCGGGTTTGGCGGCGGCCACAGCCTGGACCACGGCGCCGGCGTCGATCTTGCCGAGCGGCGGCCACTGCTCGTTGACCCATTGGAT
>CAZEFK010000178.1:0-15112 GCA_964511405.1 uncultured Comamonadaceae bacterium | reverse complement strand
GGCGGGTTTGGCTCCTTGATCGGAGCGGTCGTTGGCGGCTTTCTGATCGGCGTGCTGCAGCACGACATGTCGCTGCTTGAAGCCACCTCGAACTACACCTTCCTGACCGTCGGCGACGGCCTGGTGACCCAGATCCCGGCGCTGATCGTGTCGACCGCGGCCGGCCTGATCGTGACCAAGTCGGGGGCGATCGGCACCCACGACAAGGCGCTGTTCAAGCAGCTTGGCGGCTACCCGATCGCGCTGTGGCTGGCCGGCGGCCTGCTTGGCTTCCTCAGCCTGCTGCCGGGCGTGCCGTTCGTGCCGTTCATGGCGCTGGCGCTGATGCTCGGCGGCCTCGGCTATCTGACCCAGCAGCGCGCCCGCCAGGCCGAGCTGGCCGCGACCGAGGTGGGAGCAGCGCCGGCGCCGGTTGCCGAGGAGCCGATCGCGACCGCCCTGCAGATCGATCTCATCCGCCTCGAGCTCGGCTATGGCTTGCTGTCGCTGATCAACACGCCCAAGGGCCAGCGCCTGACCGACCAGATCAAGGCGCTGCGCCGGCAGCTCGCCTCCGAGCTCGGCTTCGTCATGCCGGCGGTGCGCATCCAGGACAACCTGCAGCTGCCCGCCAATACCTATGTTCTGCGGGTCAAGGAGATCGAGGCCGGCCGCGGCGATATCCGCCCGAACATGCTGCTGGTGATGGACCCGCGGGGCGAGGCCATCACCCTGCCGGGCGAGCCCACGACCGAGCCGACCTTCGGCCTGCCCGCCATGTGGATCGCCGAGAACAACCGCGAAGAGGCGCTGTTCCGCGGCTACACCGTGGTCGATCCGCCCACCGTGATCACGACCCACCTGACCGAGGTGGTCAAGGACAACATCTCGGAGCTGCTCAGCCATTCCGAGACCCAGAAGCTGCTGAACGAGCTGCAGAAGGAACATCAGAAGCTGGTCGGCGACGTGATCCCGACCCAGCTGTCGATCGGCGGCTTCCAGCGCATCCTGCAGGCGCTGCTCAACGAGCGCATCTCGATCCGCGACCTGCCCACGATCCTGGAAGGCGTCTCCGAAGCCTGCAGCTATACCCGCAACATCGGCGCGATCACCGAGCATGTGCGGGCGCGTCTGGCGCGCCAGATCTCCGACGCCAACACCGGCTCGGCCGGGTTCATCCCGCTGGTCACGCTCAGCCCCGAATGGGAGCAGCAGTTCCACGAGTCCCTGGTCGGCAGCGGCGATGACAAGCAGCTGTCGATGCCGCCGTCGCAGCTGCAGCGCTTCATCAGCTCGGTCCGCCAGACCTTCGATCGCTTCGGGCAGATGGGCGAGTCACCGGTCTTGCTGACCAGCCCCCCGATCCGCCCCTATGTCCGGTCGATCATCGAGCGGTTCCGGCCGGCGACGGTCGTGCTCAGCCAAAGCGAGATCCATCCCAAGGCGAAGATAAAGACGCTCGGCCAGATTTAGGGAAGGTGGCAGTATCGACATGGGTTGCGCCGGCGAACGCGTCGACCAGGATCAGGTGAAAGCGGACGGCCAGGCGCAGGCCGAGGCAGGTGGCCGCCGATGCGGATGAAATGCTTCACCGCCGACTCCATGCCGGACGCGATCCGGATGGTTCGTGCCGAACTCGGCGACGGGGCGGTGATCATCGCCAGCCAGAAGAGCGAGAACGGCCGCAGCATCCGCGTCACGGCGGCGGTCGAGGGCAACGGCCCCGACGACGATCCCCTGCCGGCGGTCGACGAGCCGCTCGACGCCATCGAGGCGATCGCCGACGCCCTGGATCGCCACGGCACCCCCGCGCCGCTCGCGGAGCGGCTGCTGCACGCGGCAGCGCCGCTGGCCGAGCGGCTGGCACGGGCGGCCCAGGCGCTGGCCGTCGACGCCCCGATCATGACCCTCGCGGCCGCCCTCGACACGCTCTACACGTTCCGGCCGCTGCCCGAGCGGCAGATCGACAAGCCGGTGACGCTGGTCGGCCCGCCGGGATCGGGCAAGACCGTAACCACCGCGAAGCTCGCGGCGCGGGCGGTGCTGTCGAACCAGCGGGTCAGCGTCATCACGACCGACACCATGCGGGCGGGCGGCATCGACCAGTTGCAAGCGTTCACACGGGTGCTCGACATCGATCTGCAGACCGCCCTCGATGCCGACAGCCTGGTCGACGCCCTGTCGGCGGCCCAGGTGGCGCAGCCCGACGCCCTGACCTTCATCGACACCGCGGGCACCAATCCGTTCGATGCCGGCGAAATGCGCGATCTGGCCAACCTGCTCGATCCGCTCGACACGATCGTGACGCTGGTGCTGCCCGCGGGCTATGATTGCGAGGAGGCGGCGGAGATCGCCCGGGCATTCAAATCCGTGGGAGCACAGAGGCTGCTGATCACCCGTCTGGATGCCGCCCGCCGGCTGGGAAGCATCCTGGTGGCGGCCGATATCGCCAAGCTTCAGTTCTGCGATCTGAGCGTCACGCCGCACGTCGCTGAGGGGCTGAGCCCCATCAATCCCGTGTCGCTGGCTCGACTGTTGCTGCCGGAAATCCCCCCCGCGACCAGCGTGATCGCGCAGTTCGAGGCTTCGAAGCTATGAGCAATCAAATCCCGATGCTCACCGTCGATACGCCCGGCCGGGGAACGCCGTCGCCGCCGACCTTGCGCGCCCAGAACGTGATCGCCGTGGCCTCGGGCAAGGGGGGCGTCGGCAAGACCTTCTTCGCGGTCACGCTGACCCATGCCCTGGCGCTGGCCGGCCAGCGCACGCTGCTGTTCGACGGCGACCTGGGGCTGGCTAATGTCGACGTGCAGCTAGGGCTGATGCCGAACCGCGACTTGGGCGGCGTGATTGCCGGTCGGATCACCCTGACCCAGGCCAAGACCGCCTTTCCGCCCGGCGGCTTCGACGTGATCGCCGGCCGGTCGGGCACCGGCAGTCTGGCGGCCCTGGCGCCAAGCCGGCTGGCGATCCTCGGCAGCGATCTGGCCAGCCTGGCGCGCACCTACGACCTGGTGATCATGGACCTCGGCGCCGGCGTCGACCGCATGGTGCGCCAACTGGCCAGCCACGCGGCGATCCGCCTGGTGGTCATCACCGCCGAGCCGACCTCGCTGACCGATGCCTACGCCTTCATCAAGGTCACTATCAGCGACGATCCCGGCGCCGACCTGCGCATCGTCGTCAACCAGGCCAAGTCGACCGCCGAGGGCGAGCGGACCTATGCCACCCTGCTCAAGGCCTGCGAAAGCTTCCTGCGCTTCTCGCCGCCGCTCGCCGGCACCATCCGCCGCGACCGCAAGGTGATCGAGAGCATCCGGGCCCAGACGCCACTGCTGACCCGGTTTCCGAATGCCGACGCCGCCATGGACATCGAGGCCATCGCCGCCAAGCTCCTGCCGCCATCGCCGGTGACCCCCGCCTAGCCAATGGTCACCATCGTCCCTCCCTCGCTCCGGACGCCGGCAACACCCGCGCCGACGCCCGGCGAGGCCCCGCCGCCGGCGCCGCCAGCCCAGGCCCCCCCAACGCCGGCAATCCCCGCCCGCAGCACGCCAACGAGCGATCTGGCGACGACCCTGGCCGCATCGGAGCAGGCCGCCGGCGAGACGGCACCGGCGGCCACCGACAACGGTACCGGCCAGGCCGCCACGCAACCAGGTGCGTCGCAGCCCGGCACAGGTCAGACCGCACAGGGTCAAGCCAGCCAAGATCAGGTCGCGCAGGTCCGAACCGGCCCGGACCAAGGAGGGCAAGGCCGGGCCGGACAGGGGCAATCAGGACAGGGGCAATCGGGACAGGGACAATCGGCACCGGGGCAACCGGAACCGGGCCAAGCCGGCCCCGGTCAGTCCGGGCCGGGTCAAGCTGCCGCACCCCAATCCGGGGCGCTGCCGAGCGGCCAGCCGCAGCCGGGCGCGACGGCCGCACCACCCGGCACCGCCACCGCAGCCGGCACCGCCGCCGGCCCCGGTAGCGCTCCGGCCGCAGCTGGTCAGCCCACGGCAGTGCTCTCGGTCCCGACCGCGGCGGCGTCCCTGACAACCTCGCCCCTCGGCGGCGCCACAGCTTCGGCCCCGCTGACGACGCCACCGCTCGCCGCGGCGCCGGCCGCTGCGGTCCCGGTGATCCCGCCGCCGCGGGCGACGATCCCGGCGCCGACGCCGATCAGCGCGGTGCCGATGCCGCCCGCGGGCGCGCCGGCCGCCCCCCAACCGCCGCCCCTACCCGGCAATTTGCTGGCGGGCCTGCCCGTCGGAGGAGCGGCGCCGACGCCGGCAGCAGTCGCCCAGCAGATCGCGGCCGCTCCGGCCATCACGGCGACTGTGGCCGCGACCGCCGCGCCGATCCTTCGGCCGACCGCCCCGGCTTCGGCGCCGTCGCGCTCGGCCGCGGGCGCTGCGGGTCGGCCCACGACGGCCACGGTGATCGCCGCGACCGCCGCCGCCGTCGCAGCGGGCGGCTTCACCAGCGGCCCGTTCGCGGCGACGCCGCGTCTGGCGCCCGGTGCGCTCTACGACATTCCGCGCTTCGTCAGTGCGCTCGGCGAAGAGCCGATCGAAGGGCTCGTGCTCGGCCAGTCGCCGGAGGGCGTGACCGTGCTGTCGCTGCCCCAGGGTACGCTGGCCTTCCAATCCCCGGCGATCTTGCGGCCCGGCCAGGAGCTGCTGATCTCGGTCCGCGATGCCGCGACCAATCCGACCGTGGTGCTGGAGAGTGCCCCGGACACCGCGGCGTCGGTGGGGGAGCCACCGCTGGTCGCCGGCCACGGCCTGGATGCCACGGTCGTTCGTGGCGCCCCTCCCAACACCCTCGGCCCACTCGCCGACAGCCAGCGCGGCGACCAGATCACGCTGCATGTCGTAAGCCAGCAGATGCCCGGCGGCCCGGCGGTCACCGCGGCCGTCGCGCCGACCGAAGCCGGCTCAGAGCCGGCGGAGCCGACGGCCGGCGCCTCGGCGACCGCCACGGGCACCGCGCCCACGATCATCGCCCGGGTCATCGCGACCAACCCGGTCGGCCAGGCGATCGCCTTGCTCGGCGGCGCAGCCGTGGCCATCGACGGGCCCAGCTTGCCCGTGGGCCTCGAGCTGCAAGTCGCGGTCACGGCCGCGCGGCGGGTCCAGCACGCCGGGCCGATGTCGCCGATATTGGGGGTGCTGCCGGCGCTGACTCGCCTGATCGAGCAGATCCCCAACCTGACGCCGGCCGCCCAGACGGCCATTCTGGCGGCGCTGCCCAAGCCGGGCCCGCGGCTGGCGGCCGAGCTGATCAACCTGGTCGCCGCCGCGCGCTACGGCACGCTCAGCGCTCTTATCGGCGACGGGGCCAAGCGCGAGCTCGACCGCACCGGGCGCCGGCGGCTGGGCAGCGAGGTTACCCGCGAACTGACCAATCTGGGCCGCGGCCGCGAGCGCATCGCCGGCGACTGGCGGACCTACACTCTGCCAATCGTCAATGGCTATGTGGTCGAGCCGATCCGCCTCTATGTGCACCGGGACGACGCCGACGAGACCGACCCAGGCGCGGCGGCCAGCGGCGGCACCCGCTTCCTCCTGGATCTGGCGCTGTCGAAGCTCGGTCCGATCCAGATCGACGGGCTGGCCAAGCCCCCGCGGTTCGACGTGGTGATCCGCTCGCCCGACCGGCTGCCCGATACGGTCGTCAGCGAGATGCGCGACATCTTCCTGCAGGCCACGTCGGCGCGCGGCGTCGCTGGCAGCCTCATGTACCAGGTCGCGCCGCCCCTGAAGCTGCCGACCAACAAGACCGAGAAGGGCGGCATCCTGGTGTGACGGCCGGCACAGCCAGCCCGGCCCCAATCGCGACATGATGCGTTAACCGCCGGCCGCTAGACTCCCGAGCGGGACTGCCGGACCCGGCAGGTCTAAAACCAGACCGAGGAGTTGTCTTCATGACGATCGCCGCCCCCAATCTCGACCTGTCGTCCTCGCCCGCTGCCGAGTTGGCCGTGGCGGCGTTCAATTCGGTCAAGCAGGAGCAGGCATCGGTCCTGCAGCTGTTCCAGCCCGCCCAGGTGGCGCCAGGGGCCCCCGCGGCCGACGGCAGCCGCGGCACCCAGGTCAATCGCACGGCCTGATGCCCTGATGCGGCGGCCCCGCCCGGCGGGGCCGCCGACGCCCTTTCCTTGAGACAGGGGGTCAGCTACCCGGTGGGCGCCGTTCGCGCCGGTGGTTCTCGATGGCGATGTCGTCCAGGGTCACCTGCTCACGGCGATTGCGGTCCAGCCGCAGACGGCGCTGCCGGTTGGAGTGGGCGACCTCGTATTTCTTCAGCTCCTGATAGGCGCTGGTCACCTCGGCCGCAGCCGCCTCGATCTGGCTCTGGACGTTCTCCGCCGACGCCACCAGGGTGCGCCGACGCTCGATCGCCGCGGCGGCGAACGGCGCATAGGCGAACGAGATCGAGCTGTCGCTGCCGGCCACCTGCTGCTCGAGCCTGACGTCGTCGTCGATGCGGGCGATCGCTTCGATCAGCTGGGCCTTCAGCCCCTCCAGGTCGGCCAGCTTGCGCCGCTTCTCTTCGAGCTCGTAAGTCCTGAGCCGGATCAGGGTGGGCAGCCCCTTCATACGGTACCCCCGCTGGCCATGATCTGATGAAGCGTCGCATACCCTTCGGCCAGGGTGGAAGGCTCATTCTTGCCTTGAGACAAGAACCGCTCAAGCGCGGGATAATAGCGGATGGCCTCATCGGTCCGGGCGTCGCTGCCCGGGCGATAGGCGCCCAGCCGGATCATCTCGGCCATGTCTTCATAGGCGGCAAGCATCTGCCGCGAGTGGCCGACCAGCTGGTTCTCCTCGTCGGTGTTGCAGCCCGGCATGGTGCGCGAGATCGAGCGCAGGACATTGACCGCCGGATAGCGGCCACGCTCGGCGATCGCCCGCTCCAGGACGATGTGGCCGTCCAGGATGCCGCGCACCGCGTCGGAGATCGGCTCGTTCATGTCGTCGCCCTCGACGAGCACCGTGAACAGCCCGGTGATCGAGCCGGCGCCGATGCCGGGCCCGGCGCGCTCCAGCAGGCGCGGCAGTTCGGCGAACACAGTCGGCGTATAGCCCTTGCTCGCCGGCGGCTCGCCGGCCGACAGCCCGATCTCGCGCTGGGCCATGGCGAAGCGGGTTACGCTGTCGATCAGGCACAGCACCTGGCGGCCGCGGTCACGGAAGAATTCGGCGATGGCCAGCGTCAGATAGGCCGCCTGGCGGCGCACCAGCGGCGGCTGGTCCGAGGTCGCGACCACGATCACGCTGCGCTTCAGACCTTCCGGCCCCAGGTCGTCATGGATGAAGTCCTGGACCTCGCGGCCGCGCTCGCCGATCAGGCCGATCACCGAGACATCGGCCTCGGTGTAGCGCGCGATCATCGACAGAAGCACCGACTTGCCGACGCCGGAGCCGGCGAAGATGCCCATGCGCTGGCCACGGCAGCAGGTGAGGTAGGTGTTGAGCGCCCGCACCCCGAGGTCGAGCTTGCCCGCCACCCGGCGGCGGCTGTGCGCCGGCGGCGGCGCATTGCGGATCGGATAGGCGACGGCCCCGGTCAGGAGCGCGCCGCGGCCGTCCAGTGGCTCGCCCATGCCGCCGATCACCCGGCCGAGCCAGCTTTCCTCGGGATAGATGACGGGATCGGTCTGGGCGATCTCGGCCTTGCAGCCAAGGCCGACCCCTTCGAGCGTGCCGAACGGCATCGCGACCGCACGCTCGGCCCGGAAGCCGACGATTTCGGCCGGTACGCGCCGGTTGCCGCGAGCCAGGATGGTTACCCGGTCGCCCACCGACAGCGCCCGCTGGACGCCGCCGATCTCGGCCATCATGCCCAGCACGCCGGTGATCCGGCCATGGAGCACGTGATCGGGCATGCGCCCGATGTCGTTGACCAAGTGATCGATGAGCATCGGCCACGCCCACTCGCCGGAGGCCCGAAGCCGGCCCGCGCGCAGGGTGGGGCCGTGACAGTTAAATCTCGGTTAACAGCAACAGGACGCCGCATCCCCGCAGTGCAACCGTTGCCCGCACTTGCATCGCTAAGGCTCATCGCCTAGTCTACAATGGTTAACGGACGGGCGTTTCGGCAACATCACATCCAAAAGGCCAGCCATGCGCGTGCTATTGGTTGAAGACGACAACGCCACTGCCAAAAGCATTTCTTTAATGCTGACATCGGCGGGCTATGTCGTTGACGTCACCGACCTCGGGGAAGATGGGCTCGAGATCGGAAAATTGTACGATTATGATATAATTATTTTGGATTTGGTGCTACCGGACATTGACGGCTATGAAGTGGTGCGGCGGTTCCGGGCCGCGCGGGTGCGGACGCCGATCCTGATCTTGTCGGGCTTGGCCGAACTCGACCACAAGGTCAAGGGGCTGGGCGTCGGCGCCGACGACTACTTGACCAAGCCGTTCGACAAGCGCGAGCTGGTGGCGCGCATCCAGGCGATCGTGCGCCGGGCCAAGGGCCATTCGGAGTCGATCATCCGCACCGGCCGCCTGACTGTCAATCTCGACACAAGAACCGTCGACGTCGACGGCCAGCCGCTGCACCTGACCGGCAAGGAATACGGGATCCTGGAGCTCTTGTCGCTGCGCAAGGGCACCACGCTGACCAAGGAGATGTTCCTGAACCATCTCTATGGCGGCATGGACGAGCCCGAGCTCAAGATCATCGACGTGTTCGTCTGCAAGCTGCGCAAGAAGCTGACCACCGCCACGCGCGGCGACAACTACATCGAAACCGTGTGGGGACGGGGCTACGTGCTGCGCGATCCCCAGGGCGAGGCCCCGGCGGCACCCGCCGAGGCGGCGTCCGCGTAGGATCCCGCGTCCAACCGTCTCCCCGCGAAAATGGGGAGACGGGCCGGTGCTCCCGTCTCAGGCCACCTCGACCCGGTTGCGGCCGGCGATCTTGGCGCGGGCCAGGGCGGCGTCGGCGCGCCGCAGGGCGGTCTCGAAGCTGTCGTCCTGGGGCTCGATTGGGCTCAGCCCGACGCTGATGGTAAAGCCGCAGGCCCCGTCGGGCGTGTCGACCCGGATCTCGCCGGCCAGGCGGCGCAGCCGCTCAGCCACTTCGCGCGCCGGCTCCAGGGCAGTCTGGGGCAGCACGGCCCCGAACTCCTCGCCGCCGACCCGGCCGAACAGGTCTTCGCCGCGGAGGGTGGCGACAGCCAGTCCGGCCAGGGCGATCAGGGCCTGGTCGCCGACATCCTGGCCGAACCGGTCGTTGATGTGCCTGAATCGGTCGATGTCCAGCACCATGGCGGTGACCGGCTGGCCATAGCGCCGCATGCGCGCCATCTCGCGCGCGGCGGCCTCGAAGAAATGGCGGCGGTTGGCGACGCCGGTCATCGGATCGTTGAGCGCGAGCGCGGCCAGGCGGTCGCGGGCGCGCCGCAGCTCCAGGGCGTCGACCACCGCGGCGGCCAGGTCGCGCAGCCCGGCTGCCAGCGCGCCCGGGATCGGCCGGGGCTCGGCGGCCATGACGCACAGCGCGCCCAGCCGATGGCCATCGGCCGTGATCAGCGGCGCCCCGGCATAGCTGCCGATCGGCAGGCCGGCTACCGCGCGCGCCGTGCCGGCCACCCGCGGGTCGGTCGCCGCGTCCTCGACCACGACCACGTCGTCGGTGTGGATGGCCTCGGCACAGAGGGCGGCCGTGCGCGGGATCTCGGTGAGCCCGGTCCCGACCCGAGCCTTGAACCAGGCGCGCTGGGCATCGACGAGCGTGACCAGGGCGATCGGCATGTCCGCCAGCCGGGCCGCGGTCCGCGCCAGGCGGTCGAAGGCCGGCTCCGCCCCGGTATCCATGATCGCATAGCGATCGAGCGCCGCCAGTCGCCCAGCCTCGATCGCATCCGCCAGCGCCTCCGGGCTCGTGCCACCACCCCGCCCCGGGCCCGACCACACCGGCATTCCTTCAAACCCTCTCAGGTCCCAACCTTGGCCTGGGTCTTGGCGGTCGGGCGATAGAGGCCGCGCTCGCCGGGCAGCGGCTCGAACTGGTCGGTGATGCCCAGCACCGTCTCAGCGCCGCCCAGATACAGCACGCCATCGGCCGGCAGCAGCCCCGCGATCCGGTTCAGCACCTGCGCCTTGGTCGCCTGGTCGAAATAGATCAGCACGTTGCGGCAGAAGATGATGTCGAAGCTACCCAGCGGCCGCGGATCGTTGAGCAGGTTGAACTCCTCGTAGCGGACCATGTCGCGCAGGTCCTGGGCGATCTGCCACTTGTCGCCGTCGACTTGCTTGAAATATTTCATCAACATCTGGATCGGCAGGCCGCGCTGAACCTCGAACTGGCTGTAGAGGCCGGCGCGCGACCGCTCGATCATCTCGGCCGAGATGTCGGTGCCCACGATCTCGACCTTCCAGCCGGCCAGCCGCGCCATCTCTTCCTTGATGGTCATGGCCACCGAATAGGGTTCCTGGCCGCTGCTGGCGGCGGCGCACCAGATACGCAGCTGCTTGCGGGCGCTGCGCGCCTGGACCAGCTGGGGCAGGATCAGGCGCTTGAGCTGGTCGAACGGCTTGGTGTCCCGGAAGAACAGCGTCTCGTTGGTGGTCATCGCCTCGGTGACGGCGCGCACCAAGCGCTCGTCGCCGCTGCGCCGGATCGAGGTCGCCAGCTCGTCCAGGGCCTTGATCCCGAACTTGCGCGCGACCGGCAACAGCCGGCTCTCGAGCAGGTAGGTCTTGTCAGGGGTCAGCACCAGGCCAGACCGCTCGCGGACGAGCCGGGCCAGCAGATCAAAGTCATCGGGCCTCATGACCGCCGCCTCATGCCGCGCTCCGCATGGCGATTTTCTGGATGAAGGGACCGATCTCGCCGACCGGCATCACGGCCGAGCACAGCCCGGCGGTCGCCACCGCACCGGGCATGCCCCAGACCACGCTGGAGGCCTCGTCCTGGGCGACCACCCAGCCGCCGGCCTGGACCACGGTCTCGGCACCGCGCAGGCCATCCTGCCCCATGCCGGTCAGGATCACCACCAACAGGCGCCGGCCATAGAGCGCGGCCAAGCTGCGCAGCATCGGGTCGACCGACGGCCGGCAGAAATTCTCGGGCGGAGCCTTGGTCAAACGCAGCACCCGGTCGGTGCCTTGCGGCTCGACCACCATGTGGAAGTCGCCGGGCGCCACATAGATGCGGCCGCGCTGCAGAACCTCGCCGTCCTGGGCCTCGGAGCAGGGCCGCTTGGCCGTGCGGGTCAGGTGCTCGGCCAGGATCGTCGTGAAGGTGGCCGGCATGTGCTGGGTAATCAGGATCGGCTGGGTCAGGGTGGCCGGCAGGTTGCCCAGCACGGCGAACAAGGCCTGCGGCCCGCCGGTCGACGAGCCGATCGCCAGCAGCTCGGGCACTTCGGCATTGGCCGGCCGCAGCACCACCGGCCCGCCCCGGTTGATCCGGGCCGCGGTGGCCCGCTCGGCCGGGCTGCGTTCGGCCGAGCGCTCGCCGGCGTCGATCGGCTTGACGCCCGGACGCTCGATCCGGGGCGACCGGCGCGACCCCGCCAGCGCCTTGATCTTGGCGATCAGCTCCTGCTTGAAGGTGGTCGCCGAGGTCAGCTCCGACGTGCTGGACGGCTTGGCGACGTAGTCCTTGGCCCCGGCCGCCAGCGCCTTCAGGCTGACGTCGGCGTTCCGCCGGGTCAGGGTCGAGGCCATGATGATGATCAGGTCGGGCTTGGCTTCCAGCAGCAGAGGCAGCGCCGTCAGGCCGTCCATGACCGGCATCTCGATGTCGACGACCGCGACGTCGATCTCCTGCCGCTTCAGAGCGCCGATCGCCATCCGCCCGTCGCCGACCGAGGCCACCACCTGCAGCTCGGGATCGGACTCGATGGCGCGGGTGAACAGGCCCCGGATCACGGCGCTGTCGTCGACCAGCATGATCCGTATGACGCCCTCGCGAGCGTCCTCGACCTTCGCAGCGCCGTTGGCGCCGGCCGGGCGCTGTGCGCCAGTTGTCATCACAGCAGGCCCACCTGCGTGAACTTGCTGCTGATGATGTCGCTGTCGAACGGCTTCATGATGTATTCGTCGGCGCCCGAGCCGATCGCTTCCTGGATGTGGGCGATGTCGTTCTCGGTGGTGCAGAACACCACCTTGGGCACATCGCCGCCCGGGGTCTTGCGCAGTTCGCGCAGGAAGTCGATGCCGTTCATGACCGGCATGTTCCAGTCAAGCAGGATGGCATCGGGCATCTTCTTCAGACAGCACTCCATTGCGCGCCGGCCGTCCTCCGCCTCGATCGTCTCGAAGCCGAGATCCTGGAGGATCTTCCGCGCCACCATGCGGACGACCCGGCTGTCGTCGACGATCAGGCATGACTGCATGGCTTCCCCTTCGCTAGGCTAGTCGTGACGTGGGGGCTGTTCGGCCCCTTGAGCTGGGACGGCCGCCCTGCCGGCCGCCCCCGGATCCGGATCAGGCCGCTTCGGTGCGGGTGAAGTCGAGCAGCCGATCGACATCCAGCACGACCAGGAGCTGCGTTTCCAGCCGGAAGATGCCGAGCGACACCTCGCGCCAACGCGGATCGAGCGTGGCCGGGTTGCGTTCGAAATCCCGGCTCTGCAAGGTCAGCACCTCGCCGACGCCATCGACCATCAGGCTGTAGAACTCGCCGGCATATTCCACGACCACGCTCATGCCGGCCATGTCGGCCGGGCGCTTGGGCAGGCCCAGCCGCAGGCGCACGTCGATGGCGGTGACGATGCGGCCGCGCAGATTGAGCGAGCCCGCGACCTCCGGCGGCGCCAGCGGGATGCGGGTGATGCGCTGCGGCCCCAGCACGTCGTGCACGATCAGCACCGGGATCCCGAACATCTGGCCGTCGATGGTGATCGAGACGTACTGGCGCTGCTCGTCCAGGCCGTTCTTCAGCGCCACCGCCCGGCGGCCGGCCGGCACCAACTCGCTCATGCGGCACCTCTAAAGGTCAGGGTCTGGGTCAAGGTGTTGAGGATGGCGTCGCGGTCGAACTTCGCGACATAGTCGTTGAAGCCGCTGTCGCGGCCGCGGTCCAGGTCCTGCGGGCTGGCGTGGCTGGACAGGGCCACCATCGGCACGTTCTGCCATTTCTTCGAACGCCGCACCGCCTGGGCGAACTCGAAGCCGTTCATGCCCGGCATCTCGATGTCGCTGACGATCAGGTCGAACTGCTGGCCGGCCTCGTGCAGGCCCATGGCCTCGTCGCCGCTTTCGGCGGTGACGACGTCGAAGCCGGCGACCGACAGCATCGGCGACAAGAGGTTGCGGAAGAAGGCGCTGTCGTCGACCAGCAGCACCCGCTTGGCGCCCTGCTGGCGGCCGTTGATGCGGGCGCCCTCATGCATGAACCAGTCGCCATAGGCCTGGGTCAGATAATAGCCGGCGTCGATCAGGTCGGTGGCGCGGCCGGCGATGATCGCCGAGCCGATGAAACCAGGCTTCTCGGCGCTGAGCTCGACGTTGAGGCGGTCCTCGACGATGTCGACGATCTCGTCGACGACCAGGCCCATGGTGCGGTCGCCGTCGGCGAAGACCAGGACCGGTTGGCGGCCCTCCTTGCCCAGCACATAGTCGGTGACGATCGGCACCAGCGGCATCAGGCGCTCGCGGTACTGCACCATCGGCCGGCGGTGCGAATACTCGACGGTGGTGAGGTCGATCTCCTCCAGGCGCGCGACCAGGCCCAGCGGCACCGCTTTGGGCCCGCCGTCGCCGGCGCGGAAGATGAGCAGCGTGGTGCGCTCGTCGGTGCGGCTGTCGCGCGTGGCCTGGGCCTCCACCTGCGGGGTCTCGGCGACGGTCATCTCGCCCGAGGCGGCGGCGATGCCGTTGGGGTCGAGGATCATGATGACGCTGCCGTCGCCCAGGATGGTGTTGCCCGAGAACAGCGACAGGTGGCGCAGGATCGGCGCCACCGGCTTGACCACGATCTCCTCGGTGTCGAACACCCGGTCGACCATGATGCCGAAGCTGTAGGTGCCGACCTGCGTCACCACGATGAAGCTCTCGTCGACCGCCTCGCCCTCGCGGTCCAGGCGCAGCAGGCGCTCCAAGCTGACCAGCGGCAGCAGGCGGTTGCGCAGGCGCAGCACCGGCGTGCCGTGGATGCGTTCGATCCGGTGCTCGCTGTCGGCCGAGGCGCGGACCAGCTCGACCACGCTGATCTGCGGGATCGCGAAGCGCTCGCCGCAGCTCTCGACGATCAGCGCCGAGACGATGGCCAGCGTCAGCGGGATCTTGATCACGAAGGTCGAGCCGCGCCCGAACTTGGACTTGAGCTCGATGGTGCCGCCGATCTTCTCGATGTTGGTGCGCACCACGTCCATGCCGACGCCGCGGCGGTGGAGAATCCGGCCTTGAAGATGAACTGCTGGATCTGACCTTCCGTCATCTGCTCGAGCTCGGCCTCGGTCGCCAGGTTGTTCTGGACCGCCTTGGCCTTGATGCGGTTGATGTCCAGGCCTTTGCCGTCGTCCGAGATCTCGATGATGATGTGGCCGCCCTCGTGATAGGCGTTGAGGGTGATGCGGCCGGTCTCGGACTTGCCGGCGCGCATCCGGCTCTCGGGTTCCTCGATGCCGTGGTCGGCCGAGTTGCGCACCATGTGCGTCAGCGGATCCTTGATCAGCTCCAGCACCTGGCGGTCGAGCTCGGTCTCGGCGCCGATCATCTGCAGCTCGATCTTCTTGTGGAGTTCGAGCGACAGGTCGCGGACCAGGCGGGGCAGCTTCGCCCAGGCATTGCCGATCGGCTGCATGCGCGTCTTCATGACGCCTTCCTGCAGCTCCGACGTGACGTGGCTGAGGCGCTGCAGCGGCACCGAGAATTCGCTGTCCTTGTAGCGCCGGACGATCTGCAGCAGCTGGTTGCGGGTCAGCACCAGCTCCGAGACCATGGTCATCAGGTTCTCCAGCAGGTCGACCGAGACCCGGATGGTCTGGGCGGCGACGTTGCTGTCGCCGACCGGAGCGGCGGCCTGGGCGGCAGCGGGCTTGGCCTCGATCGGCTCCTCGGCGGCGGCCGCCGGCGGCTCCTCGACCGCGACCGGCTTGGGCTGGACCTTGGCGACCTCGGTCCGCGGGGCGGCGGCCGGCACCGGGGCGGGGGCGGCCGGCACCGGAGCCGGC
>CAZEFK010000177.1:0-15156 GCA_964511405.1 uncultured Comamonadaceae bacterium | reverse complement strand
CGGCTGGGCGCCGCCTCGACCCGCCAGCGGCTGACCGCGCCGGCGCCGGCCTGGCCCTCGGTCCCGGCGCGCAGCACGAAGCCGGTGACGCCGCCGGCCTCGGCGGCCAGCTGCAGCCGACGCCCGGCCGTAAGGTCGATCGCAGCAGGCTCGCCGACCACCGCCGCCAGGCCCGGCGTCCGCAGCCCTTCCTCCATGGCCCAGAGCAGGTCGGTCGAGCGCTCGGCGCGCACCAGCACCAGTCGCTCGGCGGCGATGCCGAAGAGAACCAGGCCACCGGCATAGAGGTCGGGGTCGCGCGCCACCCACAGCACCGGCCCGGCGATCTCCGCCCCCAGCCGCCCGGCCAGGCCGGCGACGAAGCCGGTCCCGGCGCCCGCCGCCCCGATCACCTCATGCAAGGTGGCCCGGGTCAGGCCGCCTTCCGGCAAGGTCCCGTCGATGATGGGATCGCCGAAGCCGAACCGGGCGGCGATCCCGCCGCTGGTCTCGATCGCCCGGATCCGGGCGCGCAGCGCCTGGAGGCCGGTAGGGTCGGGACGGGCGGGATAGACGGGACAGGCGGGACAGGCGGGACAGGCGGGACGCAAGGGGCTCATGGCCATCAGATGTAATGTTCGCTTTCTGTTCTAGTTCTGCTTTCGTTCCCAGTCAAGGCCGTTGGCATCTCGTGACAGGCCCATGGACAGGCCCATGGACAGGCCCGTGGACATGCCTAGCCGCCTCGGGCACTCTCCCCGCGCCGCGGCCGGCGCAGGCGCGGTGTCTGATCCATCGAAGGGGCCCGGATGACGCTCACGCGCGAGGAAGTGATCGAACTGGTCGGCCGGCTGGACGACCTCAAGCTGGCTGAGATCATCGCCAGCGGCGCGACCGCGGCACAGATCACCGAGGCCAAGACCATGGTGGCCGGCGGCGACACCCTGACGTCGCTGCTGCGCCGGCCGGTCGAGCCGGCGGTGCAGCGGGTCTATGACGTGCTGAAGAGCGAGGATCCGGAGTGGGAGGAGTGAGCGACAGCACCGAGCGCGCCGCGCGCGTCCTGCTCGAGATCCAGGCAATCCATATCCGCCCCGCCGAGCCCTTCACCTTCACCTCGGGCTGGGCCAGCCCGGTCTATGTCGATTGCCGCAAGCTGATCTCGTTCCCGCGCGCCCGCCGCGCGATCATCGATATGGCGGTGGCGCGCATCGAGGCTGAGATCGGCTACGAGTCGCTTGATGCCGTCGCCGGCGGCGAGACCGCCGGCATTCCCTATGCCGCCTGGATCGCCGACCGGCTGGGCCTGCCGATGCTCTATGTGCGCAAGAAGCCCAAGGGCTTCGGCCGCAACGCCCAGATCGAGGGCAGCCTGGCCGAGGGCGCGCGCGTGCTGCTGGTCGAAGATCTGGCGACCGACGGCAAGAGCAAGCTCAACTTCATCCAGGCGCTGCGCACCGCCGGCGCCACCGTGTCCGATGCCCTGGTCGCGTTTTTCTACAGCACCTTCCCCGGCGGGCTGCAGACCCTGACCGACGTCGGCGTGCGCCTGCATGCGCTCGCCACCTGGGCCGACGTCCTGGCGGTGGCCGCCCGCGAGCAGCGGATCGCCGAAGCCGACCTGGCCGAGGTCCGCGCCTTCCTGGCCGACCCGGTCAGCTGGTCGAAGGCGCACGGCGGCGCCGGCTGAGTCACCGACTGAGTCACTGGCCGGCCGCAACGCGCTTGAGCCAGGCGGCGAAGGCCGCGGCGGCCGGCGCCGGGCGGCGATCCGCCGGCAGCAGCAGCCAATGGCCGAATTGGGCCCGTGTCACGGATAGGGGGCAGGGCGCGATCAGCGCGCCGGCCCGCAGCCGGTCCTCGATGAGCCAGCTGCGGCCCAGCGCGACGCCCTGGCCGTCCAGCGCCGCCTGCAGGACGATGTTGTAGTCGGTGAGTTGGACGCGGCGGGCCCGGCCGAGGTCGATGCCGGCGGCCGCGGCCCAGGCCTCCCAGTCGATCGGCCGGCGTGACAGCAGCAGCGTGTGGCCCAGCAGGTCCTGCGGCGTGGCCACCGGCTGCCGGGCCTGGAGCGCCGGGCTCAGCACCGGCGTCAGCGCTTCCGCGACCAGCAGCTCGGCCCGCCCGCCGGGCCATGGCCCCTCGCCATAGCGGATCGCCAGGTCGGCCTCGCCCGCGGCAAGGTCGACCAGCGCCAGGGTCGGCTCCAGCTCGACCGCGATCCCGGGATGCTGCGCCTCGAACTGCGGCAGCCGCGGCACCAGCCAGTTGGCGGCGAAGGACGGCAGCACGCTGACGCGCAGCAGCGGCCGCGTCAGCTCGGCCGTGCCCTCGCGGATCAGGGCGAAGGCGGCGCCGACCGCCTCCAGGTACCGCGCGCCGGCCGGCGTCAGGGCAATGCTGCGCGCGCGGCGCTCGAACAGACGCACGCCCAGCGCCGCCTCCAGCGCGCGGATGTGATGGCTGACCGCGCTTTGGGTGATCAGCAGCTCCTCGCCGGCGCGACGGAAGCTGAGCAAGCGCCCGACCGCCTCGAAGGCGCGCAGGGCGGCGAGCGGGGGCAGCAGGGCAGAGGACCGCATCGGCCGGTTCTACCGGCGCCGTCACTCATGAGCCAGATCGATCGCTCGCGCGGTGTCTTTGAATTGGTCGGGCCGCCGGTGGGCCGCCATGGTCGGGCCGCACGACAGGAGGAACGACCATGACGACCATCGCCGACCGGCTGCGCGAGCTGGGCCTTGTGCTTCCCGCGGCGCCGGCGCCCGCGGCCAACTATGTCCCGGCGGTCCGGGCCGGCACGCTGCTGTTCATCGCCGGCCAGATCGGGCAGCCGGAGGGCCTGCCGGCCGGACGCATCGGCGCCGAGCTGTCGCCGGAGGACGGGCGGCGGGCGGCCGAGGCCGCGGCGCTCGCGGTGCTGGCGCAGGTCGCGGCCGCGACCGGCGGGCGCCTGGCCGACGTGGCTCGGGTGGCGCGGCTCGGGGTCTTCGTGGTGGCCGCGCCCGATTTCACCGCCCTGCCCCAGGTCGCCAACGGCGCCTCGGACCTGGTCGCGGCCGTGTTCGGCGAGGCCGGGCGCCACAGCCGCACCACGGTCGGCGTCGCCGCCCTGCCGCGCGGCGCCGCCGTCGAGGTCGACGCCGTGATCGAGCTGGCGCGCTGAGCGATGGCCGGGCTGGACATCGCCGCCCTGCGCGCCGCGACCCCGGGCTGCGCCGGGGTGCATTTCAACCACGCCGGCGCCTCGCTGCCCGCGCAGGCGACGATCGCGACGATCGTCGCCCATCTCCAGCGCGAAGCCCGGCACGGCCCCATGGAAGCGGCCGCCGAGGCACAGCCGCAGCTCGGCCAGGCCCGCGCCGACGCCGCGCGCCTGCTGGGGGCATCGGCCAGCGAGATCGCGTTCACCTCCAGCACCTCGGCGGGCTGGGGGCTGGCCTTTGCGGCGCTGCCGCCGCTCGGGCCCGGCGACCGCATCCTGGTCGGCCGTCACGAATGGGGCGGCAACCTCGCCACCCTGCAAGCGGCCGCGGACCATGCCGGGGCGCGGGTCCAAGCGATCCCGTGCCAGGACGACGGCAGCGTCGACGCCCGCGCGCTGGCCGCCATGATCGACGACCGCACCAGGCTGATCGCGCTGACCTGGCTGCCGGCCAATGGCGGGCTGATCAACGATGCCGCGGCCGTCGGCCGGGTCGCCCGGGCGGCGGGCATTCCCTATTTCATCGACGCGGCGCAGGCCGTGGGCCAGGTGCCGGTCGACGTCACGGCGCTCGGCTGCGACGTGCTGGCAGCGACCGGGCGCAAGCACCTTCGCGGACCGCGCGGCACCGCCCTCCTCTATGTGCGCGACGGGTTCCGGCCGCGGCTGCGCCCGGCGTTCCTGGACGTGCTGTCCGGACCGTGGCTCGGCGACGGGCCGCGGCCGCGCGCGGATGCCCGCTTGTTCGAGACCAGCGAGGCGCCCGTCGCGCTGCTGCTGGGGCTCGGCTACGCGCTGCGCGCGGCGCTCGATCTCGGCGTGCCGGCGATCCGGGCGCGCATCCGCCTGATGGCGGACGCGGTGCGCGCCCGGCTGGGCGAGGTGCCGTCGGTGACCCTGCACGACCTCGGGTCCGACCGGTCCGCGCTGGTGTCGTTCACGGTCGCGGGGATCGCGGCCGCCGACGTCCGGGCCCGCCTGGCCGCCCGCGGCGTCACGGTCGGCGCCAACGGGCCGGCCTATACCCCGCTCGACATGGCGGCCCGCGGCCTGGCCGGGATCGTCCGGGCGTCGGTCAGCTATCTCACGACCGAGGACGAGATCGAACAGCTGGTCGCCGCGGTTCGCGGGCTCTGACTACAGCGTCACCACGATCTTGCCGAACTGCTGGTTGGATTCCAGGTAGCGGTGGGCTTCGACGATGTCGTCGAACGCGAAGGTGCGGGCGATGACCGGCTTGAGGGCGCCCGAGGTCAGCCCGTCGAGGATGAACCGCTTGGCCGCCGCCAGCTTGGCCGGGTCGGCGACGATCTCGCTGTAGAGGAAGCCGCGCACCGTCAGGCTGCGGGTCAGCGTCGTGACCAGGGGCAACGATGTCGGCTCGGGGCTGAGCAGGCCGTATTCGATCAGGATGCCGCTGCGGGCCAGGGCATCGGTCAGGGCCCCAACCAGCGGCCCGCCGATCGGGTCGAAGATCACCCGCGCGCCGTCGCCGCCGGTCAGGTCGCGCACGCGGCCGACCAGGTCTTCCGCCTCGGTCGCGATGACATGGGCGGCACCGGCGTCCAGCAGTGCCTGCCGCTTGGCGCCGGTGCGGGTGGTGGCAATCGGCACCGCCCCGACCCGCTTGGCAATCTGGATGGCGGCCAGACCGACGCTGCTGGACGCGGCCGTGATCACCACGGCGTCGCCGCCGGTCAGGCGGGCGACGTCGATCAGGCCGCCATAGGCGGTGACGTACTGCATCCAGGCGGCCGCCGCCTCGACCCAGGACAGGGTCTGGGGATGCTTGACCGCCAGCTCGGCGGGGAAGGTCGCGACCTCGCCATAGGCCGGCCAGCGGGTCATGTCCAAGGGCGGCACGACGCTGACCGCGTCGCCCGGCGCAAGTCCGGTCACGCCCGGCCCGATACCCTCGACCACCCCGGCCGCCTCATAGCCGAGGCGGGCGGGAAACGCCGGCGGCCGGACATAGGTCCCGCCGCGGAACATCGCCTCGGCGCGGTTTAGGCCGACCGCCTTGACCCGGATCCGCACCTCGCCCGGACCGGGCGGCGGGACGTCGACCGCCTCGATCCGCAGCACCTCGGGACCCCCGACCTCATGGAACTGAACCACGCGTGCCATCTTCTGCTGCTCCCGATTGGAAACAAATTTGATGGACAGGAGATTGGGATGGCAGGATGGCTGCGATAAGCGCCGATCGAGGCGCAGCTCTCGAAATCATTGGTTTCGAATTATGGATCGCCTGACCAGCATGGCCGTGTTCGCCAAGGTCGCCGAGGCCGGGTCGTTCGCGGCCGCCGCCCACGCCGTCGGGCTGTCGGCGCCGATGGTCGGCAAGCATGTCCGCTTCCTGGAGGACCGGCTGGGCGCCCAGCTCATCCACCGCACGACCCGGCGCCAGAGCCTGACCGAGTTCGGACGGGCCTATTACGACCGATGCAAGCTGGTGCTGGCCGAGGCCGCCGCCGCCGAGGCCCTGGCCGGCGACCTGCTGGGCGTACCGCGCGGGCCGCTGCGGGTCAGCCTGCCGGTGCTGTTCGGCCGACACTGTGCGGCGCCGGCCCTGCTGCGGCTGGCGGCCGAACATCCGGCGCTGGAGTTGCACCTGTCGTTCAGCGACCAGATCGTCGACCTGATGGACGGCCGGTTCGACCTGGCGCTGCGCAACGGCCCGCTACGCGACAGCGCCGGCCTCATCGCCCGGCGCGTCGCGCGCCAGCGGATGGTCGTGTGCGCCGCGCCCGCGCACCTCGCCGCCCATGGCGTACCACCGACCCTGCAGGCCCTGGCGGCGCATCCGGCGGTCACCTACAGCCGCTCCGGCCGCGCCCATCCCTGGCTGTTCCCCAGCGGCGACGGCGGGCCGCCGCTCGAAATCCTGCCGAACAGCCGGCTGCGCCTGGACGACCTGGAGGCCATCGCCGACGCCGCCACGGCCGGCATGGGACTGGCCTGGCTGCCCTGCTGGCTGGCCCGCGACCGCATCCGGTCGGGCGCGCTGGTGCCGGTGCTGGCCGACGTCCCCGGCCTGGCCATCGACAGCCACCTGCTGTGGCTGCCGGCGGCGCCGCTGCCGCTGCGGCTGCGCCTGGCGATCGACCGGCTGGCGGCCGAGCTGCCCGGGATGATGGATTAGACAGCAGCAGACCGGAGATCTAGCTGGTCGGTTCGCCCAGCGTATGCATCAAGCGGTTGGCCCAGCCGAAGATCGCGACCGAGAAGATGAGGTCGACTGCTTGGAGCGTGTCGAGGCCGGCCTTCTCAAGGGTTTCGATCGCGGTATCGGCCAACGCGGGCGGCGTCTCGGACAGCTGGGTGGCAAAGTCGAAGATCGCCTGGTCGCGCGGCTCGAGCTTCGCGTCCCGTTCGTCCCGGAAGATCGCGTCCATCACCTCGGGGCGCTTGGTCAGGCCGTTGAAGCGCGAGGCGTGGACGGCCGCGCAATAGATGCAGCGGTTGACCACGGACGCTCCGACGGCGCCGAGTTCGCGTTCGGCCGAGATCAGGCCATCCTTGCCGTACATGATCCGGTTGAACAGCGGGAGCGCACGGCAAGCGATTCGGGATCGTGCGCCAGCGTCAGGACATAAGGCGTCACGCCCTTGTTCGACGGCGTCACCTGCATCGCCGCCCGTTGCTCGGGCGTCGCCGCGGCGAGATCGACGGGCGTGACATAGGGCGACCAGACCGGGACCTTGGTCGTGAAGGCGTGGACGACACGGCTCATTGTGCCCCTCCCAGAGCCTGAAGCCCCCGGATGACGCGCGCCTGGTAGTTCACGAACGCGGCGAGCTCGGTGAGGCGCACGATGTCGGGCTCGTCGAGGCCCGCGGCCTTCAGCGCCTCGATGTCGCCGCGCATGGCGTCGCGCGGGCGCAGGGTCAGCAGATCCGCATGCGCGGTGATGGCGGCGATGCGCGCTTGTTCGGGGGGCGGTGCCTCGCTCGGCGGCATCTCACCGCTGCGGCGCGCAAGATCGTCATAGTGGGCGGCAAGCTGGAGTTGCGCGTTCTGGCGCGCCATGCGGGCCGCGAGCGCGGCACGCAGCCCGTGGCTGAGGCCGCCGGGCTCCCTGGGAAGCAGAACCGCATCATGGCTCGCCTGGCTGAGCCGCAGGACGTCGGTGCGCGCCGCCAACGCCTCGGCCAGCGACGTGCCTGGCCGGATTCCGGCGATGTCTTCGATCAAGGTCATGGAACTCTCCCCCTCCTTGCCAGCATCGGCATCGTCGCATTATCCAATATGCGCATCAAGATGATGTCTTCATTCAAAACTATGGGCTCAGCATGTCGCATGCAGCCGCAGAATCATATTGGATACGCATCAACATGGCCCTATCATCCAAAAAATGGATAGACCGCCCCTCGACATCCGACAGCTCGAAGCCTTCGCGGCCGTGATGTCGGCCGGCAGCATCACGGGTGCGGCTCGCCTGCTCGATCGCTCCCAACCCGCCGTCACACGCCAGATCCGCGAGCTCGAGGCCGAGATCGGCTACGAGCTCCTGCATCGCAGCGGGCCGCGAATCAGCCCGACCCAGCGCGGTGTGCAGTTCCACGCCCAGGTCGAGCGGCTGCTGTTCGGTCTCAGGCACATCCGACAGCAGGCGAAGGCGATCGGCGCGGCCGCGCTCCCCGCCTTCGAGCTCGCCTGTATCCCGGCGCTGGCGGCAGGGCTGATTCCGGACGCGTTGGCCGCGGTCGATCCGGCATTGCTGCCGGAGCAGATCCACATCCAGTCCCTCTCCGCCGAGGGCGTGGTCCAGCAGGTCCTGTCCCATGCTGCCGATTTCGGCCTCGCCAGCCTGCCGATCGAGCACCCCGGCCTGGAGGTCCATTGGGTCGCCGAGGCGCCTTGCGTCGCGGCCCTGGCGCCGGGCGATCCGCTGGCCCGGCACACGGTCGTCGCGCTGCGGGAGCTGGCGCAACGGCGCGTCATCGCCATGGCGAACCCGTATCGCCTGCGGCGGCACGTGAACGATGCCTTCGCAGCGGCCGGCACGGCGCCGGCGCAGATGATCGACACCAACTCCTCCCTCACGGCGCTGGCGTTGGTGCGCCGCGGTCTTGGCGCGGCGATCGTCGAGCCGGTGATGGCCTGCGCGCTCGACTTGCGGAACGTCGTGCTGCGGCCGCTCGATGTCGGCATTCCGTTCCTGTTCGGCGCGATCTCCCCGTTCGCCCATCCCTTGCCGCCGGGCATCAGCGCGCTGAACGAGGCGCTGCTGACGGCGGCCGCGGGGCTGGTTCCAGGCTTCCGGCTTCATGACATGGCCGGCACCGAGCGCTTGTCAGACTTGATCTACGGCCCGGCCCCTCACCCCGGCCATGACAAGAACGCATTGCGATGAACGCCGCCTCCCCCGCACCGATCGGACTCGACGCCCTGGAGGCGCGGCTGGCGCAAGACCTCGCCTGGCTGGAGCTGCCCGCCAAGTCATGGGTGCCGTCGAGGGAGGTCGACGGCCAGCGCGTTCGCGACGTCGTCGTCGTCGGCGCCGGCATGGCGGGACTGGTCGCCTCGGGCATGCTGAAGCGGCTCGGTGTCGACAACCACGTGCTGTTCGACCGCGCGCCGGCCGGCTCGGAGGGCCCATGGGTCACGTCCGCGCGGATGCGCACATTGCGCTCGCCCAAGCAGCTCACCGGACCGGCCATGGGCCTGCCGGCGCTCACCTTCCGGGCGTACTACGAGGCGCGCTTCGGCCGGGACGCCTGGGACGCCCTCGACCGTGCGCCGCGCACGCTATGGATGGACTATCTCGTCTGGTACCGGAAGGTGCTGCAGCTGCCGGTCGAGAACGGCGTCGAGGTCCAGGCCATCGAACCGCGCCCGGACGGGCTGCTGGCGCTGCACCTCCGGCAGGCGGGGGCCGACCGCGTGGTCCATGCCCGGCACGTCGTCCTGGCCACGGGGCGCGATGGGCTCGGCGGCCCCTATCTCCCGCCGATCGCACGCACGATCGACCGAAGCTTCTGGGCCCATACCGCCGACGCCATCGATTTCGCGGCGTTGCGCGGCAAGCGCGTCGCGGTGATCGGAGCGGGCGCGTCGTCGATGGACAACGCCGCGGTCGCGCTGGAAACCGGCTGCGCGCGGCTCGACCTCTTCATCCGCCGCGCCGACATCCCGCGCATCAACAAGTTCACTGGCATCGGCAGCCAAGGCGTCGTCCACGGCTTCGCGGGCCTGCCGGACGAATGGAAATGGCGCTTCCTCGACCATGCGTTGCGGGCGCAGACGCCACCGCCGCGGCCGAGCACGCTGCGGGTCTCGCAGCACGCCAACGCCCATTTCCATCTTGGCAGTCCGCTGCAGGCGCTGGAGCAAAAGGGCGACCACGTCCTGATCTCCACGCCGAAAGGTCGCTACGCGACCGACTTCATCATCTTCGGCACCGGATTCCAGGTCGATCTCGCCTCCCGGCCGGAGCTCGCGGCGATCGCGCCCCATATCCGGCTCTGGCGCGACCGGGTCCCCGTGCCGCCGGACATGCCCAACCCCGAGCTGGAAACCTCGCCCGACCTCGGCGACAGCTTCGAGTTCCAGGAGAAAACGCCGGGCACCTGCCCGGCGCTCCGCCAGGTCCACTGCTTCAACTTCCCGGCGACGCTGAGCCACGGCAAGCTGTCCGGCGACATCCCGGCGATCAGCGAAGGCGCCGACCGGCTGGCGCGTGGCATCGTCCGTAGCCTGTTCGTGGCCGACCGGGAACAGCATTTCGCCGCCTTGAAGGCCTTCGACACGCCCGAACTGCTCGGCGACGAATGGACCGACGCCGACGCCAGAGCCCCCCATCTCGAACCCTGACGCCGCGCAGCCGAAAGGACGCGAACCAGAGATGCTCGACCTCAGAGGGTTAACGCTGTCCTACGGAAACGCGCAGATCTTGAACGGCGTCGATCTCTCCGTCAGTCGCGGCGACGTGGTTTCGATCATCGGCCCCAGCGGCACCGGCAAGACAACGCTGCTGAAATGCATCAACTGCCTGGTCAGGCCGGCGTCTGGAACCATCCGGCTCGATCAGATCCGGATGGATTACCGCAGAGTGGACAAGATCGCAGTCCAGGCGATCCGGCGCCGGACAGCGATGGTGTTCCAGCACTTCAACGTCTTCAAGAACATGACGGTCCTCCAGAACGTGATGGACCCGCTTGTGGTGGTGCAGCGCAAGTCCAAGGACGAGGCGCGGGATATCGCCCTGCAAGAGATTGAACGGGTCGGCCTCTCCGCGAAGCGGGACAGCTACCCGTCCCAGCTCTCGGGGGGCCAGCTCCAACGGACCGGCATCGCCCGGGCTTTGGCGGTTCGGCCGGACTTGATGCTGTTCGACGAGCCTACGTCGTCCCTGGACCCCGAACTCGTCAATGAGGTTCTGAAGGTCATCAAGGACGTCGCGTCGTCCGGAATTACCTGTCTTCTTGTGACTCACGAAATGCAGTTTGCGAAGAATATCTCAAACCGCATCGTCTTCATGGACCAGGGCGCGGTCGCTGCCGACGGCAGCCCGGACGAGATCTTCGATTCGCAGGCCAGCCCGCGCCTCGCCCAATTCCTCCGTTCTGAATGCGCACTCCAGTAGAAAGGGACGCCAGAGATGTCTGCCATTGGATCAACGCCGCGCCGTCGCTTGCTGGCCGCCGCCGGCGGCGTGGCCGTCGCCCTCGTGACCGCGGGGAGCGGCTATGGCCAGAACGCCGGCAGCTCGGTCCGCACCATCGAGATCGCGACGGCTGCCGAATCCAAGCCGCTGTCCTGGGGCGCGATCGGCACCGAGCCGCAGGGCTATGAACCCGACGCCCTGAGAGCGATCAACGCAAAGCTTCCCCAGTACAAATTCAAGATGGAAGGTGCTGCGGATATTGCGCAGGAGACCGGCCTTTCCACCGGCAAGTACGACATGGCCTCTGGCGGCTACTTCAAGTCGCCTGCGCGCAGCAAGTAGTTCCTGATTCCGGACACCCCCCTCGGGGCCAGTCTGATGAAGATCTATGTTCTCAAGGACAGCACCATCGCCGGAATGAAGGATCTGGTCGGGAAGCGGATCGTGCCCGTCACGGCCGGCGGCGGCGTTTACCGGTTTGTCACTCAGTGGCAGCAAGAAAATCCGGGCTACAAGCTCGACATCACGACATCGAGCGCCGGGGTCCCCTATCCGGATCGCCTGAAGGAAGTTCAGAACGGGAAGTACGACGCGCTGATCCTGCCCTCGAACCTGGGCGAGCAGACCGTCATCGACAATCAGAAGCTCGACATCAAAGCGACCGAGCCGGTCTCCATCGACAATACCTACCTGCTGATCCACCGATCGGATAACAACAAGAACCTGGTCGATGATGTCAATCGGGCACTCAAAGAGCTGAAGGACGACGGCACGCTGAGCAAGCTTTCGCAGAAGTGGTTTGGCGAGGACATTGTCACATACATGAAGTAACAAGAAAACACTCTGAACGAACTGCGACAGGTCCAGGCTGAGACCGTCAGGGGGAGTGTTTCGAAATGGACCTATCGGCGATGATGCCCGAGCTGCTTTCGGCCCTACCGCTGACGCTCGCGATCCTGTTTACGGCCCTCGTCGTCGGCTTCTGCCTGGCCCTGGTTGCAACAACCTTCCGGGTTCGGAGGGTGCCGGTGATCAGCCAAATGGCCGATCTCTGCGTCTCCTATGCCCGAAGCGTCCCGGTGGTGCTGCAGTTGTTCGTCGCGTTCTACGGCCTGCCCTGGTTGGCGAGCCTGTTCGGCGTTCCCGATTTCCTCTCGGCGACGGTCGCCGCGATGGTGGGGCTCAGCCTCTACCATGGCGGGTATCTGTCGGAGGTCATGCGGCCTGCATACCTGGCCGTCGATCGCGGCCAGCATGATGCGGCGGACAGCCTGGGATACAGCTTCCGTCAGAAGATCGTCCGCATCGTCGGCCCGCAGGCCGTGCACATTGCATTGCCCGGCTATGGAAACTCGGTCATCTACCTGATCCACAATGTCGCCCTGGTCATGTACATCGGGGCAGCGGATGTGATGGCGACTGCGCACTTGATCATGGAGCGAGATTATAATCAGTACCAGTTCGAAACCTACCTCGTTTTGGCGGCCATCTATTCACTGTTGTGCTTGATTGCCTGGCTGATCGTTCGGTTCTTCGAGGTTCGCGCCTCCAAGTACGTCTCGAAAACGGAACCCGCCAAGATCACGATGACGGCAAGCATCTGACGATGGAGGCGCCAGCCCATGTTTGATATCGACGTTCTGCTCCCGGATCTGTGGAGCATCTTGGGCGCCGTGCCGCCGACGCTCGCCATGGCGCTCACGATCTTCGTCTTCTCGACGATCATCGGCGGCCTGTATGCGCTCGTTGAACGCCGACGGATCCCCGTGCTGCGGGAATTCGTCGTGGCGTACAAGGTCACCTTCAAAGGCGTTCCGATGGTGATCGTGATCTTCCTTGCCTACTACGGGCTTCCCCCGGCGCTCCAGTCCCTGGCCTCATTTTTCGGGGCGAAGGTGAATGCCCACGCGATGCCCAACTGGATCATCATCATCGTTGCCTCGACCGCCTGCGTGGCGGCGTTCCAAGCGGAGGTCGTCAAGGGAGCCCTGAACTCCTTTGATACCGGCCAGGCCGACGCGGCCTACTCGTTGGGCTACAAGAGCAGCCAACTGTTCCGGCGGATCCTGTTTCCCCAAGTCATCGTCGCAGCGATTCCCGACCTGGCCAACTCATTCATGGTCATCATGAAGGCCCTTTCCCTTTCCTTCGCAATCGAAGTCGTCGACATCTTCGCACAGGCTCAGCTGACGGCGGCACTCAATTTCTACTACCTGGAAGCGTTTGTGATTGCCGTCGTGATCTACATGGTCATCGCCTATGTCGTCACATATGTGGCCGACAAGGTCGAGCGAGCCCTCAGGGTGCGGACCTGAGGGCAAGCATTGCGGCGGACTGGTTCCCGCAGCCGGAGCGGCCGAGACGATGCGGCGACGGCACCATCGGCGCCCGGGGCGTTCGGCGGCCGGCGGACAAGCCCCTGGGTCACGGCAATTCGGAACCGGACGGTGGTGTGGTGCGTCGGCGCGCAGCCTACGCGCTTGCACGGCGTCCGTCGCCACGCCGTTGGTACGGTGCGGCGGCCTATACCGCCACTCGTCACGTCGTCGGCTGGTAGCCCCGCGCCGTGGCGATGTTGGCGCCGGCCAGGTTGGCGCCGCTCAGGTTGGCGCCGGCCAGGTTGGCCTGGTTGAGGTCGGCGCCCGACAGGTCGGCGTTGGAGAGGTCGGCATCGCGGAAATCGACCCCGGTCAGGCGCGCGCCGCGCATCTCGGCGCCGATCAGATTGGCGCCCGGGAACTTGGCCCCTTCCAGGTCGGCCGACCAGGTGGTGCCGGCCGAACCGCGCAGGTCGACCGGCCCCAGGCGGGCGCGGCGGAGATTGGCATGGGCCAGGTTGGCGCGGCGCAGGTTGATGCCGCGCAGGTCGGCCTTCTCCATCTTGGCGCCGCGCAGGTCGGCGAACGCCAGGTTGGCCATCAGCATCTCGGCATTGCTCAAGTCGCAGCCGGTCAGCACGCAATAGTCCAGCTGCGCCGCCGACAGGTGGGCGCCGACCAGGACATGGCCCGTAAAGTCGACCTCGGACAACCGGATCTGGCTGCCGCGCGCGCCCGAACTCGCGACCCACTGGGAATGCGCCTCCAGCAGGTCGGTCACCGAGATGCCCATGGCGTCGATCGCCTTCGGCCGCTTGGCGGCCCGGAAATCGGCCTGCTCGAAGGCGCGGGCGTCGAGCACGGCGCCGCGGATGTCGGTGCCGTCGAGGATCGCCCCCTTCCAGGTGATGTTGGTCAGAACCGCGCCCTGCAGGTTGGCGCCGCCGAGGTTGCAGCCCGACAGGTCAGCGCCGTCCAGGATGGTGCCGGTCAGGTTGGCGTTGCGCAGGTCGGCGCCGGCCATCTTGACCCGGGTCAGGTTGGCGTCGCTGAAGTCGGTCTGCACCACGAAGGCGTTGCTCATCTTGGCGTGGCTGAGGTCGGCGCGGCGGGCGACCGCGCACACCATGTCCGACGGGATGCTCTCGTAGCTGACGGTCTTCAGCTCGCGCCGCTCGTCGCTGCGCGCCAGCATGCCGTTGCGCAGGTCGGCCTCGACCATGATCGCGTCGTCCAGCACCGCGCCGCGCAGGCAGGCGCCGCGCAGGTCGGCCCGGGTCATGTTGGCTTCGCGCAGGTCGGCCAGGCGCAGGTCGGCAGCGAACAGCACCGAGGTCTGCAGCTTGACCCGGCGCAGGACGGCGCGCTGCAGCCGGACCCCCGACAGGTCGGAGCCCGACAAGTCGCGGTCGGTGAAGTCCTGGCCCGACAGATCGACGAACGACAGGTTCAGGCGGCTGCCGCCGGCCTTGCGGCCGAGGTAGCGTTCATGGCGGAGCAGGAGCTCGGCCAGGTCCTGATTGCTGATTCGCTTGGGTTCCAGCATCTGACGCGACGACGGTCCGCCTTTCACGACTGCACCTGACTGACGCGTCCCTACCCGACCAAACGCCGGAGTATCCAGCAAAATTGGTCAACGGAGTGTTTACGCCCGCCCTTCCTCGACGGCATGGCAGGCGACCTGGGCGCCGCCGGCGGCCGGCCGGCTGGCCGGCACCTCGCGCCGGCAACGATCGTTGGCCAAGGGGCAGCGCGGATGGAAGGTGCAGCCCGGCGGCGGGTGAATCGGATTGGGCACCTCGCCGGCCACCGGCACCCGGGTGCGGCCGGTCATCTCCAGATCCGGCAAGGTGTCCAGCAGCAGCCGGGTGTAGGGGTGCAAGGGCCGCGCGAACAAGGTCTTGGCCGGCGCGGTCTCGACCAGCCGCCCCAGATACATGACCCCGACCCGGTCGGAGACATGGTAGACGACCGCCAGATTGTGGCTGATGAACAGGTAGGTCAGGCTGAGCTCGCGCTGCAACGCCTTCATCTGGTTCAGGATCTGG
>CAZEFK010000176.1:0-15191 GCA_964511405.1 uncultured Comamonadaceae bacterium | reverse complement strand
TCCGCCGTCTTGCAACCGCCTGACGCCGAATCAAAACTTTTGAGTCAGGCTCTAAAGAAAAAAGCCCGCACAAAGGCGGGCTTAGGTTTCAAGGAAGAAATGAATGACAATTTAGGCGTCATGCGCTGCCTCTTGCAGTGCCTCCAACACTACCTGAGGCTGACGGGAGATCACGACCAGGAACGCCCGCGCTGCTCCACTCGGGCGCCTCTGACCCTGCTCCCAATTCCGCAACGTGGTCAGCTCGAAACCGAACCGCATCGCGAATTGCTCCTGCGTCATCTCCAGCTTGGTACGGATCTGACGCACATCGACTTCCGGAACGGCGACATGCACCTCACGGATCCCGGTATCCGCCTTACCGGCCGCGTGAGCCTGGGCTCGACGCGCACCGGCAAGGATCTTACTGACCATCCGTCCTCCTCTCTGGCCCACGGCCTCGTTGGCCTCTCTACTCGGCCGCGTCGTTGCCGCAACGCGCCCGATATGACCTAACCAATCCCTTCACTATCTCCTTGAGCTCGGTCTTTTCCTCAGTCGTGAGGTCGGTCTTTTCATTTTTCTTATAATAGGCAAAAACATAGAGGGGAGCTTCAGTGGCAAAATAGAAGTAGATCACCCGTGACCCACTCCTCTTCCCCCGGCCGGCCGCCTGCCATCGAAGCTTGCGCACACCGCCGGCACCCGGGATTAGAGATCCAGATTCTGGGTTGAACGCCAGATAGCTGGTCAACGCGTCAAAACCGTCCTCGCCGAGTTCTTCGAGAACGTCTTGTTCAGCTTCAGGGTCCCACGCGATGGTGACCATTCCCATCGACCTTCTCCTATCGGTCGCCAGCCGATGTCGAATGGAGTCATCTTCTAACTCATTGAGTGACTCCTTCAATGTGTGATTTTCGAGCAAGGTTCGGATGCGGCGCACCGCCGCAGTGCGGGCGCCGGGACATGGTAGACGTCTTGCCAGACCCTGTGATCCGCAAAGGTGGCCGCGCCGCTTACACCGGCCCGACGAGCACCGCTTCCAGCCGGGCCGCCGCATCAAGCAGATAGCCGTCCTCGTGCCAGCGCCCGACCAGTTGCAGGCCGATCGGTAGCCCGGCGGCCGACCGGCCGCAGGGCATCGACAGGGCGGGGTGGCCGGTGAGGTTGAACGGATAGGTGTAGGGATACCAGGCGCCGCGGATGGTGCCGGCGTCGCGCCCGGCGATGGCGATCCGGCCCAGGGGGTCCAGGCCGACCGGCAGGGCCGGCGCCGACAAGGTGGGCGAGGCGATCAGGTCGTACCGGCCCAGGATCTCCTGGACCGCACCGAAGCAGGCGGTCCGGGCGAATTGCGCCTGGCACAGGTCGGCGGCGCTGTAGGCGCGGCCGGCGTCGATGGTGGCCAGCAGCGTCGGGTCCAGCTTCTCGGGCACGCGCTCGGCATGGGCGCCCAGGCGGGCCAGCAGCAGCGACCGCAGCAGCACCAGGAACGGCTGTTCGAGCGCCACCAGGTCGAGCTCGATCGGCTCGACCGTCCAGCCCAGCGCCTCGGCCTCGCGCATCGCGGCAACCACGGCGGCCTCGACCTCCGGGTCCAGGATGTTGCCGCAGCGGAGCAGCAGGCCGATGCGCGGCGGCTCGGCAAGGGCGCGCGCCGGTCCGGGCGCGGCCTGGCCGTAGGGGTCGCGGCGGTCGGGCCCGGCGATCGCCGCGAACAGCAGCCGGGTGCCGGCGATGTCGCGGGCCATCGGCCCGACATAGGCGTTCGCGCCGAACAGATCGGGCGCCTGCAGGTTGGGCACGGCGCCCAGCGTCGGCTTCAGCCCGACGACGCCGCAGCAGGCCGCCGGGATCCGGATCGAGCCGCCGCCGTCGGTGCCCAGCGCCAGCGGCCCCATGCCCGCCGCCACGGCCACCGCGGCGCCGCCGCTGGAGCCGCCGCAGGTATGGCCGGCGCTCCAGGGATTGAGGGTGCGCCCGAACAGCGGGCCTTCGGTGAACGGCTTGTGCCCGAACTCGGGCGTGGTGGTCTTCCCGATCAGGATGGCGCCGGCCGCCCGCGCCCGGGCGACCGCCACGGCGTCGGCGACCGGCACGGTGCCGGCGAACAGCGCCGAACCGTGGGTGGTGGCGACGCCCGCGGTGTTGGTCAGGTCCTTCACCGAGAAGGGAACGCCCAGCAGCGGCGGCAGCTCGCCGCCCGCCATGACCCGGGCCTCGGCGGCGCGCGCTTCGGCCAGCGCCCGGTCGGCGCAGACGGCCAGGAACGCGTTCAGCGGCGCGCGGCGCTCGATCCGCGCCAGCGCGGCCTGGACCGCCTCGACCGGCGAGAGGCGACGGTCGCGGATCGCGGTGGCCAGGTCAGGCGCCGGCAGGTCGGCGATCAGGTCATCCATCGGCCACCGTCGATCAGCAGGGTCTGGCCGGTGATGTAGCGGGCATCGTCGCTGGCCAGGAAGGCGACGGCGCCGGCCACGTCCTCGGGCTCGGCGATATAGCCGGCGGGAGTCGCGGCGGCGATGCGGGCGACGACCTCGGGCGCCAGGCGGTCATGGGCCCGGGTCCGGATGGCGCCGGGCGCGACGGCGTTGACCGTGACCCGGTGCGGCGCCAGTTCGCGCGCCAGCGCCCGGGTGAAGCCGACGATGCCCATCTTGGCGGCGGCGTAGTCGGCCAGGCCGGCGTCGCCGACAAAGGCGGCGTCGCTGGACATGTTGACGATGCGGCCGCCGCGCTCGCGCATGGCCGGCACGACCAGGCGGCTCATACGCAGCGCCGTCAGCAGCGAGACCTCGAGCACGAAGCGCCAGACCGCCTCGTCCGAGGCATGGAACGGCGCGGCGCGCTCGCGGCCGCTCTGGCCGACATTGTTGAACAGCACGTCGACCGGCCCGAACGCCGCGACGGCCTGGTCGTGGAAGGCCGCCAGGGTCGCGGCATCGGTGCAGTCGCCGACCACGGCCAGGAACCGGTCCGACGGCGGCTCGGCGCAGGCCTCGCGATCGATGGCGGCGACCCGCGCGCCCTCGGCCAGGAACCGCCGGGCCGTGGCGGCGCCGATGCCGTTGGCCGCCCCGGTGACGACCACCGTCCGGCCGGCGAAGCGGGTCAATGGAAGGTCCGGCCGCCGTCGACCGCCAGGGCGACGCCGGTGACATAGGATGACTCGCCGCTGGTCAGCCACAGGATGGCGGCGGCGATCTCATGCGCCTCGGCGATGCGCGCCAGGGCGTAGCGGGCGCGGACGGCCTCCAGGGCGGCGGCGGGATCGGCTTCGGCGGCGAGGCCGGACCGGAACAGGTCGGTGTCGACGGCGCCGGGGCAGACGCTGTTGACCCGGATGCCGAACGGCGCCGCCTCCAGCGCCAGCGCCTTGCCGGCCATCTGCAGCCCGGCTTTGGCGGCGCAATAGGCCGTCCGGTGCTTGAGCGGCGACAGCCCGGCGCCCGACGAGACATTGACGATGGTGCCGCCGCCGGCGGCGCGCAGATGCGGATAGCAGGCCCGCATCACCAGCATCGGGCCGGTCAGGTTGACTGCGAGCACGCGCTCCCACGCAGTCGGGGCCATGGCTTCGATATCGGCGACGCAGTCGATGCCGGCGGCGTTGACGACGCCGTCCAGTCCGCCGAGACGGGCGGCCGCCTCGGCGACCGCCGCCTCGACGGCCTCGGCCTGGGCGACGTCGGCCACGGCGCGATGGGCCGTGCCGTCCAAGCCGGCCAGCGCCGCGCCGTCGCGGTCGAGCGCGCTGACCGCGGCACCTTCCGCGGCGAAGCGCCGGACGGTGGCGAGGCCGATGCCCTTGGCGGCGCCGGTGACCAGGATCCGGCGGCCGGCCAACGCGCCGGTCATCGCCGGGCCTGCTCCAGGCCGGGGCGCAGGTCGTCGACCATCTCGTCGCAGCGCCCGATCCAGACGCCGGGATGCTCGAGCGCGTGCTCGAGCAGGCCTTCCAGCGCCCGGATCCGCGACGGCTGGCCGATCATTTCGGGATGCATGCCGACCATCATCATGCGGTCTTCCCGGTAGAGCACGTCGAACTCGCCGGTCCAGGCCTCCAGCACCGCCGACGGCGCCTGCATGGTGCGGCCCGGCAGCACGATCGAATATTGGAAGAACGGCGCGTCATCGAGCACCCAGCGGAAGGGCAGCTCGACGATCCGGGTCGGCTTGCCGTCGACCTCGTGCAGGTAGGGCGAATCGTCGTCGAAGAAGTTCGAGGAATAGTCGAAGCCGTACTCGACCAGCATCGGCATGGTGGCGGCGCTGATCTCGGCGGCCGGGGAGCGCCAGCCGCGCGGGCGCCGGCCGGTGACCCGCCGGATCGACTCGATGCCCTTCTCCATCTCCTCGCGCTCCTGCTCGGGCGTGAGGTTCAGGATCCAGGTGTGGCTGTAGCTGTGGTGGGCGATCTCGTGGCCGCGCTTCAGGATCTCCGCCATCAGCGCCTCGCGCTGGTCGATGACGATCCCGGGCACGAAGAAGGTGGCCTTGGCGCCATAGCGGTCCAGCAGGTCGAGCACGCGGCCGGTGCCGACCTTCCAGCCATAGGCGCCCTGGGACATCAGGATCGGGCGCTTGGCAAAGGCCGGATCGCGGCCGGTCCACATGGTCTCGGCGTCGAGGTCGAAGGTCAGGAACAGGGGAAAGCCCTTGCTGGTCAGCGGCATGCCGTCCTCTCAGATGAACCGGTGAAAGCCGGTGCGGCGCTCGGCGATCAGCAGCGCGATCCCGGTCGCCACGATCAGCAGCGTCGAGACCGCGGCGACGCTGGGGTCGACGCCCATCTCGACCGACGAGAAGATCAGCACCGGCAGGGTGGTCTGGTTGGCGCCGGTCAGGAAGATCGTGACCGGCACGTTGTCGAGCGAGGTGATGAAGGCGAACAGCGCGCCGGCCACCAGCCCCGGCCGCAGCAGCGGCAGGGTCACCAGCCGGAACGCCTCGGGCCCGGTGGCGCCCAGCACCCGCGCCGCCTCTTCGAGAGCGACGTCGACCCCGGCCAGGCCGGCCAGGGCCGAGCGCACCACATAGGGCACGGTGATCACGACATGGGCGAGCAGCAGGCCGGCGAAGCTGCCGCGCACGCCGACCAGGCTGAAATACTGCAGCAGCGCCACGCCGATGACGACCGACGGCAGGATCAGCGGCGCCATCAGGACCGCCGAGACCGCCTCGGCCCCCGGCACCGCCTTGCGGTACAGGGCATACGCGGCGGCCACGCCCAGCAGCAGCGACAGCGCCGTGGCGGCGCAGGCCAGGGTCAGGCTGAGGCGGATGGCGGCCAGGTAGGTCGGGTCGCTCAGCACCTTGCCGAACCAGGCCAGGGTCAGCCCCTGGGGCGGGATGGTCAGGTACGAGGTCGTGCTGACCGCGGCCAGCATCACCACCAGCACCGGGAGCTGCAGGAAGCCGACCACGGCGAGCGCCGCGGCCGTGGTGGCGCGCCCGGGCCGGTCCTCGGTCATGCCGCCCCCGCCCAGCGCCGAGTCAGGCGCCCCGCGCCCCAGACCACCGCGACCGCCATGGCCGTCAGCACGAACGACAGGGCCGAGCCGCCGGGCCAGTCGAGCAGCTGCAGATAGTCGTCATAGATCAGGGTCGCCATCACCTTGTAGGTCGGGCCGCCCAGCATCAGCGGCGTCACCAGGGCGCTGATGGTCAGCACGAACACCAGGATCGACCCGGCCAGGATGCCGGGCGCCGACAGCGGCAGGGTGACGGCGGCGAACACATGCAGGCGGCTGGAGCCCAGGGTCGCGGCGGCGGCTTCGACATCGCGCGGCACCGCCTGGATCGCGGTCACCAGCATCAGCACCATGAACGGCAGGTAGATATGGGTCATGCCGATCATCAGGCCGACGAGGTTGAACATCAGCTTGAGCGGCGCCGACACCAGGCCGAGCTGCACCAGCAGGTTGTTGACCAGGCCGTGGTTGGCCAGCAGGGCGATCCAGCCGAACGAGCGGACCACCAGGTTCAGCATCATCGGGAAGATGACCAGCAGCACCAGCGGCAGGCGCCAGCGCAGGGGACCGCGCACGATCAGCAGCGCCAGCGGATAGCCCAGCAGCAGGCAGGCTATGGTGACCGCGAAGCCCAGCCCCAGGGTGCGCCCGATCACCGCGCGGAAGAAGCCGTCGGTCGCGATCTCGACATAGTTCTGCAGCGTCCACACGCCGGGGCGGATCCCGGTCATGGGGTCGTAGGCGCGCAGGCTGGTCGGCAGCATCATCAGGACCGGCAGCAGGAACACGCCGGCCAGCAGCAGCCCCAAGGGGGCGATCAGCAGCAGGCCGTGCCGGGTGCGGATCATGCGCCCGGCGCCAGGACGAACACGGCGGCCGGGTCGACCGCCAGGGCTACGGCGGCGCCCGGTTCCAGCGTCGCGTCCGGGCCGCTGGACGGCGCCTCGGCCACCAGCTCGGCCCCGGCGGCCAGCTTCACGACATATTGCACGCGGGCGCCGCTGAACGAGCGCAGCACGACCACGCCGTCCAGATCCCCGGGCTCGGCCCGGCGGCGCAGGCGCACCGCCTCATGCCGGATCACCAGATCGACCGGCGCGCCGGCGGGCTGGTCGATAACGGCCGCGGACAGCACCGGCCCGTCGCCCGCTGACCCATCGCCCAGGCGCACCGTGCCGCCGGCGCCGGCGCGGGCGGCGACGATGCCGGTCAGCCGGTTGGGCTTGCCGATGAAGGACGCGACGAACCCGGTCGCCGGGCGGTGGTAGACCTCCTCAGGCGGGGCGAACTGCTGGACCCGGCCCTGCGCCAGCACGCAGACGCGGTCGGACAGCGACAGCGCCTCGCCCTGGTCGTGGGTGACGAACAGCGTGGTGACGCCGGTGCTGCGCTGCAGGCGCTTCAGCTCGATCTGCATGTCGTCGCGAAGCTGGGCGTCGAGGTTCGACAGCGGCTCGTCCAGCAGCAGCACGCGCGGCTCGGGCGCCAAGGCCCGGGCGATCGCCACCCGCTGCTGCTGGCCGCCCGAGAGCTGCCGCGGCATGCGGCCGCCAAAGCCCTGCAGCCGAACCAGCGCCAGCGCCGCGGCGACCCGGCGCTCCAGCTCGGCGCCGGCGATGCGGCGCCGGCGCAGGCCGAAGGCGACGTTTTCGAACACGCTCAAATGCGGGAACAGGGCATAGGACTGGAACACCAGCCCCAGGCCGCGGCGGTTGGGCGGCAGGTCGGTCACGTCCTCGTCGCCGATCCGGATGCGGCCGGCGCTGGGCGCCACCAGCCCCGCGACCATGCGCAGGATCGTGGTCTTGCCGCAGCCCGACGGGCCGAGCAGCGACACGAACTCGCCCTCGCGGACGGTCAGGGAGACGTCCTTGACCGCCGCGACGTCGCCGAAGTCCTTGGCCAGGCCGTCGAAGGCGAGCGCGCTCAGCGGGCGACCTCGCGCTGCCAGCGCCGGGTCCAGGCCGCCACGTTCTTGGCGATGACCTGAGGATCGATGAACCAGGTCTTGTCCAGCGACTCGCCATAGGGCACCAGCTTGGCGACCTTGTCCGACAGCGTGACCTTGCGGTTGACCGCGCCGATATAGGCGCGCTCGGAGAAGCACTTCTGGCCCTCGGCCGACAGCACCTGGTCGATGAACTTGTGGGCCAGGTCGAGCTTGGCCGTGCCCTTGGGGATGATCACGGCCGGCAAGATGCCGACCGCACCTTCCTTGGGATAGGCGACGGCCAGCGACAGGCCCTTGTCGATGGCGACGCCGGCGCGGTCGGGATACCACGGCGCGATCACGATCTCGCCGCGCTCGAACAGCGAGACCAGCTGGTCGGCCTGCGTGTAGAGCACCGTCGAGCCCTTGGCCAGCGGCGCGATGGCCGCGATGCCGGGGTCGACATTGTCGAGCGTGCCGCCCGTCAGCTTGTTCAGCGCCAGGAAGAACTGCAGGCCCGAGGTGCCGCTGATGTCGCCGATGGCGTACTTGCCGGCATAGTGCGGGTCGAACAGGTCGAGCCACGAGGTCGGCGGCGTCTTGACCAGCTTCGGGTTGTAGACCAGCGCCGTCGCGCTGACCATGGCGACCACGTAGCTGTCGTCCGGGCCCCAGGCGCTGGGGATGACGTCGGCGGCGTTGGCCAGCTTGGCGCGCTGGATCGGCTCGTTCAGCCCTTCGCCATGGATCTGCGCGGCGAAGGAGTTGTCGATATAGACCACATCCATGTCGGACTTGCCGGCGGTGGCCCGGATCGCCGCGGCGAACTGGGACGAGCTGCCCAGCTTGAGCGCGATGTCGGCCCCGGTCGCCTTGTGGAATGCCTCGACATGGCAGGCCTTGACGTTGTCGGCGAACGAGCCGCCGAAGGCGCCGACCACCAGGTCCTCGGCATGGGCCGCGGTCGACAGGACGAGACCGGCGCAGACCGCGACGGCGAGCGAAGGACGCATGTCCCGGATCCCCCCAAAAGTGTTGCCGTCAGCATGGCACTCGCCCAAATCTCTTTCAAGAAAGATAATCGGAAGATATTGGACGGCCCGCACCGGCGCATGCTAGGCGGACCGAGGGCGGAGGAGCGGATGCAGCAGCGGGCGGCGCAGAGCGAACCGGAGGCTGATTTCTGGGAGCACGACCGGGTCGGCGCCGGCATGCAGCGCTGGCGCCGCGAGTTCCCGGATCTCGACTGCTCGGGCAAGGCCGTGGTCGGGCGCCTGCTGCATCTGCATGAGCTGGTGCTCAAGGCGGTCAATCGCACGCTTGCCCGCCACCGGCTGAAATACCCGGCCTATGCCGTGCTGGCGACGCTGCGGGTGGAGGGCGCGCCGTTCCGGATGACCCCGAAGGCGCTGCTGGAGACCCTGATCCTGACCTCGGGCGGGCTGTCGAACCTGCTGCGGCGGCTGGAGTCGGCCGGCCTGATCAGGCGCTTCGCCGACGAGACCGACGGCCGCGGCGTCATCGTCGAGCTGACCGAGGCCGGGCGGCGCGTCGTCGAGCCGGCGATGCGCGACCACGCCGAGACCGAGCGGCGCCTGGTCGCCGCCCTGACGGCCGACGAACGGGCAGCGGTCGCCCGCGGCCTCGGCCTGATGACCCTGGCCGCGCGCTAACGCGGCGGGATTACGAAGCGGCTGGTGCCGCTGTCGAGCACGGCGTGGTTGGCATCGGCCAAGTCGAGACGGACGCTGTGCGGACCGGGCGGCAGGCCTTGGATCACCACCGGCTCGCCGCTGGCATCGACCCAATGCCAGGGCCCGTCGTCGACGGTCACGTGCAGATGGCCGACCCGTGGCACCACGGCCAGCCCCGCCGCGCCATAGACCGGCAGGATCTTCACGCCGTCGACCCGATAGGGGATGACGGCCACGCCCGCCGTCAGGAACCCGGCCAGGGGTGCCGCGACCGCGAGATGCGCCGGCGCGTCCGGCGCCGGCGTGCCCGCGTCCCAGTGCGCCGTCATCGGGCTCTGTGCCAGGACCGGCCCGCCGGCCAGGCTCAGCAGACCCGCAATTGCCCACGCCGATATGCTCCGCATCGCCGTCTCCGTCGCGCTGTAAGCAGTGCTTACATTAGCTCGATGTAAGCACTGCTTACAAGCCGGAACGGCATGCTAGGATCGGCCGATGGCAGGATCTGAGCGCGGCTACCATCACGGCCATCTGCGCCAAGCGCTGATCGACACGGCGATCGGCCTGATCGAGGCGCGCGGGCTGGAGCAGCTGTCGATGCGCGAGGTGGCGCGCGCCGCGGGCGTGTCGTCGGCCGCGCCGTTCCGTCATTTCCCGAACCGCACGGCGCTGCTCACGGCCGTCGCCGAACAGGCCCTGGCGACGCTCGAAGCCGAGGTCGCGGCGGCTTTGGACGCCGCGGCCGGCGAACGGCCCCTCAGGCGCTTCCGCGCGATCGGCACCGCCTTCCTGCGCTGGGCGATTGGCAACCCGGTGCCGTTCCAGGTGATCTCCGCACGGGCGGTCATCGATTTCGAAGGATCGTCGCTGCGCGCCCGCAACGACGCCGTTCGCCGCGAAATGGTCGGGCTGCTGCGTGCCGCGGAGGCCGCTGGCGAACTCCGCGGCGGCACGCCCGAGCAGCTGGCCGTCGCCGCCCGTGCCCTCGCCTATGGCGTGGCCCGGATGTATGTCGACGGCCAGTTCCCGAGCTGGGGCCTGGACGACGCGGATCCGCTGGGCGCGGCAACCGCGCTGCTCGACCGGTTCCTGGACTCGATCGCCGCGGGCCAGTGATGGCGGATTTCGCGATCGTGGCGCTGCGGCTGGTGTCGGCGTCCGCCTGGCGCTCCTCCTCGAAACCGCTCCGCTCGCCGAGTGACATCGCCTGCGATGTCGCAAACTGGAGGATGACCCCGATTTCGGATATTATGCCGACATGACGAGAGTGGTCGTCGACACCGACGTCCTGTTCGCTGCCTTCGACAGCGCCACGGGCGCGTCACGCGCGGTCCTGGAAGCGATCCTTGCAGGCCGGGTCGAGCTGCTGGTGTCGACGGCGCTGCTGATCGAATATGACGCCGTGCTGACCCGCCCGGAGAACCTGGAACGCTTCGGCCTCGCCCGCGATGTCATGGACGATGCGCTGACCGAGCTGGCGGAACTGGCGACGCCGGTGGCCTTTCACATGCGCTGGCGGCCGGCGGCAGCCGACCCGGACGACGATCTGGTGATCGAGACCGCCGTCAACGGTGGCGCCCAGGTAATCGTCAGCTTCAACATCAAGGATTTGGGCGCGGCGGCCGAGCGCTTCGGCATCGCGGTCAGCCGGCCGGGCCCGCTGCTCAGGAGGATCCGATGACCACTTTTCCGCTGCGGCTGCCCGAAGATCTAAAGGCCGAGGCCACTGCGCAGGCGAAGGCCGCCGGCGTCAGCCTCAACCAGTACATCGTGTCGGCACTTGCTGGCCGGGTCGGCGCTCAGGCCGAAGCCGAGCGGTATTTTCGGGCACGGGCTGCGCGCGTGAAGCCGGGCGCTCTTGCCAAGGCGCTGGCGCTCTCGGGGCGTAACGAGCCGCGTCCCGACGATCGGCTGGATGCCGAATGACGTCCGTGCACGATGGGCCGCCGACAGGTGCTTTCGCGAGCACCCGAGATCGCCTGCGTCGGGCCACGATCCACTAAGACGCAAAATCAAACCCCAGTAACAGGTTGTTGCGTTGGTTGTCTTCGCGAACTCACGATATCGCGACGCTCGACGATCTATCCTCGCGCTGGTGGTCCATGGCTGCGCCGCTTGATAAGGCGCTGCGCTGGAGCGCCCGCAGAATGGCGTCGAGCACCCCGTCGAGGTCCCTGCCCACGTCCTCGGCCAGAAAGCGCAAGACGAAGAAACCGTTCTCCTGCAGGAGCCGGTCCTTGCGACGGTCGCGACGGTACGCTTCCGCGTCGCCGAGATGCTGCGCGCCGTCCAGCTCGATCGCCACGCCTGCATCGGCGCAGATCAGATCCGCTTCGAGAGCACCGCCTGGGTCGAATGGGATCGGCAGCCGCTCGTTTAGGCGGAACCGCCCCTTCGTCTCCGCCAGGGTCTCCAGCCGGTGGAACAGGAAGGCCTCGGTCGCGCTGCGCGCACGATCCGCACCTTCAGCGTCCGGATGAACTGTTCGAGTCACGTGGAGAAAGAGGCTCGCGAGCGGCGCGCCGACGCCGTCTCGCACAAGCCGCCGCACGCTTCCCGAGTAGTCCCGCTTCCAGACCGGGTCCGCCGGCAGGACGACGTCAGCAGGCCACCCGGGAACCGCGCTGGCCGGCAGCACGACCGTGTAGCCGACGGCTTCGTAGCCCCGGCAGCGCCGGTCGAACATCCGCGCCAGCATCGGCACGTCGAGGTCGGCATAGTCGTAGATCCGCACCTCCCGCTTGCCGTCGCTGAGGCGGTGGAGCCGGCCGGCGTACTGCGCGATCGTGCCGCGCCAGGACACTGGCAGCGTCAGAAACAAGGTATCGAGACGCGGATCGTCGAAGCCCTCACCGACATGCCTGCCGGTGGCGATCACAACCCGCTCTTCCCCGCACGGGATCGCAGCAAGGCGTGCGCTCGCCGCCTCGCGCTGCTTCTTGCCCATACCGGCGCGTAGGACGATGACGTGGCGGACGTGCGGTTCGAGCGTCTGCGCGAGCCGATCGAGATGTTCGGTGCGCTCGGTGAGCACCAGCGGCGAACGCCCCGCCCGAACGCTCTCCACGACATCTTCGCAGATGCGCCGGGTCCGGGCGTCATCGTCGATCAGCGCCTGATAGAGCGCGTGAAACTCCAATCGCTTGTCCGCCTCCGGAGCTTTGAGCGATGTAAACGCGGTGGGCCGGACGAACACTTTGTGTTCGAACGGTCGGGCCGCAGCTTGCACGCGCGCATCGACGCGATGTCGCACCGGCCCGCACTGCATGAAGATGATCGGATGGTGGCCGTCCTTGCGCGCGACGGTGGCGGAAAGCCCCGTCACGAAGCGAGCCCTGGCCGACCTCGCCACTTGTTCGAAGCTGCGCGCCGACAGGTGGTGGCACTCATCGACGATGAGCTGACCGTAGTCCGCCACGGCATCGTCGACCACGCCCTTGGGGACCAGACTCTGAATGACGGCCACATCAACCAGCCCGGTCGGGCGGCGCTTGCCGCCGCCGATGCGGCCGATCGCCTCCGAGGGCAGGTCCAAAAACATCGCGAGCCGTTCAATCCATTGGTCGAGCAGCTGGCGCCGGTGGACGAGCACGAGCGTGCTCACGCGGCGCGCGGCGATCAGCCACGCGCCGATTACTGTCTTGCCGAATGCCGTCGTGGCCGCCAACACGCCGGTGTCGTGGGCCAGCATCGCCTCTGCTGCCGCTTGCTGTTCCGGCCGCAGCTGCCCCTGAAAGGTCGTCGCGAGCGGTTTCCCGCCGCAGCGCTCGTCGCGAATAGTCGCGTCGATCTTCAGATCGCAGAGCATCCGAAGCGCCTCATCGAGGCAGCCTCTCGGCAGGCCAATGTGATGCGGGAAATCCTCGGCGCAGGCAATGACGCGCGGCGTGGCGTAAGTCGAAAGACGCAGCGCTTGAGCCTGGTAGAATTCGGGGTTCTGAAACGCCGCAAGCCGCAGCAGCCGGTTTCGCAGCCCCGGCGGCAGGCCCTCCTTGACGATATAAACTTGATTGCCGAGCACGAGATCGACCGCCTTCGGCAATTCCCCGACGATCGGCGGCGGCTTGGAGCGTCGGGAGGGCAGCATGGTCCAGGGCTCGCGCTCGTCGTCCTCCGGCGGCGGCAAGCGCACGCCGAGCACACGGCCGCGGCGCTCGGCCTCCTCGACCGTTCTCTCGATCGGCTCGCGGCCAAGTCTGGCCACGCCCGCGAGGTAGGCCCACTGGTCCGGCCAAGGCTCGAAGCCGTCGTCGAGAAAAACACTGTTCCCTTGGTCCCGCGGCGCCTTCTGCAGCGGCAAGGCGATCAGGTTGCCGAAGCCGCCTTGCGGCATCGTGTCCTGATTGGGAAAGAGCCGGTCATATGAGTCCAGGCCCAGTTCCGGGCGACGCTCCATCGTCTCGGTAAGCACATGAGACCCGAGTCGGCGGGCAAGCACCGCCGGAACGGGCTCCTCGAAGAAGAGCCACAAATGAGCGCCCTGCCCGGAGCGAGAGCGCTCGAGAGCGGCCGGAAGGCCCAGATACTGGCAGGTCTTGAGGCAGGCCGCAGCGTCCTCCCGCCAGCCGCTCTTGTCGAAGTCGACGGCCAGGAACCAGCAGGCCTCGTCCGGCAGCAGCGGATAGACGCCGGCCACGAACGGCGCGCCGTCGGCGTCGATGCCCGACAAATGCCAGCGGACGACCTCGTCGGTCAGCGGAAGAAATCGGCGATGCCGGCACTCGGCGCACTTGACGCGCGGCTTCTCGCATATGCCGCGGACCCATTCGTTCGCGCAGGCGGGCGCATAACCGCGCCGGCCTGTCTTGCGGCTCTCGAAGCGACGCGCATAGACATCTTCGCGGCCGCGGAACAGCGAACGGAACAGCCCGATCTTCGCCTGGACCGGGGAGCGGTGGTCGATGGGCGAGATCGAGTCCATGACGTGAACGGTCCCGTTCAGCTTGACGCGCTCAGCCTGTAGAAGCCCACGATCCTCACATCGGAGTCCACCGCAATGAAGACACGTGCCACGTTGCGGCGCTCGTCCTGGCCGGCCCTCCGCCTGAACCAGTCGTCCAGATCGGCTTGCCCGCAGGAGAATTTGGGGCCGTCGTGGCGCTTGCCCAGCGCCTCGAAGGTGATGGCCGCTTCAATGACATTCCATCCGATCGCCGCAGCGGCCCCGGCGCACGCGCGCAAGCCGCTTGCCACGTCTCTCTATGTTAGTTAATCTACCTAACTAACGAGAATGGATGGCGGCATGCGGCTGGTCGGGGTCGATATCGGGGCAACCAAGACCCATGTGGCGGCGGCCGAACCGGGCCGCCCGGCCGGCACCGACCTGGTGCTGCCGACCGACGGCTGGCGGGCGCGCCGGCCGGAGGCCGATGCCCAGGCGCTGGCCGCAGTGGTACGCCGCGCCGCCGGCGCCACGCCGCCGGCAGTGACCGTGGTCGGTGCCCATGGCTGCGACAGCGCCGCCGCCTGCCTGGCCTTCCAGGACCGGCTGGCCGCCGCGCTGCCCGGTGCCGTGCTGGTGGTCAACGACGCCGAGCTGCTGGTGCCGGCCGCCGCCGCTGGGCACGGCATCGGGGTGGTCGCCGGCACCGGGTCGATCGCGGTCACGCGCCTGGCCGACCGCACGATGCTGGTGGCAGGGGGCTGGGGCTGGCTGCTGGGCGACGAGGGCGGCGCGGTCGGGCTGGTGCGCGAGGCCTTGCGCGCGGTCCGTCGCGCGCTGGACGAGGGCCATGACCGCGATCCGCTGATCGGCGCCATGACCGCCGCGCTTGGCATCACCGACCCGATCCAGTTCGGCCGGCGCTTGCTGGAGCTGGGCAGCGCCGCCGCGGTCGGCGCCCATGTCCAGGCCGTCTTTGCCGCCGCCGGCGCCGGCTCGGCGTTGGCGGCGCGGGTCATCCGCGAGGGTGGCCAGGCCTTGGCCGAACTGGTGGCGCGGCTGGTCCGGCGCGGCGCCGGCGGCGGCCGCATCGTCGCCGGCGGCGGCGTCATCACCCGCCAGCCGGCGCTGCGCGCGGCGTTCCTGGACAGCCTGGCCGCGGCCGCGCCGGGCTGGCAGGCGTCGGTGCTGACCGACGCGCCGGCGCGGGGCGCCCTGGCGCTGGCCGAGGCGAT
>CAZEFK010000175.1:0-15267 GCA_964511405.1 uncultured Comamonadaceae bacterium | reverse complement strand
CCGGCGCGGGCGCCGACCGCCGCCGCGGCGCCGCGCGCCGACGCCGCCGCCGCCGCCGAGGCCGGCCCGAACGTCCGGGCGCTGCCGCGGTCGAGCTCCAGCCCGGCCAGGTGCCAGCCCATGGTCCCGTTCTTCAGCGCCATCACCGGGTTGGGCACGCCGGCATTGATCAGCGACTGGGCGCCGATGATGCTGCGGGTGCGGCCGGCGCAGTTGACCACCACCGTGGTCTCCGGACGCGGCGCCAGGTCGCGGATGCGATAGACCAGCTCGCCGCCCGGCACGTTGACCGCGCCCGGGATCGACATCACGCGGAACTCGTCGGCCGGCCGGCTGTCGAGGATCACCAGGTCGGCCCGGGATTCGATCAGGAGCGCCAGCTCGTTGGGTTCGACGCGCGGGGTGTCGGCGTCGTGCTCGACCACTTCCCCGAAGGCCTTGCTCGGCACATGGACGCCCGAGAACAGCTCGTAGCCAGCCGCCTCCCAGGCCGCCAGCCCGCCGGCCAGGACGGCGACGTCGCCATAGCCGAACCGGGCCATCCTGGCGGCGGCCGCCGGCACGCGGGCGTCGGCGTCGTCGACCCCGATCAGCACGACGCGCACGCCTCGCCGCGGCACCAGCACGCCGAGCCGCAGCTCCAGCTGCGATAGCGGCAAGGGCACGGCGAACAGCATGTGCCGCTCGGCGAATTCGCCTTCCTCGCGGATGTCCAGCAGCGCCAGCTCGCCGCCGTCGCCGAGCATGGCCTTGAGCGCGGCCGGCGTGATCGATCGGGTCATGGGGCTCACTTCGCGGTGTTGACGTCGAGCTTGGCAAGGTTGTCGCGGGCCAGGTCGCCGGCCGGGCCCTCGGGCTCGGCACGCAGCGCCGCCAGCCAATCGGCGCGGGCCCCGGCGGTGTCGCCTTTCAGCCGCCGCAGCACGCCGCGCTCGACCAGGGCGTCGGCGTTGCGCGGCTCGAGCTTGAGGGCGCGCGCGACGTCGTCCTCGGCCAGGTCGCGAGCGTCCAGCAGGCGGTAGGCGCTGGCGCGCAGGGCCAGGGCGTCGGCGCGCTTGGGCGCCAGGTCGATGGCCTTGTTCAGGTCGTCGACGGCGCTCCAGTAGTCCTGGACCGCGCCATGGGAAATCGAGCGGTTGACCAGCAGCTCCGGGTTGTTCGGCCGAATCTTGATGGCCGCGGTCATGACCGCCGTGCCGCGCGCGATGTTGCCGGCCTGCATCCACATCTGCCAGGCCTGGGTCAGGATGCGCACGCCTTGGTCCGGGCTGCCGCGCGTCACATCGATGCCCAGCGCCTCGAACTTCTGCGCGGCGTCCTCGAACTGGCCGAGCTTGGCCAGCGCCGTGGCCTGGCAGTGGCGCGCCGGGAAGCCGCCGCCCTGGGCGATCCAGCCCGAGGCCTGCTCATAGGCGGCCGAGGCATCCTTCTCGATCTGGGCGATGCAGTCCTGGTACTGGCGGCCGGGATCGGGCGAGGCGGCTGCCGCCGGCACCGCCGCGGCCAGCAGCAAGAGGGCAACCAGGCTGGGCTGGACGAATCGGCTCATGGCTTCCATATCGCAGTGCCTATCATGGATTCGTCTCCTCCCCATCTGTTCTGCTTCGGGTTCGGCTATTGCGCCCAGGCGCTGGCCCGCCGGCTGCTCGCCCGCGGCTGGCGGGTCACCGGCACCGGCCGCGACCCCGGTCGCTGGCCGATGGCCGAGGTCGCGGCGGTCCGCTTCGACCGCGACCATCCGGTGCCGGTCGAGCGGCTGGCCCAGGCGACGCACATCCTAAGCTCGATCCCCCCCGATGATGAGGGCGATCCGGTGCTCGACCGCCATCGCGACGATCTCGCGCGGCTGGCCCCGGCCTGGGTCGGCTACCTGTCGACCACCGGCGTCTATGGCGACCGCGGCGGCGCGCCGGTGACCGAGACCGACGCCCTGACCCCGACCGGCGAGCGCGGTCGGCGCCGGGTCGCGGCCGAAACCGGCTGGGCGGCGCTCGGGCTGCCGCTGCATCGCTTCCGCCTGGCCGGCATCTATGGGCCCGGGCGCAGCCCGCTCGATAGCGTCCGCGCCGGGCGCGCCCACCGCGCGGTCAAGCCGGGCCAGCTGTTCAGCCGGATCCATGTCGAGGATGTGGCCAGCGTGCTGGCGGCGTCGATCGCCCGGCCGAACCCCGGGGCGGCCTACAATCTCGCCGATGACGAGCCGGCGCCGCCCCAGGACGTCGTCCTCCATGCCTGCCGGCTGCTCGGGGTCGAACCGCCGCCTGAGGTGCCGATCGCGGCCGCCGGGCTGTCGCCGATGGCGCTCAGCTTCTATCAGGAGAACAAGCGCGTGGTGAACCGGCGAATCAAGGACGAGCTGGGCGTGCGGCTGGCCTATCCGACCTATCGCGAGGGATTGGCGGCGCTGCTCACCTCGTCCAGCAGCTGACCCAGCAGCACCATGTCCGCGGGCCGGGACAGGCGGTGGTCGCCGTCCTTGACCAGCGTGACCCGGACGTCGCGGCCGGTCAGCAGCTCGGCGACCCTGAGGCTGGTCCGATAGGGCACGCCGGGGTCGGCCATGCCGTGGAGCAGCCGGACGGGACCGTCATACGCGATCGGCGCGCGCAGCAGCAGGTTGCGGGCGCCGTCGTCGATCAGCGCGGCCGAGAACGCCATCGGCTCGCCATAGTCCGACAGCACCCGGATCACGCCGTCGCGCTCCAGCTCGGCGCGCTGCGCTTCGTTCAGGCGCGCCCGCACCAGATCCTCGGTGAAATCGGGGGCCGCGGCCACGGTCAGCAGGCCGGCGACGCGGTCCGGCCGGGTCAGCGCCACCAGCAGCGCCAGCCAGGCGCCCATGCTCGACCCGACCAGGATCTGCGGCCCGGCGGCCAGGCGGTCCAGGACCGCGACGGCGTCGGCCCACCAGCGGCTGATCGTGCCGTCCTCGAACCGGCCGCCGGAGGCGCCGTGGCCGAAATGGTCGATGGCCAGGAACGCGCGGCCGCGCGCCACCGCCCAGGTCTTGAGGTAGGTGGCCTTGAGGCCGCGACGATCCGACCTGAGGCCCGGCAGGAACAGGATGCCCGGGCCGGCGCCGCGCTCGCGGTCATAGGCGATCGGGGTATCGGTCAGAAAAATGGTTGCGGTCGGCTCGGCGCTGTCGGACAAGGCGGCCTCGCTCCCATGGCACGATTCGGAGGGACGTCAGCCTGACCATGATGCCGGCATCGGTGAGGCAGCACGAGGTCGATTCCGCGGACCGTCCCGTCACGGTGCTGCAGGTGCTGCCGGCCCTGTCGAGCGGCGGGGTCGAGCGGACCACCGTGGACGTGGCCGCAGCGCTCGGCCGGGCCGGCGCCCGCGCGCTGGTGGCGTCGGCCGGCGGGCCGATGGTCCGCGAGCTCGACCGCACCGGCGCCGAGCATGTCGTCCTGCCGCTGGACAGCAAGAGCCCGTGGCGGATCTGGCGCAACCGCAAGGTGCTGGCCGACCTGATCCAGGCCCATGGCGTCGATATCGTCCATGCCCGCAGCCGGGCGCCGGCCTGGAGCGCCCTGCTGGCCGCGCGCGACACCGGCCGGCCGTTCGTGACCACCTACCACGGCACCTACAACGCCCAGAACCGGTTCAAGCGCTGGTACAATTCCGTGATGGCCCGCGGCGACCGTGTGATCGCCAACTCGGCCTTCATCGCCGAGCATGTGCGCGAGCGCTACGGCGTCGGCGATGACCGGCTGGTCGTGATTCCGCGCGGCGTCGACCTCGTGCATTTCGATCCCGCCGCGGTCGGCCCGCCGCGCCTGGCGGCGCTGTCGCAGACGTGGCGGCTGCCCGACGGCGTCCCGGTCGTGCTGCTGCCGGGCCGGATCACGCGCTGGAAGGGCCATGCGCTGCTGATCGAGGCCTTGGCCCGGCTCGGCCGCCGGGACCTGGTCTGCCTGTTCGTCGGCGACGACCAGGCCCGCCCGCGCTTCCGCCGCGAGCTGGAGGTGATGATCGCCCAGACCGGCCTCGCCGGGCAGGTCCGCTTCGTCGGCACCTGCCGCGACATGCCGGCCGCCTACATGCTGGCCGACGTGGTGGTGTCGGCCTCGACCGACCCCGAGGCCTTCGGCCGGGTCGCCGCCGAAGCCAGCGCCATGGGCCGGCCGGTGGTCGCCGCCGACCATGGCGGCGCCCGCGAGACCGTGGTCGACCAGCGCACCGGCTGGCTGTTCCAGCCGCGCAATGCGGACGCCCTGGCCGCCGCCATCGACGCCGCCCTGACGCTCGGGACAGCCGAGCGCCACGCCCTGGGCCTGCGCGCCCGCGCCCACATCGACGCCAACTTCACGATCGACCGCATGTGCGCGGCGACCCTCGGCGTCTATGCCGAGCTGATGGCCGAGGTGGGGTGATGGGCGCCGGCGCCGGCCTGTAGATGACGGCCCTGTCCGGTCCGCCAATCCTGGTCATCAAGCTGGGCGCCCTGGGCGACGTGGTGCAGGCGACCGGGCCGTTCGCGGCGATCCGGCGCCATCATGCGGCGAGTCCGGTGACCCTGCTGACCACCCGGCCGTTTGCCGGCTTCCTGGCCGCCAGCCCGTGGTTCGACCGGGTCGAGGTCGATCCCCGGGCCGCCTGGTGGGATCTCGCGGGCCAGCGCCGGCTGGCGGCGCACCTACGCGGCGGCGGCTATGCCCGCGTCTACGACCTGCAGACCTCGCGCCGGAGTTCGCGCTACCTGCGCCTGTTCCCGCGCCGCGCCCGGCCGGAATGGTCGGGCATCGCCCGGGGGGCCTCGCATCCCGACGCCGACCCCGACCGCGACCGCCTGCACACGCTGGAGCGCCAGGTCGGCCAGCTGTGGTTCGCCGGCATCGCCGCGGTGCCGCCGCCCGACCTCGGCTGGGTCCCGGACGGGTCGCTGCCGGTGGCGCCGCCCTTCGCGCTCCTGGTGCCGGGCGGCTCGGCGCACCGGCCGGCCAAGCGCTGGCCGCATTTCGCGGCGCTGGCAACGGGCCTGGCCAACCGGGGCCTGACGCCGGTGTGGCTGGGCGGGACGGCCGAGGCCGAGCTGACGGCGCGCCTGGCGGCGGCCGTGCCCGGCAGCGTCGACCTGGCCGGCCGCACCGACCTCGCCGACCTGGTGCGGCTCGGCCGCGCCGCATCAGTCGCGGTCGGCAACGACACCGGGCCGATGCATGTGCTTGCTGTGGCCGGGGCGCCGGCCCTGGTGCTGTTCTCGGCCGACTCCGACCCGGCGCTGTGCGCGCCGCGCGGCGATCGCGTGCGGATCCTGCGCGAGCCGCGCCTGGCCGACCTGCCGGCCGCCCGGGTGCTGGACGCCGTTCTGTCGATCGTGCCGTCGGTCAGCCCGGCAGCGTGACCGCCCGGCCCTCGCGCGACGATGCCAGCAGGGCCTCGATCAGGCGGTGCACCTTCAGGGCCTCGCGGCCGCTGATGCGGGGCGGCCGACGCTGCTCGATGGCGTCCAGAAAGTCGGCGATCAGCGCGCGATGGCTGTCATGCCGGAACGCCATGGGGTCGGCGCCGGCGCCGCCTGAGGCGGGCGCGCCGATGGTCTCGCGGCCGCCGTCGTGGCGCTCGATGGTGACGGTGCCGCGCGCCAGGCTGGCGGTGCCGGCGGTGCCGATCAGGTCCAGCCGCTCGCTGGCGCCGGGATAGTGCGCCGTGGTCGCGACCAGCGAGCCGACCGCGCCGCTGTCGAATTCCAGGCCGGCGGCGCAGAAGTCCTCGGTTTCCATGCGGTGCAGGCCGGTGGTGGCGGTGAGCGCCGTCACCCGTCGCACCGGCCCGGCCAGGTCGATCATCAGATCAAGCGGGTGGATCGCCTGGGTGATCAGCACGCCGCCGCCGTCGCGCGCCAGGGTGCCGCGGCCGGGCTCGTCGTAATAGCTCTGCGGCCGCCACCACGGCACCGCCAGCGACACCGCGGCCAGGCTGCCGAGCGCGCCTTCGGCCAAGCGCTGGCGCAGCGCCACGACCTCGGCGCCGAAGCGCAGCTGCAGCACCAGGCCCAGGGTGACGCCGGCGCGTTCGGCGGTCTCGACCAGCCGGGTCGCCCGCTCCAGGGTCAGCTCGACCGGCTTCTCCAGCAGGATGTGCTTGCCGGCCGCGGCGAAGCGCTCGACCAGGTCCAGGTGGCTGGCCGGCGGGGTCAGGATCAGGACGGCCTGGACCGAGCGGTCGGCAATGATGGCGTCGAGGTCGGTGGTGACCGGAACGCCGAAGCGGTCGCCGAAGGCGCGAGCGCGCGCCTCGGTCCGGCTGTAGCCATAGGCGACCTCGACCCGGTCGGCCAGATCCTTCAGGCTCTGGGCATGGGGCGCCGACGCCATGCCCAGGCCGATGACCGCAACCCGCATGCGTGCCACTGCCGCCCTCCCCAGGAAATGCGCCTGCGCATTTCCTTCCATCAACGATGCGGGGAGCCCGCTATCGGGCTCCCCGTTGACCGGCTCACGCTAAAGCAGGTCCGCGCGCATCGGAACCACCCTCGCCGCGCCACCGTCGCTACGCCACCGTCGCTACGCTTGACAGCCCGGCGTTTTCCTCCCACGGTCCCGGGCCCCAAAATCTGCCATTTCCGCCGGTTGCCCATGGTCGCGATCACACTTCCCGACGGCTCCGTCCGCGCCTTCGAGCGGCCGGTCACGGGCGCCGAGCTGGCTGCGGCCATCGGTCCGGGCCTGGCCAAGGCCGCGCTTGCCGTCACCGTGGACGGCGCGCCGCGGGATCTTGCGACCGTGATCGATCGCGATGCCCGGGTCGCGATCATCACGGCCAAGTCGCCGGAGGCCCTGGATCTGCTGCGCCATGACGCCGCGCATGTCATGGCCGAGGCCGTGCAGGAGCTGTATCCCGGGACCCAAGTGACCTTCGGTCCCGCCACCGAGACCGGCTTCTATTACGACTTTGCCCGCGACGAGCCGTTCACCCCGGAAGACCTGGAGCGGATCGAGGCGCGCATGCGCGAGATCGTCAAGCGCGACGAGCCGATTGTGCGGCGCGAAGTGCCGCGCGACGAGGCCGTGCGCTTCTTCCAGGCCAAGGGCGAACGCTACAAGGCCGAGTGGATCGGCTCGATCGCCGAGGACAAGGCCATCAGCCTCTATGAGCAGGGCTCGTTCACCGACCTGTGCACGGGGCCGCACCTGCCGTCGACCGGCAGGCTGGGCCAGGCCTTCAAGCTCATGAAGGTGGCCGGCGCCTATTGGCGCGGCGACGCCCGCAACGCCCAGCTGCAGCGCATCTACGGCACCGCCTGGGCGACCCAGGAGCAGCTGGACCAGTACCTGTTCCAGCTGGCCGAGGCCGAGAAGCGCGACCACCGGCGCCTGGGCCGCGAGCTCGACCTGTTCCATCAGCAGGAAGAAGCCGCGGGCATGGTGTTCTGGCACCCGAAGGGCTGGACCCTGTACCGCACCATCGAGGCCTATATGCGCATGCGGCTGGAGCGCGCCGACTATGCGGAGGTGCGCACGCCGCAGCTGTTCGACCGCAGCTTCTGGGAGGCTTCGGGCCACTGGGACAAGTTCCGCGAGAACATGTTCACCTCCGAGGTCGAGGAGAAGGTGCTGGCGCTCAAGCCCATGAACTGCCCGGGCCACGTCCAGATCTTCCGCCAGGGGCTGAAGTCGTACCGCGACCTGCCGCTGCGCATGGCCGAGTTCGGCGCCTGCCATCGCAACGAGCCCTCGGGTGCCCTGCACGGCATCATGCGCGTGCGCGCCTTCACCCAGGACGACGCCCACATCTTCTGCACCGAAGAGCAGATCACCGCCGAAAGCATCGCCTTCTGCGACCTGCTGCGCTCGATCTACCGCGACTTCGGCTTCGACGACGTGTCGGTCAAGTTCTCCGACCGCCCGGTGCAGCGCGCCGGCACCGACGCCATCTGGGACAAGGCCGAGGCCGCCCTGCGCGACGCCATCGAGGCGGCCGGCATGCCCTACACCATGAACCCGGGCGAAGGCGCGTTCTACGGGCCCAAGCTGGAGTTCGTGCTGCGCGACGCCATCGGCCGCGACTGGCAGTGCGGCACTCTGCAGGTCGACTTCGTCCTTCCCGAGCGGCTGGACGCTTCCTATATCGGCGAGGACGGCCAGCGCCACCGGCCGGTCATGCTGCACCGGGCCATCCTGGGCAGCATGGAGCGCTTCATCGGCATCCTGATCGAGCAGCATGCGGGGCGGCTGCCGATGTGGTTGGCGCCGGTGCAGGCAGTGGTGGCGACTGTGGTCTCGGACGCCGACGCCTATGCCGGCGAGGTCGCCGCGGCGCTGCAGGCGGCGGGGCTGCGGGCGTCGGTCGACACCCGGAACGAGAAGATCAATCTCAAGGTGCGCGAGCACAGCCTGGCCAAGGTGCCGGTCATGCTGGTGGTCGGTCGCCGCGAGGCCGAGCAGCGGACCGTCGCGCTGCGCAGGCTGGGCAGCGATGCACAAGAGGTTCTTGATTTGTCCGAAGCGGTTCCTAGACTTAAGAGCGAAGCCCTCGTCCCGTCGGCCTGACGGCCCGGGACGGCGACCCAGAGCAACCATCAGGGGAGAGCGACATAGCCAGACCACCCTTTGACCTGACCCCGAGCCGCGATGGCCCGCGCGTCAACACCGAAATCGCCGCGCAGTCCATCCGCCTCGTCGACGAGCGCGGCAATATGGTCGGCGTGGTCAGCCTCCGCGAGGGGCTGGAGATGGCCGCCGAAGCCGGTCTAGACCTGGTCGAGGTCGCGGCCACCGCGGTGCCGCCGGTCTGTAAGATTTTGGACTTCGGAAAATACAAATACGAAGAACAAAAGAAGAAGAACGAGGCACGGAAGAAGCAAAAAATCATCGAAATTAAGGAAATTAAGCTTCGGCCGACCATCGACGACAACGACTACAACGTCAAGATGAAGGCCATGACGCGCTTCCTGGAGGAGGGCGACAAGGTGAAGGTCACCCTGCGCTTCCGGGGCCGCGAGCTGGCGCACCAGGATCTGGGCATGAAAGTGCTGGTCCGCGTTCGCGACGACCTGGAGTCGATCGCCAAGGTGGAGCAGATGCCCAAGATGGAAGGGCGCCAGATGACGATGGTGATCGCACCCCGCTAACGGGGTGCGTCCCGCTCACGCTGCAGCGGCGTCCATGAGCTTGGCCAGCGCGATGTCGCGCTCGGTCAAGCCGCCGGCGTCGTGGGTGCTGAGCGTCACCTCGACGCGATTGTAGACGTTCAGCCATTCGGGATGGTGGTCGAGCTTTTCGGCATGGAGCGCGCAGCGGCTCATGAAGCCCCAGGCTTCGGCGAAATCCTTGAAGCGGAAGGTTCGGGTTATGGCGTCCCGGCCCTCGGCCGGACGCCATCCGGCGAGTTCCGCGAGCGCCGCCTGGCGGCGGGCGGCATCGAGCACGGTGGCCATGGTGGTCTCCCCTCCAAGGTTGCGCCCCAGCGTGGCGCGGAGCGGTCGCGGCGACAAGCCGGGCCTGACGGCTTAGGCTGGATCGCATCATGAGCGGGTTCACGACGCCGCCCACGGCGGCGGACATCGAGGCGCTGGCCGCCGCGGCGCTACAGACCATCCCGACGGTGCTGCGGCGCCATGTCCGGGACGTCGCGATCCGGGTCGAGGACTTCCCGGACGAGGAGACCGAGCGCGAGATGGATCTCGAGTCGCCGTTCGATCTCCTGGGCCTCTATCGCGGCGTCGCGCTGACCCAGCGCAGCGTCAGCGATCCGCTGCCGCATGTCAGCATGATCTTCCTCTATCGCCGGCCGCTGCTCGACTACTGGTGCGAGACCGGCGAGGACCTGGCGCATCTGGTGCGCCATGTGCTGATCCACGAGATCGGCCACCATTTCGGCTTCTCGGACGCCGACATGGACGCGCTGGAACAGCAGGCTTGAAGAGTCTCGCGCCGCGGGGCCGGATCGGCTAAACGGACGGTCCGGCCCGCGATCCCCGAGAGGCGCTTCATGTCCGCATCCGCCGTCGATCAAGACATCTGGCAGGCCAAGGCCGACGTCCTGATGGAGGCGCTGCCCTACATGCGGCGCTTCGCGGACAAGACCATCGTGGTCAAGTATGGCGGCCACGCCATGGGCGACGAGGCGCTGGCGCTGGATTTCGCGCGCGACATCGTGCTGCTGAAGCAGGTCGGCCTGAACCCGATCGTCGTGCATGGCGGCGGCCCGCAGATCGGCCGCATGCTGGACCGCCTGAAGATCCAGAGCGCCTTCGTCGACGGCCTCCGGGTCACCGATCAGGCGACCGTCGAGATCGTCGAGATGGTCCTGGCCGGCAGCATCAACAAGGCGATCGTCTCGGCGATCAACACCGCCGGCGGCAAGGCGATCGGGATCTCCGGCAAGGACTGCAACCTCATCCGGGCGCGCAAGCTGTCGCGCACCAAGATCGATCCGGACAGCCATATCGAGCGGGTGCTGGACCTGGGCTTCGTCGGCGAGCCGGAGACGGTCGATGGCGGCGTGCTCCAGACCTTGGCCCAGGACGATTTCATCCCGGTGATCGCGCCGACCGCGGTCGGCCCCGAGGGCGAGACCTACAACATCAATGCCGACACCGCCGCGGGCGCGATCGCGGCTGCGGTCGGCGCCTCGCGCCTGCTGATGCTGACCGACGTCGCCGGGGTGCTGGACAAGAACAAGCAGCTGATCAGCGATCTCGACCTCGCCACGTGCAAGCGGCTGATCGCCGACGGCACCATCAGCGGCGGCATGATCCCGAAGATCGAGACGTGCGTCGACGCGGTCGAGAAGGGGGTCGAGGCGGCGGTGATCCTCGACGGCCGGGTGCGCCATGCCCTGCTGCTGGAGCTGTTCACGCCGGTCGGCGCCGGGACCCTGGTGGCGCGGCAGGTCTGACCGGTGCGGCTGCCGAGCGCGCCGCCGGACGGCTGGACCTGGGTCTTCGACCTGGACAACACGCTCTATCCGGCGGCCAGCAGCCTGTTCCCGCAGATCGAGCAGCGCATCGTCGAGTTCGTCTCCACCGCCCTGGCGCTCGATGCCGAGGCGGCGCGGGCCCTGCAGAAGCACTATCACCGGACCTACGGCGCCACCCTCCGCGGCCTGATGGTCGAGCACCAGGTCGAGGCCGCCGCCTTCCTCGACCACGTCCATCGCATCGACCTCAGCAGCATGACCGCGAACCTGGCGCTGGCCGGGGTCCTGGGGCGGCTGCCCGGCCGCAAGCTGATCTACACCAACGGCTCGGCCTGGCATGCCGAGCGGGTGTGCCGGCAGCTCGGGGTGTGGGAGCGGTTCGAGGCCGTGTTCGACATCGTCGCCGCCGGCTACCTGCCGAAGCCGGCGCCCGCGGCCTATGCCGCGTTCCTGGCCTGCCACGGCGTTCGGCCCGAGGCCGCGATCATGGTCGAGGACATGCCGGCCAATCTCGGCCCGGCCGCGGCCCTGGGCATGGTCACGGTGCTGGTGCACGGCACCGTGACCGTTCCGGGCGACCACGGTGACCATATCCACCATCAGGCCCCGGACCTGACCGATTGGCTGGACGGCGTCGCGGCGCGGCTGGGCGTGTGATGGCGGACTTCTCGGTCGTCATTCCCACCCGACGGCGGCCGAAGACCTTCCTTCACGCCTTCGCCACCGCGCTGGCGCAGGACGACCCCGGCGTCGAGATCGTGGTCCAGAACAACGGCGCCGATGCCGAGACCCGGGCGATCGTCGAGCGGGCCGCCGATCCTCGGGTGGTCTATGCCGAGACACCCGACGTCCTGCCCATGACCGAGAACTGGGAACGGGCGCTGGACCAGGTCTCGGGCTCTTACGTGCTCTATATCGGCGACGACGACGGCATCCTGCCCGACGCCTGCGCCTACCTGCGCGCGGTGACCGCGGCATCGCCCGAGGCCACGGTGATCTCGTGGGCGCCGCCCGACTATGGCTGGCCCGATGCCGCGCCCAAGATCCGCGACCGCCTGGTGCTGGCCGAGCTCGACGACCGCAAGCTGGGGGCCACCATCGGGTCGGCCGACATGCTGGCCAAGGTCTACGATTACTCGGTCCGCTTCATCACGGTGCCGTCGATCTATCACGGCTGCACGCACATCTCGGTGATCCGGCGGATGCGGGCGCTGTTCGGCAGCTATTTCGCGACCGCCCTGCCCGACCTCTATTCCGGGATCATCAACCTACTGGCGACGCCTGCCCATTTCCGCAGCCAGCGGCCCTTGACCGTGCGCGGCACCTCGGGCGCCAGCACCGGCGCGGCCTTCAGCAGCCATGTCCAGGGCGCGGCCAAGCGCGCCGAGTTCGAGCGCGACAATGCCGGGCGCATCGGCGGGTGGGAGACCGGCCTGTTCCCCGCCGACAACGAAGAGATGGTGGTCGCCAACGCCATGCTGGCGGCCAAGGCCAAGCTGTTCCCCGGCGACCGCGGCCCGCCCTTCGATTTCCACGGCCTGATCCGCACCATGATCCGCGGCTTGCCGGAAGATCCCGACGGCTACGATGCCAAGCTCGCCGATGTCAGGCGGCTGGCGGCGATGCATGGCGTCACGGTCGACGAAAGCCGGCTGCCCGGCCGCCACGCCCGCATGGCGCTGATGCCGGGGATCATGCGGGTCGAGGGTGTCGGCACCCTGCTGGTGGTCGATTGCGAGCGGGCGAAGATCCGCACCGTCGCCGACGCGGTGACCCTGGCGTCGGGGCTGTATCCGCGCTGGCGCTGACGATCAGGCCGCGACCCTGACCTCGACGGCGCCCAGCCCCGCCAGGCTGAAGCGGTACTGCTCGCCGGCGGCCGGGAAGCGGGTCGGGCACAGGCTGCCGGTCAGCACGACGTCGCCGGCCTTGAGGCCGCCGCCCCGGGCGGCCAAGTGGTTCGCCAACCAGACCAGCGGCGCGAAGGGGTGGCCCAGCACGTCGCGCCCATGGCCCTGGTCGATCGCGGCGCCGTCGCGCTCGGCGGTCCCGACGATGGTTGCCAGGTCGGGCCAGATGCCGCGGAACTCGCCCAGGACGATGCCGCCGTTCCACGAATTGTCGGCGACCAGCGATGTCACCTCCAAGGCCGCATAGTCGGCGTTGCGGTCGTCGACCAGCTCCAGCGCCGGGCATACCGCCTCGACGGCGGCCGCGACCGCGTCCATGCCGAACGGCGCGCCGTCCGGCCCGAGGTCGCGGCCGAGCCGCATGCCGATCTCGAACTCGATGCCGAGGCGGCCGAACGCGCCCAAGGACAGCGCGGCGCCGCTCGCATGAATGCGGCTGGCCAGGACGACGCCGGCGATCGGCTGGTCAATGCCGCACATCTGCTGCATCCGCGCCGAGGTGAGCCCGACCTTGTAGCCGGCCGGCCGCGTTCCCGCTGTCCGGCACAGCCGGGCGACCAAGGCATCCTGGATGCCGTAGGCGGTCGCCAGGTCGGTCAGGCCGGGGATCGGCGCGAAGCGGTGGCCGGCGGCGTGACCCTGGGCCAGCCGCTCGGCGGCGGTGTCGACGGACAGGGTCATGGCGGCGGCGATTCCCTTCCTCCCGTCTACCGGAACGCGAACTCCATGTAGGCGGCGCGGGCGCGGTCGGCGACTGGGCCGGGCTGCAGGCTGCGGCCGGCATAGCCGGTCACCGGCATCACCTTGGCGAAATTGCCGGTCGAGAAGATCTCGTCGGCGGTCTCCAGCTCGTCCGGCCGGATGCTGCGCTCGACCACGGCGACGCCCTGGTCGCGCAACAGCCCGATCACGCGCTGGCGGGTGATGCCGTTGAGGAACGTGCCGTTGGGCTGCGGCGTGTGGACGACCCCGTCCTTGACCAGGAAGATGTTGGAGCCGGTGAACTCGGCGACATGGCCCAGGAGATCCAGCATCACGGCGTCGGCGAACCCGCGCGCCTGGGCATCGCGCTTCGCCATGCCGGCGATCGGGTACAGGCACGAGGCCTTGGCGGCGGTTGGCGCGGTCTCGGGCGACGGCCGGCGGAAGCGCGACAGGCAGGTGGTGAAGCCGGTCGGCTGCGGCAGCGGCTGCAGGTGGACGACCAGGGCGAAACGCGTCGAGGCGGCGTCGGGCAGCACCATCCCGTCCTCGGCCCAGAACATCGGTCGGATGTACAGCTCGCTGCCGCTGGGGAAGCGCCGGATCCCATCCCAGCACAGCTCCTCGATCTCGCCCGCCGAGAGCTGCGGCGCCAGGCCCATGGTCCGCGCCGAGGCGACCACCCGGGCGCAATGGCGGTCGAGGTCGGGCGCCACGCCGCCGAAGGCGCGGGCGCCGTCGAAGACGCTGCTGGCGAGCCAGGCAGCCTGGGTCATCGACGTCATCAGCGGCACCGGACCTTCGGCCCAGTGGCCGTCGACGAAGCACACCGTGTTCATGGAATGGGGATCCCGGCTATGATTGCGCCGCACCATAGTGGGGCAGCTGCCGCCCGGACGGAACTGCGGATATCGGAGAGACCATGGGCGATGTCATTCGGCTGAAGCCGTATCTCAAGGCCCGGAGGAAGGCGGCGAAGGAAGCCGCCGCCGCGGCCAATCGCGTGCAGTTCGGCCGCACCAAGGGCGAACGGACGGCCACCGAGGCGACGCGGCGCAAGGCCGCGGCCGAGCTGGACGGCAAGCGCCTGGAGGCGGGCGAACCAGAGGATCGCTAGCGCGGCCGGCGTACGTTCCGGTAGGGTGCGCGCCATGACCGACCGCCTGATCTATCATCTTGCCCGCGAAGCGGATTATGCCGTGGCGCTGGCGTCCGGCCGGTATGACGGCTCGGCTGCCGACCGCCAGGACGGCTTCATGCATTTCTCTACCGGCGCCCAAGTGCGCGAAAGCGCCCGCCGCCACCGCGCCGGCGAGACCGGGCTGGTCCTGCTGGCGGTCGACCCCGAGCGGCTGGGCCCGGCCTTGAAGTGGGAACCGGCGCGCGGCGGCGAGCTGTTCCCGCATCTCTACGGCCCGCTGCCGCTCGATGCGGTGCAGTCGACGCGGCCGCTGCCGCTCGGAGCCGACGGCCTGCACCAGTTCCCGCCCGACGTTGGGGCGTAGGCGGCATGGGCGTGTTCGGCAATATCGCGGCGCTGGTCGCCTATACCGCCGTGGCGGCGGCGGTCGGCGCCGTCCTGCCGATGGTGGTCGCCGTCTCGCCGCTGGTGCTGGGCGTCGGCGGCGGCGCCCTGGTGTTCCTGCTGGGCCTGGTGCTGCACGAGCGGATCGCGCGGCGCGCCGCGATCGGCCAATTGACCGGGCGGCTGCTGGCGCTGGGCAACCTGGCCAACCGGCTGCGCGAGGAAGTGCGCGAGCTGCGCGATGTCCAGCGCGCCGCC
>CAZEFK010000174.1:11028-15459 GCA_964511405.1 uncultured Comamonadaceae bacterium | reverse complement strand
GACGTCAATATCATGTGCCGAGGCTTGGAGTTTGCCACAACGGCTGGATCCCCGCTTTCGCGGGGATGACGACAGGGGTGTTGACTGGCGATTGTTTGAGGAGTTGCCCATGTCCGCCACAGTCCTGCCGCCGGTCCACGTCGCCAGCCTGCCGATCGCCCTCGACGACCGCGCGATCGCCAAGCGGGTCGGGTTGGTGGTCCTGGCGACCGACCACACCACCGAGGTCGACTTCGCCCGCCTGGTCGCCGGCGACCGGGTCGGGGTCTATGCCGCCCGCATCGCCTACGCCAATCCCACCACGCCCGAAAACTTGCGGCGGATGCAGCCGCGCCTGGCCGAGGGCGCGGCGCTGATTCTGCCCGACGAGCCGCTGGACGCCCTGTGCTTCTCGTGCACCTCGGCGTCGGTGGTGATCGGCGACGAGGCGGTGCGCGCGGCCCTCCAGACGGCCAAGCCGGGCGTGCCGGTGGTGACGCCGCCCGCGGCCGCGGTGGCCGGCCTGCGGCGGCTGGGGGCGCGGCGGATCAGCATCCTGACGCCCTACATGGTTGAAACCACGGCGCCGATGGCGGCCTATTTCGCAGCGGCCGGGTTCGCGGTCGCCAGCACCACCTGCCTCGGCCTGGCCGACGACCGCGAGATGGCGCGGATCACCCCGGCGACGCTGGCCGCGGCCGCCCGCGCGGCGCTCGCGGCAGACGCCGATGCGCTGTTCGTCTCGTGCACCGCGCTGCGCTCGGCGGCGCTGGTGCCGGCGCTGGAGGCGGCGCTCGGCCGGCCGGTGGTGACCAGCAATCTGGCGACGGCGTGGCAATGCCTGGGCCTGTGCGGCGAGGGTGCGCCGCAACAGGCGCTCGGGCGTCTGATGGGGCTCGGCCATGGCTGACCGGGCCGGCGAGGGAGGAGACCCATGGCCCGTCTGACCCTTCTGACCGAGGCCGAGTTGCGCCGGCTGGTGCCGCTCGACCTGGACGCCGTCGCCTGCGTCGAACGCGCCTTCCGGGCGCTGGCCACCGAGGCCGTGGCGATGCCGCCGATCCTGCGGCTCGACCTGCCGGAGCGCAACGGCGAGATCGACGTCAAGACCGCCTACCTGCCCAGCCTGTCCAGCGTCGCGATCAAGGTCAGTCCCGGCTTCTTCGACAACGCGAAGCGGGGCCTGCCCAGCCTGAACGGCATGATGGTGCTGCTGAGCGCCGAAACCGGGCTGGTCCAGGCGCTGCTGCTGGACAACGGCTACTTGACCGCGGTGCGCACCGCGGCGGCGGGGGCGGTCGCGGCGCGGCACTTGGCCCGGCCCGAGGCGCGCGTCGCCGCCGTGCTGGGCGCCGGTGCCCAGGCGATGCTGCAGCTGGAGGCGCTGGCCTTGGTGCGGCCGATCGGCGAGGCCCGGATCTGGGCCCGCCGCTCGGACCAGGCGGCGGCGACCGCGGCGGCGCTGACCCGCCGCCTCGGCATCCCGGTCCATGCCGCGGCGACGGCGCGGGAGGCCTGTGCCGGCGCCGATGTCATCGTCACCGCCACGCCGGCGGCCGAGCCGGTGCTGCGCGCCGACTGGGTGTCGCCCGGCCAGCACGTCACCGCCATGGGCTCGGACGCCGAGCACAAGGCGGAGCTGGAATCAGCCCTCGTGGCCCGCGCCGACCGCTATATCGTCGACCGGCTGGAGCAGGCGCGGCGCCTGGGCGAGCTGCGCGCCGCGATCGCCGCCGGCCTCGTCGCAGCCGATGCCGCCTTCCCGGAGCTGGGGCAGGTCGTGGCTGGGCTGGCGCCGGGGCGCCCCGGTCCCGACGCGATCACGGTTTGCGACCTGACCGGCACCGGCGCGCAGGACACGGCGATCGCGGCCTTGGCCTACGACCGCGCCCGCGCCGCGAGCGTCGGCACGGCCTTCGACAGTTGATCGAGATCAGAACAGGACATCCCCGCATGACCGGACCCGTGCTGCCCTTCACCCGCGCCGAATATGCCCAGCGCCTGGCCAAGACCCGCGCCGCCATGGCCGCGCGCGGCATCGAGCTGCTGATCGTCAGCGATCCGTCGAACATGGCATGGCTGACCGGCTATGACGGGTGGTCGTTCTACGTCCATCAAGGCGTGCTGGTGCCGCCCGACGGCGAGCCGATCTGGTACGGCCGCGGCCAGGACGCCAACGGCGCCAAGCGCACCGCCTATCTCGGCCATGACCGCATCATCGGCTACCCGGACCACTATGTGCAGTCGACCGAGCGCCATCCGATGGACCTGCTGTCCACGATCATCGCCGACCATGGCTGGGGCGGCCTGCGGATCGGCGTCGAGATGGACAATTACTGGTTCTCGGCGGCCGCCTTCGCGTCGCTGACCCGACACCTGCCCGACGCCCGCTTCGTCGACGCCACGGCCCTGGTCAACTGGCAGCGCGCGGTGAAGAGCCCGCAGGAGCTCGACTATATGCGCAAGGCGGCGCGCATCGTCGAGGCGATGCACCGGCGCATCCTGGACAAGGCCGAGGTCGGCATGCGCAAGTGCGACCTGGTGGCCGAGATCTATGACGCCGGCATCCGCGGCACCGACGGCATCGGTGGCGACTACCCGGCGATCGTGCCGCTGCTGCCCTCCGGCCCCGACGCCTCGGCGCCGCACCTGACCTGGGACGAGGCGCCGCTCAAATCAGGCGAGGGGACGTTCTTCGAGATCGCCGGCTGCTACAAGCGCTACCATTGCCCGCTGTCGCGGACCCTGTTCCTGGGCAAGCCGACCCAGGCGTTCCTGGACGCCGAGAAGGCCGTGCTCGAGGGCATGGAGGCCGGGCTCGCGGCCGCCCGCCCGGGCAATCGCTGCGAGGACATCGCCAACGCCTTCTTCGCCGTGCTGCGCCGCCATGGCATCGAGAAGGACAACCGCACCGGCTATCCGATCGGCCTCAGCTATCCGCCCGACTGGGGCGAGCGCACCATGAGCCTGCGCCCGGGCGACCGCACGGTGCTGGAAGCCGGCATGACCTTCCATTTCATGACCGGGCTGTGGCTGGCGGACATGGGGCTGGAGATCACCGAAAGCATCGTGATCACGCCGGCCGGCGTCGAATGCCTGGCCGACGTGCCGAGGCGGCTGTTCGTCAAGCCATGACCGGCGCCACTACTGCCCTGCCGCCGTCGCCGATCGTGGCGTCGGTCGACTTCGACCGCGACGGCGTCCAGCACGGCGTGCTGCGGCTGCCCTACAGCCGGGACGACTCGGCCTGGGGGTCGGTGATGATCCCGATCGCCGTCGTGCGCAACGGCGACGGTCCGACCGCGCTGCTGACCGGCGGCAATCACGGCGACGAGTACGAGGGGCCGATCGCGCTGTTCGACCTGGCGCGGACGCTGAGCGCCGAGGCGGTCACGGGCCGGGTCATCATCGTGCCGGCCATGAACTATCCGGCGTTCCGCGCCGGGACGCGGACCTCGCCGATCGACCGCGGCAACCTCAACCGCAGCTTCCCCGGCCGCCCCGACGGCACGGTCACCGAGAAGATTGCGGACTATTTCACCCGGGTCCTGCTGCCGCTGGCGGATGTCGTGCTGGACCTGCATTCCGGCGGCCGGACCTTGGACTTCCTGCCCTTCGCCGCGGCGCATATCCTGCCGGACAAGGCGCAGGAGGCGCGCTGCTTCGCGGCGGTGGCCGCGTTCGGGGCGCCGTGGTCCATGCGCTTGCTGGAGATCGACGCCGCCGGGATGTACGACACGACCGCGGAGGCCCAGGGCAAGGTGTTCGTCACCACCGAGCTCGGCGGCGGCGGCACGGCGCGGGCGGAGACCGTCGCCATCGCCCGCCGCGGCGTGCGCAATCTGCTGCGCCACGCCGGCCTCCTGGCCGGCGCCGTCGAGCCGGCAGCGACACGGCTGCTCGACATGCCGTCGGGCGACTGCTTCCTGTTCGCCGAGGAGGGCGGCCTGATCGAGCCCTGTGTCGACCTCGGGGCGCCGGTCCGCCGCGGCGACCCGGTCGCGCGCATCCACGCCATCGGCCGCACCGGGACACCGGTCGTCGAACACCGGGCCGCCATCGACGGCCTGCTGGCTGCCCGGCATTTCCCCGGGCTGGTCCAGGCGGGCGACTGCGTCGCCGTGGTCGCGACCGCGACATAGGCCGCCGACGATCGATCCAGCCGTTCGCCCCCGCGCAACAGACCGTTGCCCGCGACCGGGATGCGCGCCCGGCGGAACCGCCCCATCTTCGAGGCAGGACCAGCGAGGAGGGGCGCCATGCAGGCGGCGAGGGGCGTGATCGGCATCGTTCAGGGGCAGCCGGCGTCGGACGGCGCCGGCGTCAGGCTCAACCGGGTGATCGGCGGTCGGGCCCTGCCGGAGATCGACCCGTTCCTGCTGCTGGACCAGTTCGGGTCCGACGATCCCGATGCCTATATCGCGGGCTTTCCCGACCACCCGCATCGCGGCT
>CAZEFK010000174.1:8368-11018 GCA_964511405.1 uncultured Comamonadaceae bacterium | reverse complement strand
CCCCGGGGCACCGATTGGCATCCCCATCGCGGCTTCGAGACCGTCACCTACATGCTGGCCGGCCACATGCGGCACCAGGACCACCTCGGCAACCGCGGCGACCTGGGGCCGGGCAGCGTCCAATGGATGACCGCGGGGCGCGGCATCATCCATTCCGAGATGCCGCTGCAGGCCGATGGCCTGATGGCCGGGTTCCAGCTGTGGGTGAACCTGCCGGCCCGCGACAAGATGACGGCGCCGCGCTACCAGGAGTTCGCGGCCGACGCGATCCCGGCGGTCGCGGCCGACGGCTTCAGGGTCAAGGTCATCGCCGGCGCCCTGCCGGACGGGACCCGCGGCCCGATTGCCGGGGTGGCGGTCGACCCGACCTATCTGGACGTGGCGCTGGCGCCCGGTCGCCGCTGGCAGCATCGGCTGCCCGCCGGCCACACCGCGTTCGCCTATGCCTTCGAGGGGGCGGTCGCGTTCGGCGGGCGCCGCGTCGATGCCGGCCAGTTGGCGCTGCTCGACCGGGACGGTGTGGTGGCCGCCGAGGGCGGACCCGAGGGCGGCCGGTTCCTGCTGATCGCCGGGCGGCCGCTGGGCGAGCCGATCGTCCGCCATGGCCCGTTCGTGATGACCACCGTCCAGGAGATCCGCCAGGCCATCGACGACTACCAGAGCGGGCGGTTCTGATGGGCCAGCTGATCGACGGCCAATGGCAGGCCGATCCGCCGCCGGCCGCCGGCGCCTTCGAGCGTAAGCCCAGCCGCTACCGGGACTGGATCGGCAGTGCGGACTTTCCGGCGGCGGCCGGACGCTACCGTCTTTATGTCGCCATGGCCTGCCCGTGGGCGCACCGGACCCTGATCGCCCGGGCGCTGAAGCGGCTGGAGGCCGCGATCCCGGTGACCGTGGCCGAGCCGCTGATGCTGGCGGACGGCTGGACCTTCGCCGAGCCCGAGCCGGTGATCGGCGCCCGCGCGCTCCACCAGCTCTACCGGCACGCCGATCCCGGCGCGACCACGCGGGCGACCGTGCCGGTGCTGTTCGATCAGGAGACCGGGCGGATCGTGAACAACGAATCAGCCGAGATCATCCGCATGCTCAACCGGGCGTTCGACGCCCTCACCGACGTGCGCGACGACCTCTATCCGGACGCGCTGGCGGCCGAGATTGACGCGGTCAACGCCCGGATCTACGAGACCGTGAACAATGGCGTCTACCGCGCCGGCTTCGCCCGCACCCAGGCGGCCTACGACCAGGCGGTCGCAACGCTGTTCGAGAGCCTGGACTGGCTGGAGGACCGCCTGTCGCGGCAGCGCTACCTGGTCGGCAACCGCCCGACCGAGGCCGACTGGCGGCTGTTCCCGACGCTGGTCCGGTTCGACGCGGTCTATCACGGCCACTTCAAGTGCAACTGGCGGCACGTCTACGAGTACCCCAACCTCTGGGGCTATGTTCGTGACCTGTACCAAGTGCCCGGAGTCGCTGGGACCATCGATCTCGCGGCCTGCCGGCAGCATTACTATGGCAGCCACCGCCATCTCAACCCGACCGGCATCGTGCCCGCGGGGCCGACGCTGGACTTCTCCGCGCCGCACGACCGCTTCCACTTGACCTGATATCGGGGGCGGCGCTCGGCCGGGCTTGCCTAGACCCGCTCCAGCAGCAGCGCGATGCCCTGGCCGACGCCGATGCACATGGTGCACAGGGCATAGCGGCCGCCGGTGCGGTGGAGCTGGCTGACCGCCGTGGTCACCAGGCGCGCGCCGCTCATGCCCAGGGGATGGCCGATGGCGATGGCGCCGCCGTTGGGGTTCACATGCTCGGCGTCGTCGGGCAGGCCCAGCTGGCGCAGCACGGCCAGCGCCTGCGACGCGAAGGCCTCGTTGAGCTCGACCACGTCGATCTTCGACACGGGCACGCCCAGGCGCTCCAGCAGCTTGCGGCTGGCCGGCGCCGGGCCCATGCCCATGATCCGCGGCGGCACGCCCGCCGTCGCCATGCCCAGCACGCGCGCCCGCGGCGTCAGTCCCTGGCGCTCGGCCTCGGCCGCGGACGCCACTAGCAGGGCCGCGGCGCCGTCATTGACGCCCGAGGCATTGCCGGCCGTGACCGTGCCGCCGGCCCGGAACGGCGCCTTGAGCTTGGCGAGCGCCTCGAGCGAGGTCTCGCGGGGATGCTCGTCGGCCGCGACCTCGGCGGTCTGCCCCTTGGGGCCCGACACGGTCACAGGCACGATCTCGGCGGCAAAGAACCCGGCCGCCTTGGCGCGGGCATAACGCTGCTGGCTGCGCAGCGCGAAGGCGTCCTGGTCGGCGCGCGAGACCTGGAAGTCGGCCGCCACGTTCTCGCCGGTCTCGGGCATCGAATCGACGCCGTATTGCTGCTTCATCAAGGGGTTGACGAAGCGCCAGCCGATCGTGGTGTCGAAGATTTCGGCCTGGCGCGAGAACGCGGTCTCGGCCTTGCCCATGACGAAGGGGGCACGGCTCATGCTTTCGACGCCGCCGGCGACCGCCAGGCCGATCTCGCCGGTCCGGACCGCACGGGCGGCGGTGCCCACGGCGTCGAGGCCCGAGCCGCACAGCCGGTTGATCGTGGTGCCCGGCACCGAGTCGGGAAGGCCGGCCAGCAGCAGCGCCATGCGCGCCACGTTGCGGTTGTC
>CAZEFK010000174.1:0-8358 GCA_964511405.1 uncultured Comamonadaceae bacterium | reverse complement strand
CTCGCCGGCCTGGTTGGCGCAGCCGACCATCACCTCGTCGACCCGCGACCAGTCCAGGCCGGGATGGCGCGCCATCAGCGCCTTGATCGGGACTGCCGCCAGATCGTCGGTCCGGACCGAGGCCAGCGCGCCGCCATAGCGCCCGATCGGCGTGCGGACGGCATCGCAGATGAAGGCATCGGTCATGGCAAAACTCCCTCCCGGGTCGGCGGCGACGGCCGACACCATAGGAGGGTTCCGGGTTGGACGGGAAGACCGGTCCGGCTATTCCGCCGCCGAGACCACGGCGCCGCTGAAGCCGAACTCGGCGGTGATGCGGCCGCCGTAATCCTGGACCTTGACCTGGCAGGGCGCCAGGTCCGAGGCGATCCGGCAGGCCCAGTCGATGGCCTCGTCGCGGCTATGGCAGATGCGCTCCGGTCGGTGGTGCCCCTCTCGCTGCAGCCGCCAGGTATCGACGTCCGGGGACACCCATAGGGTTGTTGTTGTCATTCGGTTCTCCTAGCCTGGTCACAGAACGACCGCTCCGATGGCGGCGTTCCCGCCGGTCGCCCCCCCTCGGCCGCACCCCGGGGGCCGTTGGCCGCGCATAGCCCCGTCGCGCGCGAGCCCATAGGCGGACGGACGGCCGCGGCTGTAGATTGCCGCTGGGTCGAGAACGGCACCCGGGCCCTGCGCGATCCCGCGCACCCCGACGATCTTTGTTCGAGGCAGGAGCGGAGCGATGACCAGGCCGGCCATCTTCATCGACGGCGAAGCAGGCACCACCGGGCTGGAGATCCGCACCCGCCTGGGCGGCCGCGCCGACATCGAGCTGGTCAGCATCGATCCCGACCGGCGCAAGGACCTGGCCGAGCGCAAGCGGCTGCTGAACGCCGTCGACCTGGCGATCCTGTGCCTGCCCGATGCCGCGGCGCGGGAGTCGGTCAGCCTGATCGACAATCCAACGGTCCGCGTGCTCGACGCCAGCACGGCCCACCGCGTCCATCCCGACTGGGCCTATGGCTTCCCCGAGCTGCTGCCCGGTCAGGCCGACCGGATCCGGACGGCCAAGCGGGTGGCAGTGCCCGGCTGCTATCCGACCGGGGCGGTGGCGCTGATCCGGCCGCTGGTCGACGCCGGGCTGCTGCCCGCCGGCCATCCGGTGGCGGTCCATGCCGCCGAAGGCTATTCGGGCGGCGGGCGGGCCCTGATCGACGTCTATGAGGATCCCGGCCACGCCGAGCGCGACGCCTTCCGGATCTATGGGCTGGAGCTCAAGCACAAGCACCTGCCCGAGATGCGGGTCTATGGCGGCCTGGCCCGCAACCCGCTGTTCATGCCGGCGGTCGGCGCCTGGTACAAGGGCGAGATCGTCCAGGTGCCGCTGCATCTGTGGGCGCTGTCCGGGCAGCCGACCGCTGCGGCGCTGCACGCCGCCCTGGCTGAGCGCTTTGCCGGTCAGCGCCATGTCCGGGTGATGCCGCTCGGGCCGGCGCCGGCGCGGCTGCCGGCCGAGCGCCTGAACGGCACCAACGACATGGAGCTCTACGTCTTCGAGAACGCCGACGAGGGCCAGGCCGTGCTGGTGGCGGTGCTCGACAACCTGGGCAAGGGTGCCTCGGGCGCTGCGGTTCAGAACCTGGAGCTGATGCTGGGGCTGCAGCCGGCCAACGCGCTGGGCCGGGCGGCGGAGTAGGGGACTCCGACGGGCGTCGGGCCGCCCCGGCAGTCGGCTGGCCCGCGCCCATCCAGCGCCAAGATGCGGGTGCTCCGGCTCAGCTCGCAGCGTCCGCGTGCGCTTCTTCGGCCACCAAATCCGGCGCTCGCCGAATGACGCGTAACAGGATGCGCGCGGCTCGGTCGGGCATGCGGCGCCCTTGCTCCCAGTCTTGGACAGCTCGGGCATCGAGTCCGTAGCGCTCGGCGAAGGCCGCCCGACTCAGCCCAAGGCTGGACCGCAGAGCGCGGACATCGGGACGGTCGACCTTGACCTTGGTGACACGCACGTCGACAGGCTCGCCCTTCGCATGAGCGAGGCCTTCCGTCATCGACGCAATAAGATCGTCTCCAAACTTGGTCATGGTGCCTCCTTCCGGTGCTGGGCCTTGTAGTCGGCGGCCAGCGCTGCGGCAGCATTGCGCTCGGCTTTGCTGAGGTTCGTGCGCTCGTTCTTGCCATAGGCGACGAACGCATAGATGGGTGCCTGATCGTGGATATAGAGATAAACCACTCGGATTCCACCGGTGCCCTGGATCAGGTCGCCCGCCAGCGGATCGGCGGCGAGCGCGGCCATCAACTCCCCATGTTCCGTGTCGGTCAAAAGAGTGTCGATCTGGCGGCGAAAGGCCGGGGTCTCGATGATGGTCGCCAGCAGCCGCATGACGTCAATATGCGGCAGTGCCGCATGTGCCGCCAAGGATTTCTGCCGCGCTTGCCGCGGCGAAACAATCAGGGCCGGGCCAGCCCGGTCCTGAGCTTGGCCTCGAAGTCGGTCAGGATCGCGACCAGGGCGCGGTCCCAGCCGGCGACCAGGGCGTCTGGGGTGCGGTCGGGCAGCGGCTCGGAGCGTCGGTAGTCGCCCTGGGCGATGATGGCGCCGTCGCCGCGGTGCAGGTCGATGACCGCGAGCTGCAGGTCGAGCCGGGCCTGGCCGGAGCCGCCGCCATAGTCGCCGAGCAGCCGGGACAGCGTCCCTTCCAGGGCATGGGTCGGCAGGCTCAGGCCGAGCGCCGGCGCCACCTGCTGGAACAGCCCGGCATCGTCGATCCAGGTCCCGACCAGGTCCTCCAGCAGGTTGCCGGGCGCCGCGAAGAACTCGTTGTAGAAGTCCTGGTGGACCGTCAGCGGGTCGTTCGAGGTGACCAGGCCGCGGCCGTCATAGCCGGCGCTGACGCGGAAGCGCCGGATGCCCAGCACCAGGCCGTTGGTCGGCGCCGGGGCATGCTGGGGCCGGCGGGCCGCCAGCACGAACGAGCGCTTTTCCGGGAACGGCTTGTCCAGCACCGTGGTGCAGCCGGCGAACGGCAGGCCCGCCAGGCCGGCCAGGATTGCGCGCCGCCCGATCATCGGCGGCCCGCGCCCTCGCGCGGCGGCGGCGCGCCGAACAGCACCTGGCTGGGATAGCGCTTGGCGTTCTCGCTGAGCTCGCGCAGGTTGGTCGACGCGGCATTGAGGTTGTCGAGGGTGACGGCGATGTCGCGCTGGGTCGACGCGATCAGGTTGTCGACCCGCCGCACCGTTCGTTCGACATCGCCCGAGACCCCGGGCAGGTTCTGCGTCGCCTGCTGCAGTTGGCGGGTGACCGCTTCGGCATTGCGCAGCGTGCGCTGCAGCTCGCCGCCCTTGGTGGCGTCGGCCAACTGCCCGGCGACCAGGTCCAGCTTGGCCGCACTGTCGCGCAGCTCGGCCAGGAGCTGGTCGATGCCGGTGGCGGTCGCGTCGGCCAGCCGCCGCACGCTCGCCAGGGCGCTGGCGGTGTCGGTGACGGCGCCGTGCAATTCGGGTCCGGCGACCAGGCCCTGGACGGCGCGGTTGGTGTCGCGCAGCTCCTGGATCAACTGGGTGAGGCCGCTCACCACCGAGCCGGGATTGGTCTCGGCCAGCTTGCTCAACACCGTCTCGGCCGTCTCCTGCAGCCGCGACAGCACGCTGGGCGCCGACGGGATCACCGGATCGCGCGGCGTCCAGGTGATGTCGAGCTGGCGCTGGCGCTCGGCCGTGATGTAGTCGACCTCCAGATAGGCTTGGCCGGTCACGCCCTGGCTGGCCAGGCGCACGCGCAAGCCCCGCTCGACCATCTTCGCCAGGTCCTCCTGCAGCGTGCCCGGCGACGTCACGCCGAACGGATCGAGGTTGAGGCGCATCCGGATCAGCACCAGCCGGCTGGCCGCGGCCGGATTGCGCGAGATTGCGACCTCCTCGTACTCGGTGGCCACGAACCCGATCTTGGTGACCGAGCCGATCGGCACGCCGCGCGCCTTGACCGGCGAGCCGACGCTCAGGCCCTGGACGCTCTCGTCGACATAGGTCTCGACCTCCAGCGCCGGCTTGAGGAAGGTGCCGGCGCCGAGGGCGATGGCGATCGCGAAGGCGACCGCCAGCCCGCCCAGCACAAAGGCGCCGACGATGATGTTGCGCCGGGCGGTGCGGGTCATGGCTGCGCCCCGTCCGCGGCGGCGCGCCCGAAGAAGCGCCGGACCCAAGGATCGTCGCTGCTGTCGGCCAGCACCCGGGGATCGCCGATCGCGGCGGCGCGTCCCTGGTTCAGCATCAGCACCCGGTCGGCGATGGCGAAGATCGAGGCCAGCTCGTGGGTCACGATCACGAAGGTCACACCCAGCGCCTGGTTCAGGCGCAGGATCAACTGGTCGAGTTCGGCGGCGGTGATCGGGTCCAGCCCGGCCGACGGTTCGTCCAGGAACAGGATCGCCGGGTCGAGCGCCAGCGCGCGCGCCAGGCCCACGCGCTTCAGCATGCCGCCCGACAGCTCCGACGGGTGGCGGTCGGCCGCGGCCTCCAGCCCGACCAGGGCCAGCTTGCGGCGGGCGACGGCATCGATGGCGTCGGGGGGCAGGTCAGTGAATTCGGCGAGAGGCAGGGCGACGTTCTCCAGCGCCGTCATCGTGCCGAACAGCGCGCCGCGCTGATATAGCACACCGATCCGGGTCAGGATCGCGCGCCGTTCGGCGGCAGCGGCGGCGAACAGGTCGCGGCCCTCGATCAGCACCCGGCCTGCCGCCGGCGCCTGCAGCCCGATCATGTGCTTGAGCAGCGTGCTTTTGCCCGAGCCCGAGCCGCCCAGGACCACGAACACTTCGCCGGCCCCGACCTCGACCGAGAGGTTGGCGAAGATGGTGCGCGTGCCGTAGCGCGCGGTCAGGTGCTGCACCACCACCGGCGGCGCCGTGTCTGACGCGGTCATAGGCCGAGCTGGTAATAGGTGACGGCGAACAGGCCGTCCGTGACCACGATCGCGATGATGCCCGCGACCACGGCCAGGGTGGTCGAACCGCCGACGGCACCGGCATCGTCGCCGGTCGCCATGCCCTCGCGGCAGCCGATGGCGGCGACCAGCAGCCCGAACACCAGGGCCTTGAACAGGCCGCCGGTCAGGTCGCGATAGGTGGCGTACTGGGCGAGCTGCTCGACGAAGGCGACGAACGGATAGCCGAAGGTCCGCATCACCGCGGCGGCGCCGGCCAGGCCCGCCAGGTTCATGAAGGCGGCCAGCAGCGGCGTCATGGCGACCGCCGCCAGGATCCGCGGCACCACCAGGAAGCCCATGCGGTCGATGCCCATGGTCTGCAGGGCGTCGAGCTCCTCGTTGACCTTCATGGTGCCGATCTCGGCGGCGAAGGCGGCGCCCGAGCGGCCGGCCAGGATCACCGCCGTGATCAGCGGTCCCAGCTCCCGCAGCATCGACATCCCGACCAGGTTGGCGACGTAGATGTCGGCGCCGAAGCGCTGCAGCGGAATCGCCGACTGATAGGCCATGATCAGCCCGATCAGGAAGCCCAGCAGCAGCACGATCGGCAAGGCGTTGGCGCCGACTGCCAGGCACTGGTCCAACAGCGCCGACCCGCGGATCCGGCCGGGCCGCAGCGTCGCCTGGCCCACCGCCAAGGTCACCTCGCCGACGAAGCCGACCAGCAGCCCCAGCTGCTTCAGCAGGCGCCGGCTGGCCAGGCCCAGCGACTCCAGGGGCCCCGGCCGCCGCGTGCGGTGGCGAGGATGGGCCGGCGGCGGTGCCGCGACCAGCTCGACCAGGCCCGCGACCTGGGGCGGTACCTGGGCCAGCTCCGCGCCGCCGCCGCCGGCGCGCGCCGCCTGCATCAGCTCGCCGATCCAGGCGGCACCGGCGGAATCGATTCCGGTCACGCGCCCGCAGTCGATGACCAGCAGTTGCGGCCGCGCCTGTCGGACGGCGTCGAGGCCGCGCTGCCACACCGCGCTGAGGCCGGCCACGGTCAGCGCTCCGGCCGGCGCCAGGGTCAGGCGGGCGCCGTCTGCCGTGGCCGTGAACATCGGTTTGCCCGAATCCTGGGCAATCATGTCGGGACGGGAGCAGGCAGGATCGGCACGGCGGCGCCAGCATCGGCGCCAGCGGCCGGTGGCGCAACCGCCTTCGGCGCTGTTCTTGCATCTCTTGCATCGAGCCGTACGGGACGGTGGGAGGGCCGCTTGTGGTCGATCGTCAGTGCGCGCATCATCGGCTCAACCGGGAGGAACCAGGCGGGAGATGAGAGTGGTCCGATTCTTCGGAAACGGCCGGCGGCGAGGATTGCGCCGGTGACGTGGTCCGTCGTCGCCCGCGATCCTGAAACCGGTGCGTTCGGCGTTGCCGTCGCCACCCGGTTCTTCGCCGTCGGCGCCCTGTGCCCGCACCTGTCGAGCGGCAAGGGCGCGCTCGCCACCCAGGCCCTGATCAACCCGACCTATGGCCGGCGCGGCCTGGCGTTGCTGGAGCAGGACGTCCCGGCGGCCGACGTCGTGCGGATCCTGACCGAGGCCGACGCCGGCTGCGCCGTACGCCAGCTGCACGTCGTCGATCGCCAGGGCCGCGTCGCCCAGCACACCGGCCCGGACTGCATCGACTGGTGCGGCCATGTCGCCGGCCACCAGATCTCGGTGGCCGGCAACATGCTGGCTGGCCCGGCCGTCATCGCGGCCACGCTGGCCGCCTATCAGGCCAACCGGACGGCGCCGCTCGCCGAACGGCTGATCGCGGCGCTCGAAGCGGGCGAGGCGGCGGGCGGCGACAAGCGCGGCAAGCAGTCCGCGGCGCTGCGCATCCACACCACCGAGGACTATCCGGCGCTGGACCTCAGGGTCGACGACCATCCCGAGCCGCTGGCCGAGCTGCGCCGCCTGCACGCGGTGGCGTCGGACTACTTCGTCCATTTCGCGCAGCACCTGGCGACCCGCGCCGACCCGGTCGGCACCGTCGACCGCGAGCGCATCCTGTCCGGCGTCGAAGCCGCGCGGGCCGCGGCCCGATGACCGAGCACGCCACCGTCCTCGACCGGGCGCCCGTGGCGGCCGCGGCGGCACCGCTGCTGGCGGTCGAGGACCTGCGCACCTACCTCCGCACGCCCGAGGGCCTGGTCAAGGCCGTCGACGGGGTCAGCTTCGCCGTCGCCCCCGGCCAGACCCTGGGCATCGTCGGCGAGAGCGGCTGCGGCAAGTCGGTGACCGCCCTGTCGATCCTGGGGCTGGTGCCGCAGCCGCCGGGCGAGATCGTCGGCGGCCGCGTGCTGTTCGACGGCGTCGACCTGCTGCGCCTGGATCGGCGCCAGCTCCAGGATCTGCGCGGCGATCGCATCGCCATGATCTTCCAGGAGCCCATGAGCGCGCTCAACCCGGCCTTCACGGTCGGCGACCAGATCGGCGAAACCCTGGTCCGCCATCGGGGCCTGACACGGGCCGCGGCGCGGCGGGCCGCGATCGAGCTGATGGCGCGGGTGCGGATCCCGGCGCCCGAGCGCCGCGCCGACGACTATCCGCACCGGCTGTCGGGCGGCATGCGCCAGCGCGTGATGATCGCGATGGCGCTGGCCTGCCGGCCGCGGCTCCTGATCGCCGACGAGCCGACCACGGCGCTCGACGTCACCATCCAAGCCCAGATCCTGGACCTGCTGAGCGAGCTGCGCCAGGCCGAGACCATGGCCGTGGTGCTGATCACCCACGACCTGGGCGTGGTCGCCGACCAGTGCGACAGCGTGGTGGTGATGTATGCCGGACGCATCGTCGAAAGCGCCGACGTCGCGACACTGTTCGCCGCCCCGCAGCACCCCTACACCATCGGCCTGCTGGGCTCGGTCGCCGCCCTGGACGGCGCGGCGGGCGAGCGGCTGGCGGCGATCGGCGGCATCGTGCCCAACCCGGTGCGGCTGCCCGAGGGCTGCCGCTTCCACGCGCGCTGCCCGTTCGCCGTGGCGCGCTGCCGAGCCGAGCCGCCACCCCTGGTCGACATCGCGCCCGGCCACCGGGTCGCCTGCTGGCGGGCGCCCCTCGACCCCGATCAGCCGTGAGTCCCCAAGTGAGCCAATATCATGGATGGTAGCGCTACCGTGCCCGGCTCGCGGCCGCTGCTGACGGTCGACAAGCTGGCCAAACATTTCCCGATCCGCCGGGGCTTCCTGGTCCAGCGCGAGGTCGGCGTGGTCAAGGCCGTCGACGGCGTCAGCTTCGAGCTGGGCCAGGGCGAGACCCTGGCGCTGGTGGGCGAAAGCGGCAGCGGCAAGACCACGACCGGCCGACTCATCCTGCGCCTGATCGAGCCGACCGCGGGCCGCGTGCGCTTCGACGGCACCGACGTGCTCGCGCTGCTGCCCGAGGACCTGCGCAAGCTGCGGCGCCAGATGCAGATCGTGTTCC
>CAZEFK010000173.1:0-15666 GCA_964511405.1 uncultured Comamonadaceae bacterium | reverse complement strand
AGCTGGGCGTCGAGGTTGGACAAGGGCTCGTCGAACAGGAACACCGACGGCTCGCGCACCATCGCCCGGCCGATCGCCACCCGCTGGCGCTGGCCGCCCGACAGCTCCGAGGGCCGGCGCTGGAGCAGCGGCTCCAGCTCCAGCAGGCGCGCTGCCTCGACGATGCGCCGCTGCTTCTCGGCATCCGGCAGCCGGGCCCGGCGCAGGCCGAAGCCGATGTTCCGGGCGACGGTCATGTGCGGATAGATCGCGTAATTCTGGAACACCATGGCGATATTGCGCGCCTTGGGCTCCAGGTGGTTGACGACGCGGCCGCCGATGCGGATCTCGCCGGCGTCGGCCTCCTCCAAGCCGGCGATCATGCGCAGTGTGGTCGATTTGCCGCAGCCGGACGGACCGACCAGCACCACGAACTCGCCATCGGCGATATCGAGGTCGATGCCGCGCACCACCTCCTGCCGGCCGAAGCGCTTGGCCACGGCCGCCAAGGACACCGAGGCCATGGATCAGGCCGCCGCCGCGGCCAGCGCCGCGAAGCGCTCGGCCAGCTCATGGGCGGCCGCCGCCTCGCGCTCGGCCAGGACCCGGGCGTCGTCGGCCAGCGCCGCCAGCTCGCCGGCATAGCGCCGGAATGCCGCGTCCAGCGTCGCCGGGGCGGGACCGCCGAAGCGCGCCCGGACGGTCACGAAATGCTCGGGCGAGACGATGTGCTGGAACTGGGCCGAGGTGACCCGGCTGGGCCGGCCGCACCGTGTCTCGAAGGCGGCCGTGAAGGCGGCATGGCCGCCCGCACCGAGCGTCGCCCCGGCCGCCACCACCGCGCGCGCCACCGCCGCCGCGACCTCGTGCGCCTCGCGGAACGACAGGCCTTCCAGGCGGACCAGGCTGTCGGCCAGCTCGGTCACGGTGATGCAGCTGCGATCGATGTTGGCGCGCACGCGGTCGCCGTCGATCCGCACCGCGTCGATCAACCCCGCCAGCAGCGCCAGCGCCCGGCCGCCCAGTTCGAAGGCGCCGTAGCCTTGGGCCTGGGTCTCGCCTTCGCTGTCGTTCATGTCGGTGAAGGGCGTGTTGTGGACGGCGGCGAGCATCGCCGCGGCACGCCCGGCGGCGTGGCTGGCCAGCAGGCGCAGATGCTCGATCGGCACCGGATTGCGCTTCTGCGGCATGATCGAGCTGATCTGGACGAAGGCGTTGGGCACGTAGAGCTGGCCGACTTCGAAGCTCGACCATGTCTGCAGATCCTGGATCAGCCGGCCGAGATGCAGGAACAGGAGCTGGACGGCGCCATAGGTGGCGGTGACGTAGTCGACAGCCGCGATGCAGCCATAGCTGTTCTCCAGCGGACCCGAGAACCCCAGCAGCGCCGCCATGCGGTGCCGATCGATCGGGAAGCCCGACGTGGTGATCGCCGCGGCACCCATGGGCGACAGGTCGACCACCCGCCGCGCCTCGGCCAACCGCGCGAGGTCGCGCAGCAGCACCTCCAAGGCCGCGGACAGATAGTGGCCGAAGGTGGTCGGCTGCGCCGGCTGGCCATGGGTATAGGCGACGATCAGGGTGCTGCTCTCGCGCCGGGCGACCGCCAACAGCGTCTCGGCGAGCGCCCGCGCCTGGCCGGCCAGGCCGTCGATCCGGCGCTTCAGCGCCCGCTTGAACAGGGTATGGTCGATGTCGTTGCGCGACCGCCCGGTGTGCAGCCGGCCGGCGACGTCGGGGCCGAGCCGGCGCTTGAGTTCGGCCTCGATGACGAAGAACAGGTCCTCCTGCTCGCCGGTATAGACCAGGGCGCCGACATCCAGCTCGCGGCCGATGGCGTCGAGCGCGCGGGCGATCGCCGACACCGTCGGCCGGTCCAGGATTGCGGTCTCGGCCAGCATCACCAGATGGGCGCGGTCGACCGCCTGGAAGTCGTCGCGGTAATGGCGCTTGGCCAGGTCGAACAGCGGCGCCAGCACGGTCTCGGTGTAGACCGGCGCCGGAAAGCGGCTGGTGTCGTCGGTGGATGGAGGCATGGATCTATCCCTTCAGGCCGGCCAAGACCACGCCCCGGACGATGAAGCGCTGGAAGAACAGGAACACGAGCAAGGTCGGCAAGGTCGCCAGGCTGGCGCCGGTCATGATCATCTCCCACTGCACCTGGCTCTCTGCGGCAAAGCTCGAGAGCCCGACCGGGATCGTGTAGTGCGCAGCACTGGTGGTGACGATCAGCGGCCAGATGAACGCCGTCCAGTTGCCGAGGAAGGTGAAGATCGCCAGGGCCGACAGCGCGGGCGTCACCAGCGGCAGCGCCACCTCCCACCAGATCTGGAGCTCGTTGAGGCCATCGATGCGCGCCGCCTCGATGAAGTCGTCGGGCACGGTGCGGAAGAACTGGCGCATCAGGAACGTCCCGAACGCCGTCATCATGCCCGGGAACATGATGCCCCAATACGTGTCGAGCCAGCCCAGGGACTTGGCCATCAGATACCAGGGGATGACCAGCATCTCGGTCGGGATCATCAAGGTCGACAGAATCCCGACGAATACCAGGCCGCGGCCGCGGAACCGGAATTTCGCGAGGGTGTAGCCGACCAGGCTGTCGAACATCACGTTGGACAGCGTCACGACGGCCGCGACGCCCAGCGAGTTCAGGAACCAGCGCAGGAACCGGCCATCGGCCAGCACGTCGATGTAGTTGTCGAGCGTCGGCGCCAGGGGAACCAGGCGCAGGTCGTAGACGTCCTCGGGGTTCTTCAACGACGTCGACAGCATGTACAGGATCGGGACGACCATCAGGACGCCGCCCGCGGCCAGCAGCAGCCAGGCCGCTGCCCGCCCAGGCCGGAGGCGCATCGGCGGTCCAGCCATCAGCGATCCCGGAGCAAGCGCAGCTGGACCAGCGAGATCGCCAGCAGCACCAGGAACAGGATCACGGTCTGGGCGGCCGCGTAGCCCATGTCGAACGAGCTGAACGCGGTCTGATAGATCATCAGCACCAGCGGCTTGGTCGAGTTCAGCGGGCCGCCGGGATCGTTGCTGGTCATGTTGTAGACCTGGTCGAAGATCCGCAGGAACCCGATCGAGCTGAACACCACCAGGAACACGAAGGTCGGGCGCAGCAGCGGCAGGGTGATCTCGGTCAGCACCACCCAGCGCCCGACGCCGTCGACCCGTGCCGCCTCGTAATAGGTCGCCGGGATCGCGCGCAGACCGGCCAGGAAGATCACCACCTGGAACCCCAGGCCGGCCCAGATCGCCGGGGCCAGCACGGCGGGCAGCGCCTGGACGGTCGAGCGCAGGAAGGGCTGCTGCGGCACGCCGGCGGCGCCCAGGAGGCCGTTCAGCACCCCGATCGGCACCGGCTGGTAGAACCATCGCCAGACCCAGGCCATGGCCGCCGCCGTGGTCAGGAACGGCAGGAAATAGAAGGCCCGGATCGCGCCGTGCAGGAACCGTACGCGGTCCAGGTGGTAGGCGATCAGGAACGACAGGACCAGGCTGGTCGGCGTGCCGATCGCCAGATAGGTGAAGGTGTTGCGGAACACCGTCCAGAACACCGGGTCCTGGACCAGCCGGAGATAGTTCTTCAGGCCGACGAAATGCGGCTGGCCCAGCAGGTTCCAGTCGGTCAGCGACAGCCGGAACGCCTCCACGGTCGGCCCGAAGCGGATCGCGGCATAGAACAGCAGCGGCAGGGCGAGGAAGCTCCACGCCCACGCCGCCTGGCGGCCGCGGACGGTGAGCGTCACCGGTAGCGGTCGATGATCTGCTGTTCGGCCTTCGCCGCCGCGGCCACCGATTCGGCCGCCGGCTGGCCCTGCAGCAGCACCCGGTTGACCATGTCGATGCCGACCTGGCGCTGGGCCGCCTCGTCGGCGAAGCGGGTGGCATGGGCATAGGCGAGACCGCGGATGAAGGGGCCGTAGATCGGATCGCTGGCGTTGGCGCGGTCGGCGGCCACCGAACGGCGGGCCGGCAGCTCGCCGACCACCTTCAGCCACAGCTGCATGGCCGCCGGCGACGTGATGAAGGCCATGAACTTCTTGGCGGCCTCCAGCTTCTCGCCGGTTGCCTTGGTGGTGATGGCGTTGACCCAGTAGCTGGCATAGTTCGAGCGCGCGCCGGTCGGGCCGGCCGGCAGCTCGGCCACGCCGAAATGCAGGCCGCGGGTGGCCGAGAACTGGCCGACCGAGAACGAGCCGTCGATGGTCATGGCGGCGCGGCCGGCCTTGAAGGCCGCCTGGTTGTTCTCCAGGAAGCCGGCCTGGGTGACATGGTCCTTCAGCTGCAGGTCGACGTACCACTGCAGCGCCTGGGCGCCGGCGGCATCGGCATAGGTCACGCGGCGATAATCGTCCGCATAGGGCTCGCCGCCGAACTGCCGGACCAGCACTTCACGCCACCAGGGCAGGTCCTGGCCGCTGACGTCGGTGGCCAGGCCGAGCTGCGTGTAGTTGCCCGACCCGTCGCGCACGGTCAGCTTGCCCGCCATCTCTACCAGCTCGTCCAAGGTCTGGGGCGGCTTCTCGGGATCGAGGCCGGCACGCTGGAACAGCGTCTTGTTCCAGAACAGGGCCAGGGAGCGCACGGCCGTGGGCAGGCCATAATAGTCGTCGCCGCGCTTCATGGCCGCGACCATGGGCGGGAAGTCGGCCTCGATCGCCGACGCCGGAAAGGCGTCCTTGGGCAGGGGCTGGATCAGCTTGGCCTGGATGAAATGGTCGAGCCAGCCATAGAACAGCTGGACCACATCAGGCCCTTCGCCGGCCGGCACCGCCGCGGTCACCTTGGCCTGGTAGTCGGCATAGGGAAATTGGGTATGCTTGACGGTGATGCCCGGATTGGCGGCCTGGAATTGCTGGATCAGCTGGTCCATCGCGGTGACCCGCGTTGGAAAGATGTACTGCCAGTATTCGATCTCCACCGCGCCCGCACGGGCCGGCAACAGCGCCGCGCCCAGCATGACCGCCAGTGACGCCAGCATCGTCCGCAGCATCTCGGCCCTCCCCCATCGTCTTCGGTTTTCGGGCATCATGGTTCGCCCGTCCGGCCGGGCCCGTCAACCCGACCGGCTTGAAATGCCTTTGACGGATGGTCACGATCGGCCGCGCGCCATCTGGCCGGCGCGACGGCGGGAGGCGACAGCATGCTCGACAACCAGGCGCTGATCCAGCGGCAGCAGTCGCGGCCGGCGATCCTGCGGCTGCACGCAGCGCTGACCCGCCTGAAGAGCACCGCCGCCCTGCTCTGCTGCGGCGCCCATCCCGACGATGAGAGCAGCGCGCTGCTGTCGGCACTGTCCTTGCGCGACGGCGTCCGGGTGGTCGTCGCGGTCGCGACCCGCGGTGAAGGCGGACAGAACTCGACCGGTCCCGAGCGCGGCGGCGACCTGGGCGCCATCCGCACGCGCGAGATGGAGGAAGCCGCCCGCATCCTGGACGTCGCCGTGCGCTGGCTGGGCCAGGGTCCCGACGATCCGCTGCACGACTTCGGGTTCTCCAAGAGCGCGGACGACACCTTCGGGCGCTGGGGCCACGACCGCGTCGTCGAGCGTCTGACCGCGGTGATCCGCGCCGAGCGTCCTGATATCGTCATGCCGACCTTCCTGGACGTGCCGGGCCAGCATGGTCATCACCGGGCCATGACCGTGGCAACCGCCGAGGCGATCCAGCTCGCCGCCGACGCGGCCGCCTTCCCGGAGCAGATCGCCGACGGGCTGGCGCCGTGGGCGGTGGCCAAGCACTACCTGCCGGCCTGGTCGGGCAAGGGCAACAGCTATGACGACGACCGGCCGCCGCCGCCCATGACCGTGGCCGTCGATGCGGGCGATCGCCATGCGCCGACCGGCGCTACCTATGCCCAGATCGCGGAATGGTCGCGCGCCCGCCACCGCAGCCAGGGCATGGGCATCTGGCGCGAGGCCGGCCCGTCGCCCTGGCCCCTGCACCGGGTGACCGATTCGGATGCCGCGCCGGCGGCCGAGGCCTCCGTCCTCGAGGGCCTGCCGGCAACGCTGGGTGACCTCGCCCGCCTGGCGAGCGACGCCGCGACGGCGGAATCTCTGGCCACAGCCCAGGCGGCGGTCGACCGCGCCCTGGCGGCCTGGCCTGACCCGGCGGCGGTGGCCAAGGCGGCTGCCGCAGCCCTCGAAGCCGTGCGCGCGGCCCTGGCGGCGCGGCCGCCGCAGCTGGCCGACCTGCTCGACCACCGGCTGCGGCGCAAGGAGCGCGAGCTGGGCTGCATCCTGTTCGAGGCCTCGGGCCTCGACGTCCGCGCCTTCGCCACGCCGCCGGAGCTGGCGCCCGGCCGCTCGGCGGCGCTCACCGCGGTCGCCCGCGGCAGCGTCCTGCCCGCGGCGGTGACCGGCGTCGCCCTGCGCTTGGGCCCCGGCTACGAGGCCGAGCGCACCGACGCCGCCGGCGACCATCGCTTCACCGTCCAGGCGCTGCCCGGCGCGGCGATGACCTCGCCCTACCCGGCCGGATTCGATCCGTTGGGCGGCAACGGCGACGGCTGGATCGACCTGCGCTTCGCGCTCGACGGGGTCGAGGCCATGGTCGCCGTCGACCTCGACCAGCCGCTGCGCACCCTGCCGGCGGTGTCGGTGGCGCTGATGCCGGCCAGCCTGGTGCTGAACGTGACCCGGCCGCAGCGGCCGCTGCCGGTGCGGGCGACGCTCGAAGCCTTGCTCGGAATGCCGGCCAGCATCCGCGCCCTGGCGCTGGACCTGCCGCACGGCTGGACGGCGGACGGCCTCGGCGGCGTGGGCGTCCCGGCCGGCGGCGCGGCCGTGAGCCGCGACGTGGTGCTGCGCCCGCCGGCCGCCTTGGCGCCCGGCCTGATCGAGATTGCCGCCGCCGTCGACGACGAGCCGGCGCGGACGGTGCGCCGCCTCGGCCACGGCGCCATCGTGCGCAGCGTCCCGGCGATCCTGCGCATCTGTGCGCTGAAGGTGGCGCTGCCGGACCACGGGCCGGTCGGCTATGTCGGGGGCGGCAACGACCATGTCGGCGATTGGCTGGAGCGCCTGGGGCTGACCGTGCAGCGCCTCGACGCCCCGGCACTCGGCACCCGCACGCTCGCCGACCTGCGCGCGATCGTGGTCGGCATCCAGGCCTTCGGCGCGCGGCCCGATCTGGTCGCGGCGACCGATCGGCTCCATCGCTGGGTGCTGGACGGCGGCCACCTGGTGACGCTGTATCACCGGCCCTGGGACGGCTGGGATCCCGACCGGACGCCGCTGGCCTCCCTGGCGATCGGCCAACCATCGGTCCGCTGGCGGGTGACCGACCCGACCGCCGAGGTCCGCCACCGGCTGCCGCGCCACACCCTGCTGACCAAGCCCAACGCCATCGGCCCCGACGACTGGGCCGGCTGGCACAAGGAGCGCGGGCTGTACTTCGCCCGCAGCTGGAACCCCGCCTACGAGCCGCTGCTGACCATGGCCGACCCCGGCGAGGCCCCTCTGCACGGGGCGCTGGTCACCGGTCGCTTCGGGCTCGGCCGCCACACCCACGTCGCGCTGTCGTTGCACCACCAGCTCGACCAGCTGGTATCAGGCGCCTTCCGGCTCCTGGCCAACCTGGTCCAGGCGGCCTGACGGTTACGCCTTGGCCGCGCGGGCGCGGTCGATGCCGTCCTGGATCAGCTGCCCGGCTTCCTCGGGGCCGACCCACCGCACGATCGTGACCCACTTGTCCTTCTCCAGGTCCTTGTAGTGCTGGAAGAAGTGGGCGATCTGGTCGCGCAGGATCGCCGGCAGGTCCTCATGGGTGCGCACGCCGGAATAGAACGGGTGCAGCTTGTCGACGGGCACCGCCAGGATCTTCTCGTCCGGGCCGCCCTCGTCCTCCATCAGCAGCGCCCCGATCGGCCGCGAGCGGATGATCGCGCCTGGAACGATCGGCGACTGGCCGACCACCACCACGTCAACGGGATCGCCGTCGGCCGCCAGGGTGTGCGGCACGAACCCGTAGTTGCCCGGATAATACATGGCGGTGTGCAGGAACCGGTCGACGAACATCGCGCCGGACTCCTTGTCCAGCTCGTACTTCACCGGCTCGCCGCCCTGGGGGATTTCGACGACCACGTTGACGTCACGGGGGGGATCGCGACCGATCGCGATCTTGCTCAGATCCATGAGGCTTCGCCTTCGATTTTTGGGATCCCGTTGCCGGGCCCGGGGATCTAGCCCAGCCGCGCGGTCGCCGTAAAGGCGTGTTGTCGCCGCCCCCCGAAAATCCCGACACCCGAGAAATCCCGCGGTAGCGCCCGGCCCCAAGCCGCGTTACCTCATCGCCCAGCGAGAGACGTCCCGGGAGCCCTGCCATGCGCTTCATCGTTCGCCTGTTCGCCGTGATCGGCGTGGTGGCGGTCCTCTTCGCCGCCCTGCTGGGCAGCGCGGTGTGGTGGGGCGTGCAGCACCTGCGCCGGCTGGGCGGCCCGCAGCCGGTCGCGGTGGCCGAGCATACGGTGCTGCGCCTGACCCTGCCGGCCAGCGTCACCGACGGCCCCGGCAACGATCCGGTGCAGCGCTTCCTGGACGGCAACCGCACCACCATCCGGCAGCTGGTCGAGGCCCTGGACCGGGCCGCCGCCGACCCGCGGGTCGGCGGCCTGTTCGTCGACATGAGCAATGTCCGCCCGGGCGTCGCCACGGCCCAGGAGCTGCGCGACGCGGTCAGGCGCTTCCGCGCCGCCGGCAAGTCGGCGGTCGCCTTCGCCGCCAGCTTCGCCGAGGCCGGTGGCCAGGCCTACTACCTGGCCAGCGCCTTCGACCAGGTGTGGATGCAGCCCTCCGGCGAGATCGGGCCCGTGGGGTTCGACCTCGAACGCCCGTTCTTCCCCGACCTGCTGCACACGATCGGCGTCGCCCCGCGCTTCGACGAGCGCTGGGAATACAAGGGTGGCGTCGACAGCTTCTACCAGACCGGCTACCCACAGCCGGTCAAGCAGAACCTGGGCGGCGTCGTGGCCGACCTCTACGGCCAGCTGGTGCACGATATCGCCGGCGACCGCCATCTGGCCGAGGATCGCGTGCGCGCGCTGGGGGACCAGTCGCCGCTGGCCGCCGAGGCCGCCCGCAGCGCCGGGCTGATCGATCAGATCGGCTATGTCGACCAGGCCGAGGACGCCGCCCGCCGGCGCGTCGCCGACAGCGCGCCGACCCTGGCGTTCAACCGCTATGCCGCGGCCGCGCCGGAACCGCCCGCGGATGCGCCGGCCATCGGCCTGATCTATGGCGTGGGTCCCGTGATCCGGGGCAGCGTCGACGACGGCGTGCTCGGGCGCAGCGACAGCTTCACCGCGGTCCGGACGCTGCGGGCCTTCGACCGCGCGATCGCCGACCGCGACGTGCGCGCGATCGTGTTCCGAATCGACAGCCCCGGCGGCTCCTACACCGCCTCGGACACCATCTGGCGCGCCGTGGCGCGGGCGCGCTCGGCCGGCAAGCCGGTGGTCGTGTCCATGGGCGCGCTGGCGGCCTCGGGCGGTTACTTCGCCGCCATGGGGGCCGACCGCATCGTCGCCGAGCCCGGCACGCTCACTGGGTCGATCGGCGTGTTCGGCGGCAAGTTCGTCCTGACCGAGCTGTGGTCGAAGCTGGGCGTCAGCTGGGACCGCCTGCAGGCCGGCGCCCACGCCGCCATGGACAGCCCGAACCTGGACTGGACCCAGGACGAGCAGCAGCACTTCGAGGCCTCGCTCGACCGCACCTATGCCGACTTCGCCGGCCGTGCCGCCAGCGACCGCCGGATTCCGCCGGCCCGCATGGACGACCTCGCCCGCGGCCGGGTCTGGACCGGGCGCCAGGCCGCCGCCAATGGCCTGGTCGATGCGGTCGGCGGCCTGGACGATGCGGTCAAGCTGGCGCGCGACCTGGCCAAGCTGCCCGCCGACCGGCCCGTCCGCTTCAAGGTGCTGCCGGAGCCGCAAGGCGCAGTCAGCCGCGCGCTGCGCGTGGTCGACGGCGTCTCGGCCATGGACGGCGCCGTGGCGTTGTGGGCGCGGGCCAGCCACGTGCTGCTGCCGCTGATGGCCGACCTGGAGGCCGGCCGGCTGCAGGCGCCGGTCACGGCGCCGTGACCGGTGCCTGCAGGGCTGTGAGGTGAATAGGAGCGCTAAGTACGCGCATCAGCGCTTGCGCGCCCACGCAACCGCTTCGTCGACGGCCGCGGCAAGGTCGTCTTCGCTGATATTGGCATTGGCGGCCTTCGCCTGCCCGGCGGTCAGGTCGAGGATATGCGCCTTAACCGCTTCCTCAATGAAGTGCTAAAGGTCGCTATCGCCCTGCCGCCCCTGTTCCGCAAGAAAAGAGCGAACCGACTGGTCGGTATCGGCCGAGACGGCGACGGTCCAACGCACTGAACTCATGAAAGTCCCTGTCCCGCACCGATCAGGAGAACCGGGTGGGCCTCACGACACCTTGAGCATCGGCTCCAGCGACAGCGGGTCGAAGTCCTCGGCCGGCATCGGCCGGCCGAACAGGTAGCCCTGGCCGTACTGGCAGCCGAGCGAGCGCACGGTGCGCAGCTCGACGTCGCTCTCGATGCCCTCGACCACCACGCCCAGGCCCAGCGACCGGGCCAGGAGCGCGATGATCTTGACGATCTCGTTCTGCCGCTCCGAGGCCCCGCGCACGAAGGACTGGTCGATCTTGAGGACGTCGAACTCGAACCGGTGCAGATAGCTGAGCGACGAGTAGCCGGTCCCGAAGTCGTCCAGCGACACCTGCACCCGCAGGTCGCGGATGTTGCGGATGATCGCCTGGGCGCGCGCCGGATCGTCCAGCAGCAGGCTTTCCGTGATCTCGCACTTCAACAGCGACGGCTCGATGCCGGTCTCGACCAGCACGTCGTCGACCAGGCGGACGACGTCGTCCTCCTTGAATTGGACGCCGGAGATGTTGACGCTCATGAACACCGGCTTGGCACCGGCGGCGCGGTTGCGGTTCCAGGCCGCAAGCTGCCGGCAGGATTCCAGCAGCACCCAGCGGCCGACGGGGACGATCAGCCCGGTCTCCTCGGCCAGCGGGATGAAGTCGGCCGGCGAAACCAGGCCACGCACCGGATGGCGCCAGCGCAGCAGCGCTTCAAATCCGGCCACGGCGGCCGTGCTCAGCTCGACGATCGGTTGGAAGAACACCTTGAGCTGCTGCTGGTCGAGCGCATTGCGCAGGTCGGTCTCGAGCCGCAGCATCTTGACTGCGCGCTCGCGCAGGGCGTCGTCGAACACCTCGACCCGATGCCGGCCGGCCGACTTGGCGCGATAGGCGGCCAGGCTGGCGTCGCGCAGCAGCTCGTCGCGGCTGCTGTAGCCGGGGCCCATGACCGAAACGCCGATCGACGCGGTGACGCTGACCTCATGGCCGCTCAGCGTGATCGGCTCGGCGATCACGACGCCGAGGCGGGTGGCCTCGGCAATCGCCACCTCGGGCTCGTCCTCGACCAGGACGCCGAACTCGTCGCCGCCGATCCGGGCCACCGTATCCGAAGGGCGCCGCGCCTGGTCCAGCCGCCGCCCGACCTCGACCAGCAAGCGGTCGCCGACCAGCGGCCCCAGGCTGTCATTGACTGTCTTGAAGCGGTCGAGCGCGAACAGCAGCACCGCGAACTGGCGGCTGGGCGTGGCCTTGAACCGCTGCAGGCTCTGATGGATGCGATCCATGAACAGCGCCCGGTTCGGCAGGCCGGTCAGGCCATCATGGAAGGCGTCGTGCGACAGCTGGATCTCGGCCCGCTTGCGCGCGGTGATGTCGGTCATCGACCCGGCCACGCGCAGCGCGTCGCCGGTCGCGTCGCGCACGGCGACGCCGCGCACCAGCAGCCACAGCACCGAGCCGTCGCGGTGGTACATCCGGAACTCGTGGCCGATATGGTCGGTGTGCCCGGCGACATGGGCCGTCAGCGCCGCCTCCAGCTCCGGCCGATCCTCGGGCAGCACGCGGTCCAGCCAATCGCCCAGGTCGCCGACCATGGGCGTGTCCTCGAGCCCGATGATCGCCTTCCAGCGTTCCGAATAGTAGACGGCGCTGGACGAGATCGACCAATCCCACAGCCCGTCATTGGCGCCCCGCGCCGACAGCGCGTAGCGCTCCTCGCTCCGGCGCAGCTCCTCCTCGGCGCGCTTGCGGGCGGTGACGTCCGACTGGGCCCCGACGATGCGCACCACATCGCCGTCGGCGTTGGCGACCGCGATGCCGCGGCACAGCATCCAGCGTTCCCGCCCTTCGACATCCTCCATCCGGTACTCGATCTGGAACGGCCGATTCTCGTGGCCCATCTGGGCTTCGAGGGTCGCCTGCAGCCAGATCAGGTCCTCGGGGTGCACCCGGTCCAGCCACACCGCGGGCGCGTCGTCGACGGCCGTGGGGTCCAGGCCCAGGGTCTCGCACCAGCGCGCCGAGTAATGGACCCGGTCGGTCCGAGTGTCCCAGTCGAAGATGCCGTCGGTGGAGGCGCTGGCGGCGAGCGCATAGCGCTCCTCCGAGCGGCTCATCTCCGCCAGCGCCGCTTCGCGCTCGCGAACGGCCTGCCGGAATGCGCGATGCTCCAGCACCATCGTCAGCCGGCGCACCAGCACCCAGTCGGGAACCGGCCACACCAGGACGTCGTCGGCCGCATCGGCGAGATCGCGGCCGGCGGTCGCCAGCTCATCGGCATCGGCGAGGATCAGAAGCGGCGGCCGATCGGCGGCGGCCCAGGGACGCCGGTCACTGCGCTCGAACAGCGCGGCGTCGATGACGATGGCGTCGGCGGCGCGGCCGGCGTCATCGGCGACATCGGCCGCCATGTCGACGGCCGCGCAGCCGGCGTTGCGCAGGACCTGCGCCAGCGCTTCGCGCCGGCCGGCGCGCGGATCCGCGACCAGGATGCGGCTGCCGCCCAGGCCGCTGCCCATGGTCACGGCACGGCACCCATCGCAGGCACGCCGCGACCAGCTGCCGCGCCTCGCTCCGGCCGCTCCTCTCCCCGCATCAGCGCCTCGTCACCGCAAACCGCACCCGAACCCTTTGGCCAGCCGGCCGGTCATCGCATCGGCAGGGATTCTAACATCATGCCAAGCAGTATTGATCGGAAATCCGTACATGGCGACCTGAGCCGATCGTGTCGCCCCGCTGGATATCACTCGACCGTTACAATTACCGGGCGGGAGCGCTCGGGCCGGAACGCCAGGCGGGCCTGGATCTCGTGGGTCCCGGCGGCCAACGGCCAGCGGATCGCATGATCGGGCTCGGCGGTCTGGTAGGGGTGGCCGTCGACGTACCAGACGACCTGGGCCGCGCCCGGCGCCGTGTGCGCCTTCAGCATCAGACTGTCCAGCCCCGGCGGCGCGTCCGGGTTGCGCCACAGGCGCAGGTTGGATTCGGGCGACACGATGGTCACGTCGACCCGCCGGTCGGACGGCAGCGCTGATGCGGCCACGATCGGCAGGCCATTGGCCGCCGCCCAGTCGCCGAACTGCCGGTCGATCGCCGGCGGCCGGTGCTGGGCGGGCTCGGCGTCGGGCAGATGGCCGGGCGGAAAATATTCACGCAGGGTCTGGCTGCAGCCGCCGCTGCTGCGGCGCCCGGTCTGGGTACAGATCTCGGCGGCCTGGTAGCGCTCCGGCAGCGGGAAGTCGCGGCCGCCGAGATCGCCCGGCCGGGTGCCGTGCAGCGCCAGCAGGACCGCACGGGCCAGGCGGCCGGCGCTGCGCGCGCCTGAGAGGTCCGTGACGAACGGTGTGTCGACCCGGCCCATCCAGGCGCCGACCAGCCACCGGTCGGAATAGGCGACGATCCAGGCATCCTGGTCGCCCTGCGAGGTGCCGGTCTTGAGCGCCACCGGGAACGGGTATTCCAGCGGTCCCAGCCGCGGGAAGCTGGGCAAACGCGCCATGGGATCGGACAGGAACAGCGTGACCAGCCGCGCGATCTCGGGCGACAGCAGGCGCCGCGGCGCCTGGTGCGGCTGGCCGTCGTACCAGGCGAGGCTGCCCAGGCGGCCGTCGTCGGCCAGCACCGTGTAGGCCCGGACCAGCCGCTCGAGGGTGGTCGGCAGCGCGCCGATCGCCATGGACAGGCCGTAGTCGCTGGGCGGGCGCCGCTGGTCGTGGATGCCGAGCGCGGCCAGGAAGCGATAGACCGGGTCGACGCCGACCCGCCGCACCAGGTTGGTCGCCGGCACGTTGCGCGAATTGGCCAGCGCCTGGCGCGGCAGCAGCGGCCCCAGGAAGGCATGGTCGGCATTGGCCACCCCGCCCGCGGCGTCGGGCAGGTCGGCCAGCACGTGGGCGGCGCCGAGCGCGCCGCGCTCCAGCCCCAGGGCGAAGATGAACGGCTTCAGGGTGCTGCCCGGCGAGCGCCAGGCGCGGGTGAAGTCGATGGCGCCGCCATGGCGGCCGAAATAGTCGGCCGAGCCGACGGCCGCCCGCACCGCCCCATCGGACCGGTCGACCACCAGCACCGCCGCCTGGTCGGCGCCGGCGCCGCGCCAGGTCGCGAGCTGGCCGCGGACGATGCCGGTGACTGTCGCCTGGACGTCCAGATCAAGCGTCGTGCGGATCCGCGGCTCGGCCAAGGCGGCGACCGCGGGATCGGCGGCGATCAGGTCGCGGACACGGAGCGCGGCGGCGATGGCATCAGGCCGGCGGTTGCGCCCCGGCAGGCGGATCGCGGCGAGCTGCGCCTGGGCCAGCGCCAGATCGTCGGGCTCCAGCAGGCCGCGCGCCGCCAACGCCGCCAGGATCCGCCGGCCGCGCGCCGTCGCCCGCTCCAGGCCGTCCGGCGTCCACAGGTTCATGCGCGCCGGCGCCTGCGGAATGGCGGCCAGCAGCGCGACCTCGGCCCAGCTCAGGTCCTCGACCGGCTTGTCCAGGTACCAGCGCGCAGCATGGGCGATGCCGTGGCTGCCATTGCCGTAGGGCACCAGCCGCAGATAGTGGCGCAGCAGCGCCGGCCGTTCGAAGCGCTGGGTCAGGACCAGCGCCGTGCCCGCCTCCAGCAGCTTGTTGACCAGGGTCCGCGGCGCCGGCGACTGCATCCGGGCGATCTGCATGGCGATGGTCGAGGCGCCGGACCGCGTCCCCCCACCGATCCGGCCCCAGGCCGCGCGCAGTACCGCCAGGCCATCGACGCCGGGATGCGTCCAGAAGCGGTGGTCCTCGATCGCGAGCGTCGCCTGGGTCACCCGGTCGGGCACGGCGTCCAGCCGCCAGTAGCCGTACAGCACGGGCACGCCGTCCCGCGGCGGCGCCGGGAACTGCGCCAGGAACCGCCCCGACCGGTCGAGCAGCAGGGGCGTCGGGTCGGGCGCCTCCAGATGCGCCCGCGCCAGGACCGCGGCGACATAGGCGGCCGCCAGCCCGAAAGCCACGAGCCCGGCGGCCCACCGAGCGATGCGCCACCCGGGAGCGGTCAGCATCACAGCGCTGCGCCACGAGAGCAGGATGAGATCGGGTTGACCCGCTCAAGAAAGCCTCGGACCGGCGGGAGTCCCCCCTTCGCCCCTCCTCCCCCTGCGGCTACGGCGCTCACACAACCCGGATCACTGAGGATTATCAGCCGCTTGGCCGTCTTGCCCGTCATCCCCGCGAAGGCGGGGATCCAGCCGTGGTGGCAAGCTCGACATAGTCCCTGTTGATACCGGCGTCGAGCCAACTGATAGGGGTCGGGAAGGTTTGGCCTCCCCGCCCTCCGAACCG